>NZ_DATIGV010000052.1:0-17453 GCF_035481345.1 Hydrogenophaga sp. | reverse complement strand
TCACCGAACTGCGCTACGGCCTGCGCGGCCGCATCCCCGACGGCATGCTGGTCCGCGTCTCCTCCATCGACCGCGACACGGCGAAGGCCCACCAGGTCCAGGCCGACTTCGCCAACGCCCTCGTCGGCGCCATCGACCCCGCCGTGCGCGCCCGCTTCGCCGGCCTGCGCCAACCCGACGCCACCAACGCCTCCCTCGCGCCATGAGCCAGAAAACCGCACTCATCACCGGCATCACCGGCCAGGACGGCGCCTACCTCGCCGAGCTGCTGCTCGCCAAAGGCTACCGCGTGCACGGCATCAAGCGGCGCGCCTCCTCCTTCAACACCGACCGCATCGACCACCTCTACCAGGACCCGCACGAAGCCGATCGCCGCCTGGTGCTGCACTACGGCGACCTCACCGACAGCAGCAACCTCATCCGCCTGGTCGGCCAGATCCGCCCGGACGAGGTCTACAACCTCGGCGCCATGAGCCACGTCGCCGTGAGCTTCGAAACCCCCGAGTACACCGCCGACACCGACGCCATCGGCACGCTGCGCCTGCTCGAAGCCATCCGCCTGCACGGCCTGGAGAAAACCTGCCGCTTCTACCAGGCCTCCACCAGCGAGCTCTACGGGCAGGTGCAGGAGATTCCGCAGAAGGAGACCACGCCCTTCTACCCCCGCAGCCCCTACGCGGTGGCCAAGCTCTACGCCTACTGGATCACGGTGAACTACCGAGAGGCCTATGGCATGTACGCCTGCAACGGCATCCTCTTCAACCACGAAAGCCCGCTGCGCGGCGAAACCTTCGTCACGCGCAAGATCACGCGCGGCCTCTCGCGCATCGCCATCGGCCTGCAGGACTGCCTCTACCTCGGCAACATGAGCGCCCTGCGCGACTGGGGCCACGCGCGCGACTACGTCGAGATGCAGTGGCTGATGCTGCAGCAGGACCAGCCCGTGGACTTCGTCATTGCCACCGGCGTGCAGCACAGCGTGCGCCAGTTCGTCGAGATGGCCGCGAGCGAACTGGGCATCACCCTGAGCTGGGTCGGCGAAGGCGTGGACGAGGCCGGCGTGGTGGCCTCGGTGAGCCGCACCGACCTGCGCGTGAACGAAGGCGACGTGATCGTGCGCGTGGACCCGCGCTACTTCCGCCCCACCGAGGTGGAAACCCTGCTGGGCGACCCCACCCGCGCGCGCGAGCAACTGGGCTGGGTGCCCAAGACCGACCTGGCCACGCTGGTGCGCGAAATGGTGCTCACCGACTTCCAGATCGCGCGGCGCGACGCGATGGTCAAGCTCGCGGGCTTCCCGTCCTACGCCTACGAAGAGTGATGGACCGCGACGCCCGCATCTTCGTTGCCGGCCACCGCGGCCTCGTGGGCTCGGCCATCGTGCGCGCCCTGCGCGCCGCCGGGCACACGCACCTGCTGCTGCGCACGCGCGACGAACTGGACCTGCGCGACCCCGTGGCCACGGCCGCCTTCTTCGACAAGGCCCGGCCGGACCACGTGTTCCTCGCGGCCGCGCGCGTGGGCGGCATCCTGGCCAACCAGCGCGAGCCGGCGGACTTCATCCGCGACAACCTGCAGATCCAGACCAACGTGATCCACGAGGCCTGGCGCACCGGCGTCAAGCGCTTGCTGTTCCTGGGCTCCAGTTGCATCTACCCGCGCCTGGCGCCGCAGCCCCTGCGCGAGGAGTACCTGCTCACCGGTCCGCTGGAGCCCACCAACCGCGCCTACGCCCTGGCCAAGATCGCCGGCATCGAGATGTGCTGGAGCCACAACCGCCAGCACGGCACGCGCTTCCTCGCGGCCATGCCCACCAACCTTTACGGGCCCGAGGACAACTTCGACCTCGAGAGCAGCCACGTCATCCCCGCCCTGCTGCGCAAGTTCCACGAGGCGCGCGTGAACGGCGCGCCCCGCGTGACCCTGTGGGGCAGCGGCGAACCCCGACGCGAGTTCATGCACAGCTTCGACATGGCGCAGGCCTGCCTCTTCCTCATGAACCTGGACGACGACCGCTTCGATGGCCTGCTGGGCAGCGACGAAGCCGTCACCGGCCGCTTCGAGCCCCCGCTCATCAACATCGGCGTGGGCGAGGACATCAGCATCCGCGAACTCGCCGAGACCATCGCCAGCGTGGTCGGCTACGACGGCCTCATCGAACACGACCTGAGCAAGCCCGACGGCACGCCGCGCAAGCTGATGGACGTGAGCCGGCTGAACGCGCTGGGCTTTCGCGCGCGCATCGGACTGGAGGACGGCCTGCGCCACGTGCACGAGGTGGTGTTCGCCACGTCGCCAAGCGACGCGGCCTGAGGTCGATGGCATGGACGTGCTCTACCTCGGCCCGCGCAGCGGCACCTGTCTGGACCGCGCCAATGCCCTGCGCCGCCTGGGCGCCAACGTGGAGCACCTGAGCCTGCGCGAGCTGCTGCCCCCCTCGCGCTGGGTCGACCGCTGGACCTGGCACGTGGGCGGCCACTGGTTCGGCCGCCGGGTCGACGCCGCGCTGGCCAAGGCCCTGCACGACCGCGCCTTCGACCTGTGCCACGTGGACGGCGGCGAATGGGTCACGCCGGCCGTGATCGAGCGGCTGCGCCGGCACGCGCGCCGCGTGGTGAACTACAACATCGACGACCCCACCGGCCCGCGCGACGGCCCGCGCTTCGAGGCCTACCGACAGGCCGCGCCGCACTACGACCTGCTGGTGGTGGTGCGCGAGGAGAACCTGCCCGAACTGCAGCGCCTGGGCGCGCGGCGGGTGATGCGCGTGTTCCGCAGCGCCGACGAACTCAACCACGCGCCCCGCCGCATCAGCGCCATCGACGAACTGGCCTGGACCAGCGAGGTGTTGTTCCTGGGCTCCTGGTTCCCCGAGCGCGGCCCCTTCCTGCTCGATCTCGTGGCGCGTGGCGTGCCGCTCACCATCCGCGGGCCCAACTGGCACAAGGCACCCGAATGGGAGCGGCTGCGCGCGCACTGGGCGGGCGGTGCCCTGAGCGGCGACGACTACGCCCGGGCCCTGCAGTGCGCGCGGATCAACCTGGGCCTGCTCTCGCGCGACAACCGCGACAGCCACACCACGCGCTCGCTGGAGATCCCCTCGCTGGGCGGCCTGCTGTGCGCCGAGCGCACGAGCGAACACCAGTCGATGTACCGCGAAGGCGCAGAAGCCCTGTTCTGGAGCGACGCGCGCGAGTGCGCCGAGGTCTGCCGGGCCGCGCTGGCCGACGAGGGCCGCCGCGCCCGCATCGCACGGGCCGGACACGAGCGCTTCCTGCGCGACGGGCACCGCAACGAGCGCGTGATGCAGCGCATCGTGGACGCGGCGCTGGACGCCGCACCGGTGGGCGCGCGCGAGGCGCAGGAGGCGGCGGCGTGAACGGCGTCGCCCCGACCGCCGCCCCCGGCCTCGCGCTGGACGCGCCGCTGCGCGTGGGCATCCTCAACGCCGCGTGGAACGTGCAGCGCCACAACACCGACCACGCCTGCGTGCTCGACATGGCGCGCCTGAGCGCCTTCGACGACTCGCTGGACGTGGGCTTCGTGCCCGGCCCCTGGCAGAGCCTGCGCTGCAACGCCAACTTCGTGGCGCGCCGCCTGGGCGCGCCGCTGCCCTTCCCGCGCATCCGCCTGGCCAATGCCCAGCTCGGCAGCGACGTGCTCTACCAGTACGGCAGCGACCTGCGCGGCATCGTGCTGCCGAGCCGGCGCCGCGCGCCGCCGCTGATGGCCACCACCGGCTTTCCCAGCCTGCGCCGCGTGCTCGCGCGCGGCCCGGACTTCCTGGAGGCGCAGGCCCGCGTCGTCGACGCCTGCGCGGGCCGCGCGGCCCTGCTGCACTTTCACACCGACACCATGCGCGAGCTCTACCTGGAGCAGCGACCGCAGGACCGCGCGCGCGCCCTCACCCTGCCCTTCTTCCTGCCGCACCTGCGCGTGCTCGACGAAGCGGCCGTGCGCGCCAAGTTCGCGCGCGAGGAGACGCTGCTGCTCTTCGTCGGCGCGGACGGCCGGCGCAAGGGCATCGAGACGCTGTGCGAGGCCCTGGACGCGCACGCCGACGCGCTGCAGGCGCGGCGCGTGCGCGCCGTCATCGTGAGCCGCGACACGCCCGGCTGCCAGCGCTTCAAGGCCCTGCGCCACGAACGCCGCTTGCCGCGCGAGCAGGTGCAGGCCCTCATGCGCGAGGCGCACCTGTACTGCATGGTGCCGCACCACGAGTCCTACGGCCTGGTGTTCGTGGAGGCCATGGCCGCGGGCTGCGCGGTGCTGGCCGACGACGACCTGCCGCGCCAGGAGATGCTGGACGGCGGGCGCTGCGGCGCCCTGGTGCCCAGCGGCGACGCCGACGCCTTGGGCGCGGCCCTGATGGGCCTGCTCAACGACCGCGCCTACCTGTTGGAACTGGCGCTGCGCGCGCGCGAGCGCGCGGCGCAGCGCCACCACCCGCTGGGCGTGGCCCGCGCCTACGCCCAGGCGCTGTCGCGCTTGCGCGCGGCCTGAGGAGCGAGCCGTGGGCGTGGCCAGGCGCGTTCTCTCGGGCAGCCTCGCGTCGTGGACGCGCATCGGCCTGACCGTGCTGGTGCAGATCGGCCTGGTGCCGCTGTACCTGTCGCACTGGTCGCTGGCGCAGTACGGCTGCTGGCTGGTGGTGCTGGCCGCCACGGCCTTCGTCAACGTCCTGAGCCTGGCGCACCACAACATGGTGGGCAACCGCATGCTGCAGGTGCCGCGCGGCGACGGCGCGGGCCTGGGCCGGCTGCTGTCGTCCGCCTTGCCCTGGAGCCTGGGCCTGGGCCTGCTGGAGCTGCTGGTGCTCGCCGCGCTCGCCACACTGGGTACGCTGGCCGCGTTGTTCACCGCGCCCGAGGCGCTGCCGCCCGGCCTCATGAACGAAGCCCTGGTCAGCCTGCTGCTGGTCAGCACCGCCATCTGGCTCGGCGTGAGCACCAGCGGCCTGTACGGCCGCCTGGCCAGCGCGCTGGGCCACTTCGCGCGCGGCGCCTGGTGGGGTGTGGCGGTGCAGGCCGTGGGCGGCCTGGCACCGGCCGCGGCCGTGCTGCTGGGCGCGGGCCTGTGGCCCACGGCCTGCGCGCTGGCCGGCGCGCACCTCGCCGTGAATGCGCTCTACCAGGCCGACCTGTGGCGCCTGGCGCGCCGCCACGGCGTGCACCTGCAAGCGCCCGACTGGGGCCTGGGCTGGCGCAACCTGCGCGCCTCCACCCTGCTGGGCGCCAGCTACGCCTGCGGCCTGCTGCGCCAGCAGGGCCTGCGCGTGCTGGTGGGCGGCCTGCTGGGCGTGGGCGCGGCGGTGGCCTTCACCACGCTGCGCACGGCCAGCAACCTCTCGCTGCAAGGCATCGCCACCGTCACCGACCCGGTGTTCCCCGAGTTCATGGGCTTCCTGCGCGAGCGCCAGCAGGCCGCCATCGTCGGCACCTTCGCCTTCCTGTGGCTCACGCTGGTGTTCCTGCTGGGCCCGGCGCTGGTGGTGCTGCAGGCCCTGGCACCCGCGCTCTTCGAGCTGTGGACGCACGGCAAGCTGGCCTTCGACGCGCCGGTGTTCGCGGGTTTTTCCACCGCGCTGCTGCTGTTCGCCATCGCCCGCCCGGCGGATGCGATCCTGCTCGGCCAGAACCGCTTGCGCACGCAACTGGCGCTGGCGGCCTTCGCGGCGCTGGCCACGGTGCTGGGCGTGCTGGCACTGGACGGGCGCATGGGCCTGCTCGGCATCGCCGGGGTGCTGGTGGCGGTGGAACTGGCAGTGATGGCGCTCACGGTGTCGCGCGCCGCCGCCTGGCTGCGCGAGCAGGGCCTGGCCTGGCCCGCGGCGCTGTTCCGCTTCGCGCTCGCGAAGGTGCTGGTCTGCGCCGCCGCCATGGGCTGGATCGCCACCCACCCCGGCGACCGCGCGGCCGCCGTGTCGGCCGCGATGGCGCTGAGCGCCCTGCTGTTCGCGGGCTTCGCGCGGCAACTGCCGCCGGAACAACGGGCCTGGCTGTCACAACGCCTGGGCCGCTTCGGCGCACGGTTGCGCCGGCAAGGCGGAGGGATGGCGTGAACGTCCCTCGTCCCACGCTCACCTACGGCGGCCTGGTGCAGATCGCCCTGTTCGCCGCCTGCGCGCTGGCGCTGCTGGTGCAGATGGCGATCGGCTTCGACACCACCAACCTCGCCTCGGCCTGCACCGTGTTCGCCGCCTCGCTCGCGTTGCTGGCCTACCTGGCCGGCACGCCCGCGCTCCACACGCACCCGGTGTCCAGCTTCGCCCTGCTGGGCTTCGGCGTCACCACGCAGATGGGCGCGCTGATCGGCCAGTCGGCCTTTCTCGTGCCCATCAGCGAGAACCTGCGCCAGCCCGTCGGCACCTTCCTGTGGCTGGCCGCCTTCCTGGTGGTGGCCATCGGCATGCACGGTTTCTACCGCTGGGTCTTCGCGCCGGCGGGCGGCGCGCGGCCGTCCACCCTGCGCACCTGGCTGGAGCGCGTGGGCCTGTACACGCCGCCCGGCACCGGCACGCTGTGGTTCATGGGCTACCTCGGCCTCATCGCCTTCGTCATCGGCGCCGGGCGCGAGGGCGTGTTCGCCAAGACGCTGCAGGGCATGGCCTTCCTCACCTGGGCGCCCTTCCTCATCCCCATGTACGTGCTGCAGTTCGGCCAGGCCTACTGCCGCTGGCACCGCCAGGCCGTGCACCTGGTGTGCTTCGCGCTGCTGGTGGTGCTGCTGGGCCTGGCGGCCAACTCGCGCGGGGTGATGCTGTCGGGCTTCATGACGGTGTCGCTGTTCGCGCTGCTGCTGTTGCTGCGCAGCCGCGAGCCGGTGCGCTGGGCGCGCGTGGGCCAGACCGCGCTGGTGCTGGCCCTGCTCGGCGCCATCGCCATCCCCGTGAGCGACCTGGCCACCGCCATGGTGGTGGCGCGCAAGCTGCGCGGCAGCGTGAACGCGGTGGACATGGTGCGCGAGACCTGGCGCGCCTTCGGCCAGCCCGAGGTGCTGGCCGCCGAACGCGCCGACCGCGCCGCGCGCGTGCGCCAGCAGTACGACGAGCGCTACTTCGACAACCCGCTGCTCGCGCGGGTGGTGGAAACCAAGTTCCACGACAACTCGCTCACCTTCGCCGCCACCTTCACCGATGGCGACCGCGCCGAGCTCGCGCGCCGCACGCTGGACCTGTTCGTGCTCACGCTGCCGCAGCCCGTCATCAACAAGCTCGGCATCGGCCTGGACAAGCGCGACCACCAGTACTCCACGGGCGACCTGCTCGCGCACCTGGCCCACGGCGGCCCGCTGGGCGGCTACCGCACCGGCTCCATGGTGGCGCACGGCGTCGCGCTGCTCGGGCCCGCCTACCTGGCCATCTACGCCCTGCTGTGCCTGGCCGCCTTCGCCCTGCTCGACCTGCTGGCCGCGCGCCGCGCCGACGGCAGCGTGCTGGTGTCGGCCGTGGGCATGCTGTCGCTGTGGGAGCTGTTCCTGGGCGGCATCACCGGCGAATCCGTGCACGGCTGGGTCGTCTGGTACCTGCGCTACCTGCCGCAGGGCATCGTGATCTTCCTGGTCGTCGCCACCTTCTGCCGCTTCAACGCCTGGCTGGCCAGCGGCCTGCACGTGCGCCCGCGCGCCACCGCCGTGTCATCCGCCCGCCCCACCATGCGGACCACCTGAGCCATGCACATCGTCCTCATCACCCACCCCGCCTTCATGGCCTCGCAGAGCATGCCGCGCTTCGCGCGCATGCTGCAGGGCGCCTACGAGGCCATGGGCCACGACGTGGAGCTGTGGTCGCCCGCGCCGCGCTGGCACCACCGCTTCGCGGGCACGCCGCTGGCCAAGTGGGCGGGCTACGTGGACCAGTACCTGCTGTTTCCGCGCTGGCTGCGCGGGCAGGTGCACCGCCAGCCGCCCGACACCCTGTTCGTGCTGACCGACCAGGCCCTGGGCCCCTGGGTGCCGGCGCTGCGCCAGCGCCCGCTGGTGCTGCACGTGCACGACCTGCTGGCCCTGCGCAGCGCGCTGGGCGAGGAGCCGCGCAACCCCACGCGCTTCACCGGGCGGCTGTACCAGCGCTACATCCGCTGGGGTTTCTCGCAGGCGCGCCACTTCATCTGCATCTCGCAGCGCACGCGCGACGAGCTGCTGCGCCTGGGCCGCGTGGACCCGCTGAGCTGCGAGGTGGTGCACAACGGCCTGAACGCCGCGTTCGCGCCCATGCCCGAGGCCAGCGCCCTGCGCCAGCTCTACAGCGCCGGCCTGCCCGACGCCTCGCGCGGCATCGTGCTGCACATCAGCGGGGGCCAGTGGTACAAGAACGTGGCCGGTGTGATCCGCATCTACGCGGCCTACGCGCGCGAGCGCACCGACCCGCTGCCCCTGTGGCTGGTGGGCGTGACGCCCGGCGCGGCCGAGCGCGCGGCGCTGGCCGAGGTGCCCACGCAGGGCCGCGTGTTCTTTCCCCGCGGGCTCGACCACGAGAGCCTGCAGGCCACCTACACCATGGCGCGCGCCCTGCTCTTCCCGAGCCACGCGGAAGGCTTCGGCTGGCCCATCGTGGAAGCGCAGGCCTGCGGCTGCCCGGTCATCACCACCGACGACGCGCCGATGAACGAGATCGGCGGCCCCTGCACGCGCTACCTGCCGCGCCTGGGCACCGGCGAGGACATCGGCGCCTGGGCCCGAGACGGCGCGCGCGTGCTGGCCGAGGTGCTGGACGCGCCGCCCGCCGAGGCCGTGCGGCGCAGCGCCACCTGCGTCGCCTGGTCGCGCCGCTTCCTGCCCGAGGTCGCCATCCGCGCCTACCTCAACGTCTACACCCAGGTGCTCGCGCGCCACGGCATCGACCAGGCGGCCGTGGCCGCCCTGCGGGGCTGATCCCATGAAACTCCTGCACGTCCTTCCCACCGTCGACGCCCACGGCGGCGGCCCCATGGAGGGGGTTCGCCAACGCGGCATCCGCCTGCGCGAACTCGGCCACGAGGTCGACCTCGTCACGCTGGACGACCCCGCCTCCCCCAGCGTCACCGGGCACCCGCTGCGCGTGCACGCCCTGGGCCCCACGGGCGGCAACTACGGTTTCAACCCGCGCCTGGCGCCCTGGCTGCGCGCGCACGCGGGCGAGTACGACCTCACCGTGGTCAACGGCCTGTGGCAGTACCACAGCCTGGCCACCTGGCGCGTGTACCGCGCGCTGCGCCGGCCCTACGTGGTGTTCACGCACGGCATGCTCGACCCCTGGTTCAAGCAGGCCTACCCGCTCAAGCACCTGAAGAAGTGGCTCTACTGGCCCTGGGCCGAGTACCGCGTGCTGCGCGACGCCTCGGCGGTGCTGTTCACCAGTGAAGAGGAGCGCCGCCTCGCGCGCGAATCCTTCTGGCTGTACCGCGCGCGCGAGCAGGTGGTGGCCTACGGCACGCGCCCGCCGCCGGCCAATGGCGCGGCGCTCGCGCAGCGCTTCCTCGACCAGCACCCCGAGCTGCGCGGCAAGCGCCTGCTGCTGTTCCTGGGCCGCCTGCACGAGAAGAAGGGCTGCGACCTGCTGATCGACGCCTTCGGCCAGTTGGCGCACCGCCACCCCGGCCTGCACCTGGTGATGGCCGGCCCCGACCAGGGGGGTCAACTCGCCCTGCTGAAGGCGCGCGCCAAGGAGCGTGCCGTGGCGCACCGCGTGCACTGGCTCGGCATGGTGCAGGGCGATCACAAGTGGGGCGCGCTGCACGCCTGCGAGGCCTTCGTGCTGCCCTCGCACCAGGAGAACTTCGGCATCGCCGTGGCCGAGGCCCTGGGCTGCGGCCTGCCAGTGCTCATCTCCAACAAGGTC
Source organism: Hydrogenophaga sp. (assembly GCF_035481345.1). Classification (GTDB taxonomy): domain Bacteria; phylum Pseudomonadota; class Gammaproteobacteria; order Burkholderiales; family Burkholderiaceae_C; genus Hydrogenophaga. Next base: position 7,636 of record NZ_DATIGV010000052.1, on the reverse strand, counting down.
AACATCTGGCGCGAGGTGGAACAGGCCGGCGCCGGCCTGGTCGACGACGACGACGCGCGCGGCACCGCGCGGCTGCTGCAGCGCTGGCTCTCGCTCGACGCCGACCACCGCCAGGCCATGTCGGCCGCCGCGCGCGATCTCTTCACCAGCCGCTACACGGTGGACGCCATGGCGCAGTCCATCCTGTCGCTGGCCGCGCAGCACGGTCCCTCCCAAGGCCCCTTCGTTTCACCATGAACACCAACGTCGTCGACCACTACGGCTGGGACTCGGCCGACAGGCCCACCTCCTGCGGCTACATCGGCCCGCGCGTGATCGAGGAGCTGGACGCGCTGCGCGTGCGCCGCGTGCTCGACCTTGGCTGCGGCAACGGCAGCCTCTGCGGCGAACTCGCGCGGCGCGGCTACGCGGTCTGCGGCATCGACCAGGACGAGGCCGGCGTGCGGCTGGCGCAGGAGCGCTACCCCGCGCTGCGCTTCCACCGACTGGGCGTGCAGGACGAGCCACAGCGCCTGGTCGACGCCGAGGGCCGCTTCCAGGCCGTGGTCTCCACCGAGGTGATCGAGCACCTGTACTCGCCGCACCTGCTGCCCGCGTTCGCGCGCGCGGTGCTGGAGCCCGGCGGTCACCTGGTGCTCACCACGCCGTACCACGGCTACCTCAAGAACCTCGCGCTGGCCGTCATGAACAAATGGGACCACCACCACACGGCCCTGTGGCACGGCGGGCACATCAAGTTCTGGAGCCGGCGCACGCTCACCGAACTGCTGCGCCAGCACGGCTTCGAGCTGGTGCGCTTCGGCGGCGTGGGCCGCCTGCCTTACCTGTGGAAGAGCATGGTGCTGGTGGCGCGCCTGGCGCCCAGCGGCAGCGCGCCATGATCCTGCCCGGCAACGACCCGGCCACGCAGCCCTCGTTCACGCTGGGCAACCGGGTGGCGCGCGCCACCTGGGGTGCGGTGTGGCTGCTGCTGTTTCGCACCAGCCCGCGCCCGGCGCACGCCTGGCGGCGCGCGCTGCTGCGCCTGTTCGGTGCGCGCCTGGGCGCGCACGTGCACGTCTACCCGGGCGCGCGCATCTGGGCACCGTGGCAACTGGAGATCGGCGACCGCGTGGGTGTGGGCGACGGCGCCACGCTCTACAACATGGGCCCGCTGCGCATCGGCCACGACGCCGTCGTGTCGCAAGGCGCGCACCTGTGCGGCGGCACGCACGACATCCACTCGCGCAACTTCCAGCTGGTCGCGCGCGCCATCGACATCGGCCCCCACGCCTGGGTCTGCGCCGACGCCTTCGTGGGCCCTGGCGTGCGCATCGCGCCGGGCTGCGTGGTGGGCGCGCGCTCGGTGGTCATGAAAAGCATCGCCGAGCCCTGGACCGTGTGGGCCGGGCACCCCGCGCAACGCGTCAGCACCCGCCAAACAGAGGCATCGCCATGACCCAGGTCTCCATCCTCGTGCTGACGAAAAACGAGCAGCAGGACCTGCCCGGCTGCCTGCGCAGCGTGGCCTGGTCGGACGACGTGCACGTCTACGACTCGCTCAGCACCGACCGCACGCAGGAGATCGCGCGCGAGTTCGGCGCCACGGTGACCCAGCGCGCCTTCGACAACTGGGCCGCGCACCAGAACTGGGGCCTGGCGAACATCCCCTTCAAGCACCCCTGGGTGTTCTACATCGACGCCGACGAGCGCATGACACCCGAGCTGGTGGCCGCCGTGCGCGCGGCGGTGGCCGCGCCCGGCGAACACGTGGCTTTTCGCGTGCAGCGGCGCGACTTCTTCCTCGGCACCTGGCTGCAGCACGTGCAGACCTCGCCCTTCTACCTGCGCCTGTTCCGCCCCGAGCGCATGCGCTACGAGCGCCTGGTCAACCCCGTGTCGCTGCCCGACGGCCCCGCTGGGCAGGTCACGGGTTTCCTCGACCACTACCCCTTCAGCAAGGGCATCAGTCACTGGCTGGAGCGCCACAACAGCTACAGCACGCTGGAAGCGCGCCAGATCGTGGAGAACCGCCGCCAGCACGAGGGCTTCTCCCTCGCCAAGGCCTTCATGGCGAAGGACTTCCACGAGCGCCGCTTCCACCAGAAGGAGCTGTTCTACCGCCTGCCGCTGCGCCCGCTGGTCAAGTTCGCGCTGCTCTACGTGGCGCGCGCCGGCTTCCTGGACGGCCGCGCGGGCTTCACCTACGCGGTGCTGCAAAGCATGTACGAGTACATGATCCAGCTCAAGACCCGGGAGTTGATGCGCGCTGCCCCACAGGCCCCCGATGAGCCCGGTGCGCCCACCGCGCCCGACGGCCTGGGCGCGCGCCAGCCATGAGGATCCTGCTCGTCAGCGCGAACTTCGCGCCCGAGCCCGTGGGCATCGGCAAGTACTCGGGCGAGATGGCCGAGTGGCTGGCCGCGCGGGGGCACGAGGTGCGCGTGGTCTGCGCCCCGCCCTACTACCCCGCCTGGCGCGTGGACCCGGCGTGGCGCTGGCCGCCGTACCGGCACGACACCTGGCGCGGCGTGCGCGTGTGGCGCGCGCCGCTGTGGGTGCCCTCGCGCCCCGGCGGCCTGCGGCGCGTGCTGCACCTCGCGAGCTTTGCCATCGCCTCGATGCCCAGCCTGCTGCGCCACTGGGCCTGGCGGCCCGAGGTGGTGATGGTGGTGGCGCCCGCGCTGCTGTGCGCGCCCATGGGCTGGCTCACCGCGCGCGCCACCGGCGCGCGCGCCTGGCTGCACGTGCAGGACTTCGAGGTCGACGTGGCGCTGAAGATGGGTTTCCTGTGGTCGGGCGCGATGCGCCGCCTCGCGCTGGGCCTGGAGTCCTGGCTGCTGCGCCGCTTCGACACCGTCTCCACCATCTCGGGGCGCATGCACGAGCACCTGCTGCGCAAAGGCGTGGCACCGGCGAACGCCAGGCGTTTGCCCAACTGGGCCGACGTGCAGGCGGTGCGCCCGCTGCGCGGCACCAGCGCCTACCGCGCCGAACTCGGCCTGCCGGGCGGCGCGCGCGTGGTGCTGTTCTCCGGCAGCTGGAGCGCCAAGCAGGGTCTGGAGACGGTGGTGCAGGCCGCGCGCGCGCTGGCCCACCGGCCCGACATCGTGTTCGTGGTCTGTGGCCAGGGCGCCCTGCAGGTCGAGCTGGAGGCCGCCGCGCGCGAACTGAACAACCTGTGCCTGCTGCCCCTGCAGCCCCTGGAGCGCCTGGGCGAGTTGCTGGGCCTGGCCGACGCGCACCTGCTGCCGCAAAGCGTGGAGGCCGAGGACCTGGTGCTGCCGTCCAAGCTGACCAACATGCTGGCCAGTGGCCGCCCCGTGATCGCCACCTGCCGCGCGGGCAGCGAGCTGGCCGAGGTGGTGGGCCGCTGCGGCGTGGTGGTGCCCCCGGGCGATGCGGCATCGCTGGCGCGTGCGATCGAGGCCTTGATGGACGACCCGGCGCGCCGCGAGGCCCTGGGCCGGCTGGCGCGCGAACACGCCGAGCGGCACATCGACCGCGAGGCCGTGCTGCGCGGCCTGGAGGCCGAACTGCTCGCGGGCCAGGCGCGCGGCGCCGCCCGCGCCACGCCATGAAGGCGGAGCCGGCGTTCATCCACCCTGCGGCGGGCGGCACGTCGTTTCCCGCCGCGGGCGAGGCCGTCATCTTCCAACCCGAGTTCGTCGAATTCGGCGGCGAGGAACGGGTGATCCTCGCGCTCAGCGAGGGCCTGCACGCGCGCGGCCTGCCGCACAGCGTGCTGTGCTACCGCGACCACATCGACCTCGCGCGGCACGCGCGGCTGCCGCTTCGGGTGCACCAGTTGCGCCCCTCGGGCCCCGGCCTGGCGCGCGCCCTGGCCCTGCGCGCGGCCCTGCAGCGGCTGCACGCGATGGGCTCGCCCACGCCGGTGCTCTTCAACATCCAGTCGGCGCTGCACGCGGGCCTGAGTGGCGCGCGCCGCTACCACCTGCGCATTCCCGACACCTACAGCCTGCTCACGCCGGCCCACACGCCCTTCTGGGACCCGCTGAACCTGCGCCGGGCCTTGCGCGACCGGGCCACGGGGCGCGGCGTGCGCGGCGCCGAGCAACTGCTCACCAACACCGAAGCCCTCTCGCGCGAGATGGCCCAGCTCTATGGCCGGCCCGCGCGCGTGCACTACCTGGGCGGCCACGGCCGCACCGGCGCCGCGGCCCCCGCGCGCAGCCAGGCCGTGGTGCACCTGCTCAGCGTGTGCCGCCTGCAGGCCAGCAAGCGCGTGGACTGGATGCTGCGCGCCCTGGCGCAGGAGGACGGCCAGCGCGACCTGGGCGAGTGGCGGCTGCACGTGGCCGGGGCCGGGCCGCAGCGCGAGGCCTTGCAGGCCCTGGCGCTGCAACTGGGCATTCACGAGCGCGTGAGCTTCCACGGCTTCGTGAGCGATGAGCAACTGGAGGCCCTGTACCGCCAGGCGCACATCTTCCTGATGCCGGCGCGCCAGGGCTTCGGCCTGCCCGCGATCGAGGCGCTGTACCGGCACAGCGCGGTCGTGCTCAACCGCGAATCGGGCGTGTCGGAGATCCTGGAAGGCACGCCCTGGGTGCTGATCGCCGAATCGGGCGAGCGCGCCTTCGCCAGCGCGCTGCGGGCCATGCTGCGCCGCGTGCGCGAAGACGGCTTTTTTGATCAGCCACTGCCGGACCTGCCCAACATGCAGGCCTGGGCGGACGCGGTCATCGACACACTGGGGTGGTGAACCGCACCGTTTCCGACGCCTCAACCATGAAACCGCCACCCCCCCACCGCGCCGACATCGACGGTTTGCGCGCGCTTGCCGTTGTGCCGGTCATCCTGCTGCACGCCGGCTTCGACTTCCTGCCAGGCGGCTTCCTGGGCGTCGACGTCTTCTTCGTCATCAGCGGCTATCTGATCACCGGGATTCTCACCAGGGAACTGAGCGACGGCTCGTTCAGCATCGTTCGTTTCTATGAACGCCGCGCGCGCCGAATACTGCCGGCGCTGGTCGTGGTCATGCTGGTGAGTTCCGTCCTGGCCTATTGGCTCATGCTGCCGGGATTCCTGGAGAACTTCGGGCAATCGCTGGTCGCCACCAGTCTGTTTGCCAACAACATTCTCTTGTTGATGACCTCGGGCTACTGGGATCTCGAATCGGAGTTCAAACCCCTGCTACACACCTGGAGCCTTGGCGTGGAGGAGCAGTTCTACCTGCTCTTTCCCCTGCTGCTTCTCGCTCTGAACAGACGCCCGGCGAGGCTCACGTGGACGGTGATCGCCGCCTTGACGCTGGCAAGTCTGGGCCTGGCCGAATGGCTCAGCACAAGAAACGCGAACGCCGCGTTCTACCTGCTTCCCACGCGCGCCTGGGAGTTGCTTCTTGGCGCATTGACCGCCATGTCCCAACGCCGTTTCGACAGTGCCGTCGGTCTGCGCAGCGCAATGGCTCTGTCGTCGACCGGAATCGCGCTGCTGGCGTGGAGCTACTGGGCCATCGACCATACGGTGCGCCTACCCGCTCTGCCAGGTCTGGCCCCGGTGCTGGGCACCTGTCTGTTGCTGGGCTTCTCGCGTCCGGGTTCGCCGGTGGCCCGCCTGCTCGCTGTCCGGCCACTCGTTGCGATCGGCCTCATCAGCTACAGCGCCTACCTGTGGCACCAGCCACTCATGGCCTTTTCGCGCATCGCGTTTCAGGAGCCACCGGATCGCGCCTGGTACGGCGCGATGGTGCTTTTCACCTTCGTGCTGGCCTGGTTGACCTGGCGATGCGTCGAACAGCCGTTTCGGCTGCCCGCGCGGCTTTCGCGCGCACGCGCCATGGGCGGGCTGGCCGTCGCAAGTGTGGCCGTGCTGGCCCTCGGCCTTTCGTTGCACGTGCAAAACGGCCTACCACAGCGGCTCTACGACGGGGCCGATCTGCGACACGCTGACATGTACATCCAGTACAACATGCGGGTGCATGGGCTGGCCAAGGACAGCTTCACCACCGCAGCACCCGTACGAATGCTGGTCATGGGAAACAGCTACGCCCGCGATTTCGCGAACATGGTGCTCGAATCCCGGCCTTCCGTCAGACTCGAACTGGTCTACAGCGCGGTGAACAACTCCTGCATGAAGCAAAGCGCCAACGACGCCACACGGCGCCTGATGCAGCAGGCCACCATCGTCGTGCTGGCCAGTGGCGACATCGACACCACCTGTTTTCACGAAGACCGTGAGTGGATCGAGGGGATGGGCAAGCAGCTCTTCGTGGTCGGGACGAAACACTTTGGCTACAACCTCAATTGGATCATGCAGCGGGCGCACGAAGAGCGGCGCGGGCTGACGAACGCCTTGACGGCCGACACGATCGCCAAGGAAGCGCGCCTGATCGCCACCGTGCCCGCGCACAATTTCATTCCTCTGATGGAGCCCGTTCTCCGTGCGGGCCGCATTCCCATCACCGATGAGAACGGGCATCTGTTGAGCGCCGACCGGGTCCATCTCACGCGCCTGGGCGCGAGCTACTTTGGCGCGCGTGCCCTTCGGCCGAGCCCGCTCGGTCGCTTGGTGCTCGACGCAGGTCTGCCATCTGGCCAATGTCCCGGCCTGCCGGCTTGCGACGTCGGCCTCGCGAAATAGCGGAGGCAGCATGACGACGACGTCCGTCGGCGCCGGATGGCCGCGCGTGCTGTCGTGGGGCGCTCCGCTGGCCCTGGTCCTGATCCTGGCCCTGGTGGCCATGCGCCTGTGGCTCTTTCTGGCCCTGCAGTTGCCCGCGCCCGTGGGCGACGGCGTGCTGTTCGCCTCGGTGGCGCAGTACCACTGCGGCACGGGGCGCTTCGAGACGCCGATCTTCCCGCTCGACCCGACGGGCGCGTACCGATACATCTGGCACGGCATCGGCTGGCCCTGGCTGCTGTCGCTGCTCAACCCCACGTGCACCATCGAAGGCAGCTTCGTGGCCCTGTCGCTGGTGATGATCGGGACAGCCGCGCTGGCGTGGTGGACATTCGCGCGCACGCACGGTCGGCTCGTGGCCGCTGCGTTCGTTCTCGTGGTGTTCGCCCTGCAGGCCAAGCTGATGTTTCGCCCCGAGGTGCTGGCCATCGCCCTGGTGGTGCTGGCCGAAGCCTTGCGCGCGCGTGGCCGTTTGTGGGCATGGGCCTGGACGCTGAGCCTGTTGGCCTGGGTGCAGCCCACGGTGTTCCTGATCGCCGCTGCGCACGCCGCGCTCACGCTGGACCGCGCGGGCTGGCGCGCGCTGTGGCGCGATGCGATCCCCGGCCTGGGCATGGCGCTGACCTTGCACGGCGCCATCGCGGCGTTCTACCCCTTTCCGCTGGCGGACCTGCTGCTGGGCCTGTCGCTGCAAGGCCAGAGCTTCGCCGCGCGCGCCGACGGCAGCCTGTTCGTCTACTACCTGCGCAGCGACTTCTTCCCCGCGCTGGGCTCGGCCATGCTGGCGGCCTTCGGTCTGGCCGCGTGGCGAAGGCCCGCGTTGCTCCTGCTGCTGCCCTTGATCGTGTACTTCGGCCTGCGCGTGCCACCGGCCTTCTACAACCTGGTGCCGCTGTTCGTGACGTTGGTGATGGGACTGCTGACGGGGCTGCCGCGCGGCGAAGGCGCGCCGGCACGCACCAGCGCCCATGGGCACGCGCTGATGGTGCTGACGCTCACGGCGGCGCTGGGCGCA
>NZ_DATIGV010000051.1:0-2317 GCF_035481345.1 Hydrogenophaga sp. | reverse complement strand
CCAGCGCCAACGCAATCACGAACTCGATCAAACGGGTCATTCAGGAGTCTCCGGGGGCCGGTGCCTCGGCCGTGAAAAAAATGCAACGCGCATCCTAGCAGGGTTGGCAGCCTTCGGGCAGCCCACCTGACACCGGTTGGCCGCCCTATTCCGGGGCGTATGGAAAGAGGTCGTCGGCGGCCGCGACGCACCTGTGCGCTGCAGCAATGGACCCTGCCGGCGGCCTCAGACCAACTGCAGTTCGAACGCCTTGAGCACCGCCCGCGTGCGGTCGCGCACGCCCAGCTTGGAGAGGATGTTGGAGACGTGGTTCTTGATGGTCCCCTCGGCCACGCCCAGCGAGTTGGCGATCTCCTTGTTGGAGAAGCCGCTGGCCATCAGCCGCAGGATCTCGGTCTCGCGGTCCGTCAACGGGTCCGGGCGGTCCAGGCTGACGAACTCGTTGCGCATGTGCTCCAGGCCGGACAGCAGGCGCTGGGTGACGGCCGGCTGCACCAGCGAGCCACCGCCGGCCACGGTGCGGATGGCGCCGACCAGTTGCTCCAACGACACGTCCTTCAGCAGGTAGCCCTTGGCGCCCGCCTTCAGCCCGGCAAGGACGAGCTGGTCGTCGTCGAACGTGGTCAGGATGATGGTGGGGGGAAGCTGGCCCGTCCTGGCCAGTGCCTGCAGCGCCTCCAGACCCGACATCACCGGCATGCGCATGTCCATCAGCACCACGTCGGGGTTGACCTGGGGCACCAGGTCGACGGCCTGTTTGCCGTCCGCGGCCTCGGCCACCACCTCGATGCCGTCGTCCAGCGCCAGCAGGGAACGGATGCCCTGGCGCACCAGGGTTTGGTCGTCGACCAGACAGACACGGATCACGGGGTTCCTCCGGAGCTGAGCTCGGGTGTGGGTTCGGGTTGGGGAAGGGAACGCGGTGCGAGGCCGGGAATGGCCTCGATGACGGGCAACGCGATGTGCAGGCAGAAGCCGCGCCCGGGCTGTGTCTCGATGCGCAGGTCGCCACCGTACTGGGAAAGGCGCTCGCGCATGCCGGTCAGACCGTTGCCGGCGACCACCTGCCCACTGCCGGCACCGTCATCGCGGGCGTCGATCAGTATCCTGGCCCCATCGCGCCGACAATGCAGCCACAGGTTGCGGGCGTCGGCGTGGCGCACGGCATTGGTGATGATCTCCTGGGTGCACCGCAGCAACACATGGGCACGGTGCGGATCTTCGAGGGTCAGGGGCTCCTCGATGTCCATATGGATGGCCAGTGAAGGGACCTTTTCGGCCAGCGGGACCAGCGCCGCCCCCAGGTCGATGGCGCCGCTGTCGCGAAGCTGGCTGACCGCCTCGCGCACGTCCGTCAACAGCAGGCGCGCCAGCGTGTGCGCCTGGCGCACATGTTCCTGCGCGCGCCCCTCGGTCATGTGGCCGGCCACCTCCAGATTCAGGCTCAGCGCGGTCAGGTGGTGCCCGAGCAGGTCATGCAGTTCGCGGGAAATCCTCGTGCGCTCGTTCACGCGGGCGCTTTCGGCCAGCAACACGCGGGTGGCACGCAGCTCCGCATTGAGCCGGCGCTGCTCTTCGCGCGCCTGGGCCTGCTGGCGCGCCACGTAGGTGGTGATCAGCACGAAGGCCGAAAACCCCACATAGAACATCGACTGGAACAGGGCCTCCCAGAAATTGAAATCGTCGCGCGCCATGAACGACGGCACCAGCAGGACGTGCGCGGCCAGCAGCCAGGCCACCGCGAAGCGGAGTTCCAGCAGCCAGGGCAGTACGCCGGCCATGATCAGCAGCAGCACGGCACCCAGCCCGGTCTGGGTGTAAAACCCCACCCCGATCGCGGTTGCCGTCAGCACCATGGCCAACGGCACGTTCCATGCCACCGGCACGCCATCCCGGCGGCCATCCAGCGCGCGCGTCGCCAGCCAGTACACGACGCCAAACGTGAAGTAACACAATGCGGTCAGCGGCAGGTTCACGCCCTGCTCGTCCGTTCCACTGGACGGCGGCAGCACCCACACATTCAGGATGATGGGGATCCCCACCAGGGCCCACGTGTAGAGCCCGGCGGCGCGCAGCAGGCGGGTATGGCTGAGTCGTCCCAACATCCGGGCATCTTAGGCGGAATCGTGCGCGGCCATGTCCCAACTAAAGTCATGCCCGCGTTGGAACGGGGGAAGGCCGGGTTCATCCCCCGCTCACCCGCCGCCTCGCCCGTCGCTGCGGCACCATGCGATAATCCCCGCTTGGCCGTGCGCCACCCTGCAAGACCCGTTCGGAGTCAGGTAATGTCGATTGTCATCCGCGACGTGCGCGAGCA
>NZ_DATIGV010000050.1:0-39808 GCF_035481345.1 Hydrogenophaga sp. | reverse complement strand
GCCATGAGCTTCGGCGCGCTGTCGGCCAACGCCATCCAGGCGCTCAATGCGGGCGCGCAGCGCGGCGGTTTCGCGCACGACACGGGCGAGGGCTCGATCTCCGCCTGGCACCGCCTGCACGGCGGCGACCTCATCTGGGAGATCGGTTCGGGCTATTTCGGCTGCCGCGAAGACGACGGCTCCTTCAGCGCAGAGAAGTTCGCCGCCAACGCGCTCGACCCGCAGGTGAAGATGATCGAGATCAAGCTGAGCCAGGGCGCCAAGCCTGGCCACGGCGGCGTGCTGCCGGGCGCCAAGGTCACGCCCGAGATCGCCGCCGCGCGCGGCGTGCCCGAGGCGGTGGACTGCATCTCGCCCGCCGCGCACAGCGCGTTCTCCACGCCGCTGGAGCTGATGGAATTCATCGCCAAACTGCGCTCGCTCTCGGGCGGCAAGCCGGTGGGCTTCAAGCTGTGCATCGGCCACCCCTGGGAGTGGTTCGCCATCGTCAAGGCCATGCAGAAGAGCGGCATCACGCCCGACTTCATCGTGGTGGATGGCGCCGAAGGCGGCACCGGCGCGGCGCCGCTGGAGTTCACCGACCACGTGGGCGCGCCGCTGCAGGAAGGCCTGCGCCTGGTGCACAACACCCTGGTGGGCGTGAACCTGCGCGATCGCATCCGCATCGGCTGCGCGGGCAAGGTGGTGAGCGCCTTCGACATCGCGCGCGCCATGGCCATCGGGGCCGACTGGTGCAACAGCGCGCGCGGCTTCATGTTTGCGCTGGGCTGCATCCAGGCCCAGACCTGCCACACCGGCCAATGCCCCACCGGCGTGACGGCACAGGATCCGTTGCGCCAGCAGGCCCTGGTGGTGCCCGACAAGGCCGAGCGCGTGTGGCGCTTTCACCAGAACACGCTGAAGGCGCTGAAGGAGCTGGTGCAAGCCGCCGGCCTGCAGCACCCGGGCGAAATCAGCGCACAGCACCTGGTGCGCCGCGTGAGCGACAACGAGGTGCGCCTGCTGGCCAACCTGCTGCCCACCACCTCGCCGGGCGCGCTGCTGGACGGCGACGCGGAAGGCGAGCACGCGGTGTTCACGACCTGGTGGCGCCGCGCCCGCGCCGAGAGCTTCGCGCAAGTGTGAAGCACCCCCGCCGCGCGTCGCGCAAAGGGTTTCAGCTGGCCGACGGGTCCTCGTTCACGCGCTCGTCGCGCAGCAGGCGCCCGCGCGGGTCGTAGAGCTTGCGGCGCAGCAGCAGGCCGCGCTCGCCATACTCCTCCTCGCGCTGCAGCGCGCCGCCGGGCGCGTGGTACCGCTGCCAGCCGAACAGGCGGCCGTTGCGCTCGCGGCTGAGCGCGGCCTCGGTGCCGTCCTCGTAAAAGCTGCGGGTCTCGCGCAACTCGTTGCGGCCCAGGTGGCGGATGGTCTGCTCCAGCTTGAGCTGGCCATTGAGGTGCCATTGGCGGATGCGCCGCTCGCGCCCGCCGGCCCACTCCACCTCCTGCGTGATCTGACCCGACTCGGCGAACTCACGCCCCACGCCTTCGCGGCCGTGGTACTGCTCGGGCGGCGGCTCGACCAGGTCGATCTCGTGGCGCAAGCGGCCCGAGGGGTAGTACACGCGCTTGATGCGGCGGTCGGGCGTGAGGGTGTTGTCGACGAACTCCTCGCTGCGCACCACCCCGCCCTGCGGGTTCACGATGACCTGGCGCATCAGCACGCCGCGCCGGTGGCTCACGGTGCCCAGCGGTTTGCCGGGTTCGCGGTAGAGCGTGACCTCGGTGAGCTCGCCGCCATGACCGCAGGGTTCGCGGTCCTCGGGCAACAGGCTGGTGGGCGCGCAGCGCAGCTCGGCCAGGCTGCCGTCGCCCCAGCGGCGCAGCAAGGCCATCGCGCGGCGGCCGTCGGCGCTCATCGAGCGCTGGAGGGTGGAGCCGTCGGGCATGGCGCAGTGCTGCTGGCCGGCCGGCCCGACGGGGCCGCAGCGCGGCTCTTCGTCGGCCCAGGCCGGTGGCAACACGGCCAACAGGCCCGCCAGGCCAGCAGCCCGCCAGGCGTTCATGCGCTGGCCTCCTCGGCCTGCGGTCCCCACGAGCGGCTCACCCGGATGCCGACGCGCGCCAGGCGGCGCGCCAGCGCGAGCACATGCGCGTCCTTGCTCAACAACGCGGCGCCCTGGGCCACGGCGAGGTCGATGAAGCGCTGGTCGTCCGGGTCGCGGCAGGTGAAGGGCGCCTTGTCGGCGGGCTCGACGCGGCGCGTGTGGCGATCGAAGGCGGCCAGCACGGCCACCGACCCCGTTTCACCGAGGCGGCGCGCGAGGTGCGGGTAGTCCAGCACCCGCCGCAACTCCTCACGCATCGCTTCTGTCGCGATCCAGCCCACCCGGCCCTCCACCAAGGCCGCGCGCAACGGCGCCACGGCGGGGTCGTCGAAGACGAACAGGTCGAGCACGACGTTGGTGTCGATGACGACCAGAGCAAAGGAACACCCCTGCCGCGCTTCGCGCGACCCCCTCAAGGGGGCAACGCCGACGGACCGGCAAAGCCGGCTCCGTGGCATTTCTGGGTCAAGCTGCGCCACCGCCACGGGCCTTCAAATCGAAGCGGAACAGCCGGCATTCGATGGGGCCGTTCCACAGCGGCACGCGGCGCGACTCCTTGAAGCGCATGCGCCCGGGCAGTTTGAGGTCGGGCGTGAGCAGCCAGGCGCTCCAGCCCGCGTAGTGCGATTTCCAGTGCGCGGCCAGGCGCTCGAAGAAGGCGTCGGCGGTCTGGCCGTCTTCGTCGCGGGCCTGCTCGCGGCCGCCCACGCGCGCGCGCTCGGCGGCGTTGCGGCCGGCCACACCCGCCGCCGCGATGCGCTCGCCATACGGGGGGTTGAGCAGCAGCACGCCCGCGCGCGGGCTGGGCGGCAGGCGCTGCAGCGCGTCGCCGCCGCGCAGCTCGATGGCCTGCGCCACGCGCGCGCGCTCGGCGTTGCGTTTGGCGAAGTCGACCATGCGAAAGGCCACGTCGCTGCCGAAGACGATGGGCGCCTGGCCTTCGGGCCAGAGCCGCTCGGCCGCGCGCGCCTCGTCGCGCAGGGCCTGCCAGACATGGGGCTGGAAGGGCAGCAGCTTCTCGAAACCGAAGCGGCGTTGGCCGCCCGGTGCGATGTTGAGCGCGATCTGCGCCGCCTCGATGGGCACCGTGCCGCTGCCGCAGCAGGGGTCGACCAGCGGCGGCACATCGGCCAGCGTGGCCGCCTCGCGCGCCAGCGCATCCCAGCCGGTGGCCACGATCATGGCGGCGGCCAGGGTTTCCTTCAGCGGCGCATCGCCCTTGTCCTCGCGCCAGCCGCGCTTGAACAGCGGCTCGCCGGTGGTGTCGATGTACAGCGTGAGCGCCTCGGCCGTGAGGTGGCCGAACAGGCGCACGTCGGGCCGCTGCGTGTCCACGCTGGGGCGCTCGCCGCGCTTGTCGCGGAAACGGTCGCACACCGCGTCCTTGATGCGCAGCGCCGCGAAGTTCAGGCTCTTGAGCGGGCTGTGCTGCGCGGTCAGCTCGACCTTGATGGTCTGCTTCGGCGTGAACCAGATCTCCCAGGCCACCTCGGCGGCGGCCGTGTAGAGGTCCTGCTCGGCGCGGTAGGGGCCGTGCCACAGGCGCACCAGCACGCGCTGCGCCAGCCGGCTGTGCAGGTTCAGGCGCAGCGCGTCGCGCCACGAGGCCTCCAGCGACACGCCGCCGCGCGAGCGCTGCGTGGCGGCGACGCCAGTGATGCGCTGCACCTCGGCGGCGAGGAAGTCCTCCACGCCGGCGGCGCAGGGGAGAAAAAGCTGGAGCTGGTTCAAAGGGACTTTCGCAAGTTCGCCGGTGCGATGCGCATGGCCTCGCGGTACTTGGCCACGGTGCGGCGCGCGCACTCGATGCCCTGCTCCTTGAGCAGGTCGGAGAGCTGGTTGTCGGACAAGGGCTTGGCCGGCTGCTCGGCCGCGATGAACTGCTTGAGCAGCGCGCGTACCGCGGTGCTGGAGGCGTTGCCGCCGGTTTCGGTGCCCAGCGAGGACCCGAAGAAGTACTTGAGCTCGTAGGTGCCGAAGGGCGTGGCCATGTACTTGGCGGTGGTCACGCGGCTGATGGTGGATTCGTGCAGGCCCAGCTCGTCGGCGATCTCGCGCAGCACCAGCGGGCGCATGGCGAGTTCGCCGTGCATGAAGAAGTTGCGCTGGCGTTCGACGATGGCGCTGGAGACGCGCAGGATGGTGTCGAAGCGCTGCTGGATATTCTTGATGAACCAGCGCGCCTCCTGCAGGCGCTGCTGCATGGCGGCGTGGCCGCCCTCGCCACCGTCGCGCCCGCCTCGGTTCTGTCGCAGGGCGTTGGCGTAGACGTCGTGCACGCGCAGGCGGGGCATCACATCCGGATTGAGGATGACCTTGAACCCGCGCCCGGCGCGCGTGACGATGACGTCGGGCACGACGATGTTGCGCTCGACGTCGACGAAGCGCCGCCCGGGCTTGGGCTCGAGCCGCGCGATGAGCGCGAGCGCGCCGCGCACGGTGTCTTCGTCGGTGCGGCACAGTTGCACGAGCTTGCGGATGTCGCGCTTGGCGATGAGTTCCAGCGGCTGCGCGCAGATGGCCAGCGCCGCACGCGCCTCTGGCGTGTTGCGCAGCTCCAGGATCTGCAGCTTGAGGCACTCGGCGAGGTCGCGCGCGCCCACACCGGGCGGGTCCATGTGCTGCAGCAACTGCAGGTTGGTGCGCAGCAACTGCTCGCAGGCCTCGCGGCGCTCGGTGGCTTCGGGCGACTCGGCGGCGCCGACACCCGCTGTGTCGTCGCCCTGCAGGCGCAGCAGCGCGAGCGCGAGTTCGGGCAGCGGGTCGCTGAGGTAGCCGTCGTCGTCGAGCGATTCGATCAGGAAGAGCAGCGCGGCGGCATCTTCCTCGGACAGGCGCAGGCAGCGCGCCTGCTCGTGCAGGTGGTCCTGCAGGGACACGAGCGCGCGCGCGAGATCGGCTGCGCTGGCCGTGTCCTCGTCGTCGCCCGAGCCCTGGCTGCGCGGCGGCGCGTCGCCGCCCCATTCGCTGTCGTCGGGCGCCACCTCCACGGTGCCGTCGCCCTCCCAGCTTTCCTCCACCGGCGAGGCGCCGTCCAGGTGGGCTTCGACCGCATCGCCCTCGCTGCCGTCGCCCGTGTCGCTGGCCGCGCTGGTGGCCGGCTGCGCCGCATCGGCGATCTGCTCGCCCGCGCTCACCGGCACGTCGGTGGTGGCCAGGCCGAATTCCTCGCGCTCCAGTCCGTCGTCGGCGCGCTCCAGGAAGGGGTTGTCGTCGAGCATCTGCTCGACCTCCTGTGCCATCTCCAGCGTGGACAGTTGCAACAGGCGGATCGACTGCTGCAACTGGGGCGTGAGCGCCAGGTGCTGCGAGACGCGAAGG
Organism: Hydrogenophaga sp.; assembly: GCF_035481345.1. GTDB lineage: Bacteria > Pseudomonadota > Gammaproteobacteria > Burkholderiales > Burkholderiaceae_C > Hydrogenophaga. The sequence goes on along the minus strand of NZ_DATIGV010000050.1, from coordinate 34,401 downwards.
GAAAGGCTCTGTTTCATCGCTGTCCGGGCAGAGGGCCGCCGCGCCGGGCCGCCCCAAGCAAGGCCGCGCCCCCTTGGGGGGCAGCGAAGTACACGAAGTGACGAGCGTGGGGGCTCATGTTCACATCCGGAAGTGCTCGCCGAGGTACACCCGGCGCACGTCGGCGTTCTCGACGATGTCCGACGGCGTGCCGCTGGTGAGCACGTGGCCGTCGTTGATGATGTAGGCGCGGTCGCAGATGCCCAGGGTCTCGCGCACGTTGTGGTCGGTGATGAGCACGCCGATGCCACGTGACTTGAGGAAGCCGATGATGCGCTGGATCTCGATCACCGCGATCGGATCGATGCCGGCGAAGGGTTCGTCGAGCAGGATGAAGCGCGGGTCGGTGGCCAGCGCGCGCGCGATCTCGACGCGGCGGCGCTCACCGCCCGACAGCGCGGGCGCGGGCGAATCGCGCAGGTGCTCGACGTGCAGGTCGCGCAGCAGCGTGTCCAGGCGCTCGTCGATGGCAGCGGCGCTCAGCGGACGGCCGCGCGCGTCCTCCTGCAGCTCCAGCACGGCGCGCACGTTCTGCGCCACGCTGAGCTTGCGAAAGATCGACGCCTCCTGCGGCAGGTAACCGAGCCCCAGGCGCGCGCGGCGGTGAATGGGCAGGCGCTCGATCGACTGACCATCGAGCAGGATCTGCCCGCCATCGGCGCGCAGCAGGCCCACGAGCATGTAGAACGAGGTCGTCTTGCCCGCGCCGTTGGGGCCGAGCAGGCCCACCACCTCGCCCTTGTCCACCGCGAGCGAGACGTCCTTGACAACCAGGCGGCTGCCATAGGCCTTCTTCAGTCCGCTGGCCTCCAGGCGGCTGGTCGCCAGCACCTGGGTTTCGGGAAAGGTGGTGGAGGGCGACCCGCTCACTTCCGCTCCCCGCCGAGCTCATTGGATGGGCGCAGCGGCGTGGGGGCGGGCGTGGGCTGGGGCGGCGCCTCGCCCTCACGCGGCACCGGCGTGAGCGTGGCGCGCACGCGGCCCGAGGGGTTGCCGGGGTTGGCGGCCGCCGGGTTGCTGTCGACCGTGAACACCTCGGTGCGGTTGTCGTAGACGATCACGCTGCCGCGCGTCTCGTCATTGAGCTGGGTGCCAAGGTAGCGGCGCAGCACCGCGTCGCCGATGAAGCGCACGTTGTCGGCGCGGCTGTCGTACTCGATGCGCCTGGCCTCGCCTTCGATGAACTCGTTGAGTCCATCGCGCTTCTGCTTGAAGTACCCCGGGTTGCCCAGCACGATGCCGAACTGGTTGCCCTGGGCGTCCTGGCGCACCTCGACTTGGTTGCCGCGGATCACGATGGTGCCCTTGGTGATCACCACGTTGCCGGTGAAGATGCTGACCTGCCGCGCGTCGTCGTAGCGCAGGTTGTCGGACTCGGCGTTCATCGGCTTGAGCCGGTCGGCCTGCTCGGCCTGGGCGGCGCCCGCCAGGGTGCAGGCGATCAACAGGCCGAGGGCGGTGCGGTGCAGCAGGGGGATGGCGTGTGGCATGTCAAGGGCACGAAACTTGCATGCATTCTAAACACCCAGGGTGAACCCCCGGGTGCCCCGCCTCAGGCTTTTCGAGCTTCGCCGATGAGGTAGTTGGCGATGGTCAGCGTTTTCGGGCCCTGGCCCGGGATGTAGAAGCGCCCGGCCACGCCCAGGGCTGGCGTGCCCTCGACACCGTAGGCGTCCTGCAGCACGGCGGCGTCCTGGGCCTTCTTCTGGGTGTCGCCGTGGTTGAAGATCTCTGAGAACTTCGCCCGGTCCACGCCCTGTTTGGCCACCCAGTCGGTGATCGGGCCCGGCGTGGTCAGCGGCAGGCGGTCCACGTGGATGGCCTTGAACACCTGCGTGTGCAGCCGCTCGACGAGGTTCATGGCCTCCAGCGTGTAGTACAGGCGCTGCATGGGCACGAAGGCGGGGCTGAAAGCCACCGGCACGCGGCGCAGCACCGTGCCGCCCGGCTTGCGCTTGTCCCAGTCCTCCAGCAGCGGCTCGAAGTTGAAGCAGTGGATGCAGGAGTAGGCGAAGAACTCGACCACCTCGATCTGGCCGGCCGGCGCTTGCACGGGCACGGGCTTGCCCAGCCGCACGTATTCGGTGCCCTCTTTGGGGGCGACCCGTTGGGCCAGGGCCGGCAGGGCGGCACCGGTGGCGAGCAGGGACAGGGCGAAATCGCGGCGAAGCATGGGATGGGACTCCAGGGATTGAACCAGCGCTTGGGCCGGGCGAAGCGCGGGAAGTTCCCGCGCCGGCTCAGCGCTGGACGCGCACCAGGGCCGATTCGACCCCGTTGACCTGCAACTGCTCGATGGTCAGGTCGGCCAGGGCCTTCTGGGCGAAGGGGCCCACGCGTACGCGGTAGAGAGTGCGGCCGGCCTGCTCGCGCTCGTCCACCGTGGCGGCGATGCCCAGCATGGCCAGGCGCGCGCGCTGGGCCTCCGCGTCGGGGGCGTTGCGGAAGGCGCCGGCCTGCACGAAGTAGGTGTAGGGGTCGGCGCCGGGTGCGGGGGCCTCGGCGGGCGCGGCACCCGGCGCCGCCGCTGGCGCGGCGGGCGCGGGCTGGGCGGTGCGGGAGCGGGCCAGGTCACCCAGGGGATCGCTCGGCGGCGTGGCGGTGCCGGCGGGCGGCAAGGTGCGGCCGTCGGCGGGGGGCACGGAGATGGCGCCCTCGGTGCCCGGCGCCGCGCCCGGCGCCGCGGGTGGCGCGGCCGGCGCGCCGCTGACGCCGCGGTTGGGGTTCCAGCCCTTGTTGCGCTCGGCTTCCTTGGCGTCGTCTTCGGCGCTGCGCGAGAGGCCGCGATCGACGAAGGGCACGGGCACGCGGGTGACGTAGACCGCCACGGCCAGGGCCGCCGCCAGGCCGACGAGCAGGCCCACGATGAAGCCCACCAGCGTGCCGCCCAGGCTGCTGCGCGACGACGACTTGGAGGAGGAGGATTTCTTGCTCATGGTGGCTCTTACATCTTCTGCGGCGCGCTCACGCCCAGCACGGCCAGGCCATTGTGCAGCACCTGCCGTGTGGCCGCGACGAGCGCCAGGCGCGCGCGCTTGACCGCTTCATCATCGACCAGGATGCGCTCGGCGTCGTAGTAACTGTGGTAACTCGCGGCCAGCTCGCGCAGGTAGAAGGTCACGTCGTGCGGCGCGAAATCGCGCGCGGCGGCGCTGAGCATCTCGGGGTACTTGGCGATCTGGCGCATGAGGGCCTGCGCGGCCGGCGTGTCCAGCGCGGACAGCTCGGCGCCCGACAACGTGGCCACGTCACCGCCCCAGCCGGCCAGCACGGAGCAGATGCGCGCGTGCGCGTACTGCACGTAGTAGACCGGGTTGTCGTTGTTCTGCTGCACGGCCAGGTCGACGTCGAAGGTGTATTCGGTGTCGGGCTTGCGGCTGAGCAGGAAAAAGCGCACCGCGTCCTTGCTGGTCCATTCGATCAGGTCGCGCAGCGTGACGTAGCTGCCCGCGCGCTTGCTGATCTTCACCTCCTGCCCGCCGCGCACCACGCGCACCATGGTGTGCAGCACGTAGTCGGGGTAGCCCTGTGGAATGCCCACGTCGGCCGCCTGCAGGCCGGCGCGCACGCGCGCGATGGTGCCGTGGTGATCGGTGCCCTGGATGTTGATGACCTTGGTGAAGCCGCGCTCCCACTTGGCGATGTGGTACGCCACGTCGGGCACGAAGTAGGTGTACGAGCCGTCGGACTTGCGCATCACGCGGTCCTTGTCGTCGCCGTAGTCGGTGCTGCGCAGCCACAGCGCGCCGTCCTGCTCGTAGGTCTTGCCGTTGGCGACGAGCTTGTTGACCGCGGCCTCGACGCGCCCGCTGGTGTACAGGCTGGACTCGAGGTAGTAGTGGTCGAACTTGACGGCGAAGGCCTGCAGGTCGAGGTCCTGCTCGTGGCGCAGGTAGGCCACGGCGAACTGGCGGATGCCGTCGAGGTCGTTCGGATCGCCGCTGGCCGTGAACTCGCGGTCGTCGGCCTTCACCGTCTTCTTCGCGAGGAAATCGTTCGCGATGTCCTGGATGTAGTCCCCGTTGTAGGCGGCCTCGGGCCAGTTGGCGTCGCCGGGCTTCACGCCCTGCGCGCGCAGTTGCGTGGAGGTGGCCAGGGTATTGATCTGCACACCCGCGTCGTTGTAATAGAACTCGCGGTGCACGTCCCAGCCCTGGGTCTGGTACAGGTTGCAGATGGCGTCGCCCAGCGCGGCCTGGCGGCCATGGCCCACGTGCAGCGGGCCGGTGGGGTTGGCCGACACGAACTCGACCATCAGGCGCTGTCCGTTGCTGGCCTGGCGGCCGAAGTGCTCGCCCGCGCCCAGCACCTCGTGCACCACCTGCTGCTTGGCCTCGGGTTTCAGACGGATGTTGATGAAGCCCGGGCCGGCGATCTCGATCGCCTCGACCCAGCGCTCGAAGGCCGGCTGCGCCAGCAACGCGGCGCGCAACTGCTCGCCCACGGCGCGCGGGTTGAGCTTGAGCGGCTTGGCCAGTTGCATGGCCGCCGTGACGGCGAAATCGCCATGGGCCGCCACCTTGGGCGACTCGAAGGCGGCCTTCTCGCCCGCGCCGGGGCTGAGTTTGTCCAGCTCGTCGCGCAGGGCCGCGAGCAGGTCTTGTTGGATCTGAAGCATCGGGCGATTTTAGGTGGCGGCCCGTGGCGGGTCGGCCAATGGGGCCAGGCGCTCGCGCGCCGCCGCCTTCACCGCCGCCGTCAGCCGCTGCGCCGAGGGCGGCTCGTGCGTCCAGTGCTGCCAGTACAGGGCCACGTCCACCGTGGCGCCGGGCAGCAGCTCGGTCAGCGTGGGGTGTTTGGGCAGGTGCTGCGTGGGCACCATGCCCCAGCCCATGCCCAGCTCGATGGCGGTTTCGAAGGCCTCCACCGCTGGCACGTAGTGGCGCGGGTAGGCGGGCTGGCGCAGGCCGATGTGCTGTTCGAGAAACGCATCCTGCAAGGCGTCCTTGCGGTTGAAGATGATGGCCGGCTGGGCCAGCAGCTTGTGCGGCGAGACCGCGCCGCGCGGCGTGCGGCAGCGCTGCGCCACGGCGGCCGTGGCCACGCAGTGGTAACGCATCACGCCCAGGGGCTCGGCCACGCAGCCGCGCATGGCGTCGGCGCGTGTGGTGACGCAGCCCACCACGTCGCCGCTCTTGAGGGCGTCGTGCGTGTGGTCCTGGTCGTCGATGACCACCTCCAGCAGCAGGCGCTGGCGCGCCAGCAGCGGCGCCACGCCGGGCAGGAACCAGCTCGACACCGAATCGGCGTTGATGGCCACCGACAGGCTCTGCCAGCGCTCGCCCGCGCGCGCCTCACCGCCCACGAGGCCGGCCAGCAGGTCGGCTTCCATCAGGCGCACCTGCTTCACATGGCCCAGCAGGGCCTGGCCGGCCGGCGTGGCGCGCACGCGCTTGCCGCGCACCAGCAGGCGCTGGCCGAGCTGGTCCTCCAGCGACTTGATGCGCAAGGACACCGCCGCGAGGGTGAGCTTCAGCGACTGCGCGGCGGGGCCGAAGCCGCCGTGCTCCACCACGGCGGCCAAGGCATCCAGGTGACGGGGATCCAGCATCGATCAAGCCGAAATTGAGTGATTGGAGTTCGAATCAACTCGATTAAACAACAAGCGCCTTTGCGGCACCATGCGCCCCTGCTGTCACCCGAACCCGAGAACGCCATGACCCTGAGCTTCCCCGTCTTCTCCGCCGGCATGGTGCTGAGCCTGTCGCTGATCATGGCCATCGGCCCGCAGAACGCGCACGTGCTGCGCATGGGCCTGCAGCGCCAGCACCTGTGGCTCACGGTGGCGCTGTGCGCCCTCTCCGACGTCGCGCTCATCGCCCTGGGCGTGCTGGGCCTGGCCCAGCTCGGCGGCCTGTCGGACAAGCTGCAGGGCGCGCTGATCGGCGCGGGCGTGCTGTTCCTGCTGGTCTACGGCTGGCAGGCCTTCCAGCGTTTCCGCTCGCCGGTGGCGCGCAGCCCGCAGGGCCAGCCGCTGGCCCCGGCGCCCACCACGCGCCGCCAGGCCGTGTTCTCGGCCCTCGCCTTCTCCTGGCTCAACCCGCACGCCTGGCTGGACACCGCCGTGCTGATCGGCACCGCCTCGCTGGCCTACGGCCCGGCGAGCGAGGTCTTCGGCCTGGGCGCCGCCACCGGTTCGCTGATCTGGTTCACCGGCCTGGGCGCCACCGCCTTCTGGGCCGGGCGCCGGCTCAATTCCCTGCACATCTGGCGCGTGCTGGACGGGCTGGTTGCGCTCATGATGTGGGGCACCGCCGCCTGGCTGCTGATGTCGCTGTTCTGAGCCCATGCCATCGAACAAACCCGTCACCGTCTTCGGCCCCGACTTCCCCTTCGCGTACGACGACTGGCTGCGCCACCCCGCGGGTCTGGGCGCGCTGCCGCGCGAGCTGCTGGGCGCCGAGGTCGCCATCGTCGGCGCCGGCATGGCCGGCCTGACGGCCGCGCACGAGCTCATGAAGCTGGGCCTCAAGCCCGTGGTGTACGAGGCCTCGCGCCTGGGCGGGCGGCTGCGCTCGCAGGCCTTCGACGGCGGCCATGGCGTGGTGGCCGAGCTCGGCGGCATGCGCTTCCCGCGCTCGGGCACGGCCTTCTTCCACTACGTGGACCAACTGGGTCTGGCCACCAGGCCCTTCCCCAACCCGCTCACGCCCGCCGCCGGCTGCACGGTGATCGACCTGGAAGGCCGCACGCACCGCGCGCGCACCCTGGCCGACCTGCCGCCGCTGTTCAGCGAGGTGGCCCAGGCCTGGGCCGATGCACTGGAACAAGGCGCGGGCTTCGGCGAACTGCAGGACGCCCTGCGCGAGCGCGACGTGCCGCGCCTCAAAGCCCTGTGGGACCGGTTGGTGCCGCTATGGGACGACCGCACCTTCTACGACTTCGTTGCCCAATCCCGCGCCTTCCAGCGCCTGTCCTTCCACCACCGCGAGGTCTTCGGCCAGGTGGGTTTCGGCACCGGCGGCTGGGATTCGGACTTCCCCAACTCCATGCTCGAGATCCTGCGCGTGGTGCTCACCGGCTGCGACGAGAACCAGCACCTCGTGGTGGGCGGCGTGCAGCAGGTGCCGCAAGGGCTGTGGCAACACGCGCCCGACGCGAAGTCGCTCACGCACTGGGGTGCGGGCACCTCGCTGGCGCAACTGAACGGTGGTGCGCCCCGCCCTGGCGTGGCCGCCATCGCGCGTGCGTCGCACGGTCAGATCGACGTCACCGACGTGCTGGGCAATACCCGCCGCTACCCAGCCGTGCTCGTCACCTGCCAGAGCTGGCTGCTCACCACGCAGATCGCGGTGGAGGAGTCGCTGTTCTCGCACAAGCTTTGGATGGCGCTGGACCGCACGCGCTACATGCAATCGTCCAAGACCTTCGTGATGGTGGACCGGCCGTTCTGGAACGACCTGAAGGCCGACGGCTGGCCCGTGATGGGCATGACGCTCACCGACCGCCTCACGCGCGGCACCTACCTGTTCGACAACGGCCCCGACAAGCCCGGCGTGATCTGCCTGAGCTACGCCTGGATGAGCGACGCCTTGAAGATGCTGCCGCACCCCACCGCGCGGCGCGTGCAGCTCGCCTTGTCGGCGCTGAAGAAGATCTACCCCGACGTGGACATCGCCAGCCACGTGATCGGCGACCCGATCAGCGTGTCCTGGGAAGCCGACCCCTACTTCCTCGGCGCCTTCAAGGGCGCGCTGCCGGGCCACTACCGCTACAACCACCGCATGGTTGGCCACTTCATGCAGGACGCCTTGCCCGAGGCCGAGCGAGGCCTCTTCATCGCGGGCGACGACGTGTCGTTCACGCCGGCCTGGGTGGAGGGCGCGGTGCAGACCGCGCTGAACGCGGTGGCGGGCATGGTGCGCCACCTGGGCGGCGCGAGCCACCCCGACAACCCGGGGCCTTGCGAGGCCTGGCCCGGCATGGGACCGGTCGCTCTGGGCGACTGACACCATGGAGCCGCTGCACCTGGCGCTCTGGCAGACGGCCCACCCGGCCGACAGCACCGAGGCGCTGGCGCGGCTGGACAGGGCGGCGCGCGAGGCCGCGGCCCAGGGTGCGCACTGGTTGCTCACGCCCGAGATGTTCCTCACGGGCTACCTGATCGATGCCGAGCGACTGGCCGCGCACGCCGAGTCGGCCGACGGCCTGCTGCTGCAATCGGTGCGCGGCATTGCGCAACGCCACCGCACCGGCATCGTCACGGGCTGGCCGCAAGCCAATGGGGACGCCCCACCTTTCAACAGCGCTGCGGCGATCGATGAGACCGGCGCGCTGCTCGCGGTGCACCGCAAGATCCACCTGTTCGGCGAGGGGGACACGCAGCGCTTCACGCCTGGCACCGCGCCACCGGCGGTGTTCGAATGGCGCGGCTGGCGGCTGGGCCTGTTGATCTGCTTCGACGTGGAGCACGACGAGCCGCTGCGGCAACTCGCCGAAGCCGGCGCACACGCGGTGCTGGTGCCAACGGCCAACATGGTCGGCTACGACGACGTGCAGCACACGCGCCTGCCCGAGGCCGCGCGGCGCTTCAGCCTGGCCATCGCCTACGCGAACGCTTGCGGGCGGGAGGGCGAGACGGTCTACAACGGTCTCTCGATGGTGTGCACGCGAGAAGGCCAGTGCCTGGGCAAAGCCGCACGCGATGAGGCCGTGCTGCGCGCCGCGTTCACCGCCCCGCCCAGTACTCCACCCGCCCGTACTCGTGCTTGAGGTAATCGATCCACAGCCGCACGCGCAGCGCCAGGTGCTTGCGCTGCGGGAACAGCGCGTAGATGCCGTTCGGCGGCGCCGCGAAGGCGTCGAGCACGCGCACCAGGCGGCCGGCGGTCACGTCGGCCTCCACCTCCCAGGTGCTGCGCCAGGCGATGCCCTGGCCCGCGAGGCACCACTCGTGCAGCACCTGGCCGTCGCTGCAGTCCATGGGACCGCCGGGGCGCAGGTAGTGGATCTCGCGCTCGCCGGTGCCACCTTCGGCCGGCAGTGAGAAAGCCCAGCCGCGCGTCTGCGAGGCGTCGCTGGACAAGGTGAGGCAGTCGTGCCGCGCCAGGTCGGCCGGCGCCTCGGGCGTGCCGCGGCGCTGCAGGTAGGCCGGCGCGGCCACGCAGAGGCGGCGGTTGTCGGCCAGGCGCACGCTCACCAGGGACGAATCGGGCAGGTCGCCCACGCGCACGGCGCAGTCGTAGCCCTCGCCGGCCACGTCCACCACGCGGTCGGACAGGTTGAGCGAGACCGTCACCTCCGGGTGCAGCTCGCGAAAGCGCGGCACCAGCGGGGCCACGTGGCGCCGCCCGAAGCCCGCGGGCGCGGTGATGCGCAAATGCCCGCTGGCCTTCACGCCGCCCGCGCTCACGCTCGCTTCCGCGTTCGACAGGTCGGTCAGCAGGCGCTGGCAGTCCTCCAGGAAGGCGCTGCCCTCGTGCGTGAGCGAGATGCGCCGCGTGGTGCGCACCAGCAGCTTCACGCCCAGCCGCGATTCGAGCGCGTCCAGCCGGCGGCCGATGATGGCCGGCGCCACCGACTCGGCGCGCGCCGCCGCCGTGAGGCTGCCGCGCGTGGCCACCGACACGAAGGTTTCGAGTTGCTTGAGCTTGTCCACGCCGTTCAGCCTGTGCTGGCGGTGCGCGAGAGGCGCTCGATCGCCGCGTCGTCGTAGCCCAGTTCGCGCAGCACGCCGCTGCTGTCGGCCCCCAGGCGTGGCGGGCTGTGCACGGGCAGGCGCTGCTCGCCCAGCGTGAAGGGCAGCGGCACGGTCTGCACGGTCTGGCCCGCGCGTTCGCCATCGGGCAGGGTGATGGGCGCCAGGCCGCCCGTGGCCCGCAGGTGCGGGTCGTCCAGCAGCTCGTGCGGTTTGGCGATGGGCGCGAACGGCAGGCCGTGGCGCTCGAACAGCTCGGCCAGCGCTGTGGCCGGGCGCTGTGCGACGCGCTCGCGCAGCTCGGGCAGCAGCCAGTCGCGCGCGCGCACGCGGTCGTTGTTGGTTCTCAGGCGCGGGTCGTCGCGCCAGTCGCTCCAGCCCATGGCGCTGCAGAAGATGGCCCACTGCGTATCGCTCACCACCGCCAGGAAGATCTGCTCGCCGCCCGCCGCGTCGAACACGTCGTAGATGCCCCAGGGCGAGATGCGCTGCGGCATGGGGTTGGCGGCCGCCCCCGTCACGGCGTACTGCAGCATGTGCTGGGCCACCAAGAAGATGTTGTTCTCGAACAGCGCGCTCTGCACCGCCTGGCCCTGGCCGGTGCGCTCGCGCTCGCGCAGCGCGGCCAGCACGCCGATGGCGCCGAACATGCCGCCCATGATGTCGTTGACGCTGCTGCCCGCGCGCAGCGGGTCGCCGGGGCGCCCGGTCATGTAGGCCAGGCCGCCCATCATCTGCACCACCTCGTCGAGGGCGGTGCGGTGGTCGTAGGGGCCGGGCAGGAAGCCCTTGTGGCTCACGTGGATCAGGCGCGGGAAGCGCACCTTCAGGCTGTCGTGGTCCAGGCCCAGCTTGCGCATGGTCTCGGGCTTGAAGTTCTCCACCAGCACATCGGCCGTGGCCACCAGGCGCAGCGCGGCCTCGCGGCCCTCCTCGCTTTGCAGGTCCAGCACCAGGCTCTTCTTGTTGCGGTTGAACAGCGGGAAGAAGCCCGCGCCCGAGCCGAGCAGGCGGCGCGTGTTGTCGCCCGCGGGCGGCTCCACCTTGATCACCTCGGCGCCCAGGTCGGCCAGCACCATGCCGCACATGGGGCCCATCACCATGTGCGAAAACTCGGCGACGCGGATGCCGGTCAAGGGCAGGCTCGGGCGGTCGGGGGCGGGGCTCAATGGGGTCTCCTGGAATGGTCAGGCGCAGATTACACGCAAAAAAGTCATGGATCCATCGCGCGTGAGCCGATCAATGCGCGCCGATGTTTGCAATACAGTGCCTTCCCATGGCCAAACCCCGCGCCGTGCTCTTCGACGCCTACGGCACGCTGTTCGACGTGTACAGCGTGGGCCTGCGCGCGGAACAGCTCTTCCCGGGCCGCGGGGCGCGCCTGGCCGTGCTGTGGCGCGAACGCCAGATCGACTACTCGCGCCTGATCACCATGAGCGGCGATCCCGCGCACTACCGCAGTTTCTGGGAACTGACCGAGCGCGCCCTGCGCTACGCCATTCAGGCCCTGGTGCCGCAGGCCGCCGAACGCTGGGACGACTATGCCGAGGCCGCGGCCAGCCTGATGAACCAGTACCGCCACCTCTCGTCCTTCCCCGAGAACCGCGAAGTGCTGCAGGCTTTGCGCGCCCAGGGTGTCACCACGGGCATCCTCTCCAACGGCGACCCGGAAATGCTCGGCATCGCCCTGCGCAGCGCGGGGCTCGAGGGTCTGTTCGACCACGTGATCAGCGCCGAGGCGGTGCGGGCCTTCAAGACATCCCCCGCGCTATATGCCCTGGGCGAACAGGCCACCGGCCTGCCGCGCGCGCAGATCGTCTTCGTCAGCAGCAACGCCTGGGACGCGCTGGGTGCCACCTGGTTCGGCTACCAGACGCTCTGGATCAACCGCGCCAACCTGCCCTTCGAGCAGCTCGACACGCAGCCCACCGCGACCGGCACCAACCTGCGCGCCGTGCTCGATTTCTTCTGACTTCCCTTCTTCCGCCTTTTTCTTCCGGAGCCCACGCATGAGCCAACGCACCACGATCCACAGCCTGCAGGTCGACACGGCCCTGTACCAGTTCATCAACGAGGAGGTGCTGCCCGGCACCGGCACCGAGCCGGCCGCCTTCTGGCAGGGCTTCGACACCCTCGTGCGCGGCCTGGCGCCCAAGAACGCGGCCCTGCTGGCCGAGCGCGATCGCCTGCAGACCGAGCTGGACACCTGGCACAGCGCCAACCCCGGCCCGGTGCGCGACATGGCGGCCTACCGCAAATTCCTGGAAACCATCGGCTACCTCGTGCCCGATCCGGGCAAGGTGAAAGCGACGACGAAGAACGTGGACGACGAGCTCGCGGTGCAGGCCGGCCCGCAGCTCGTGGTGCCCATCCTGAACGCGCGCTACGCGCTCAACGCCGCCAACGCGCGCTGGGGATCGCTGTACGACGCGCTCTACGGCACCGACGTGATCGCCGAAGACGGCGGCTGCGAGAAAGGCACGCGCTACAACCCCAGGCGCGGCGCCAAGGTCATCGAATGGGCGCGCCACGTGCTGGACCGCACCTGCCCGCTGAAGAAGGGCTCGCACGTCGGCTCCACCGGCTACCGCGTGAAGGGCGGTCAGCTGGTCGTGTCGCTGGCCGAGGGCGGCACCACCCAGCTCGCCGACGGCAGGCAGTTCGTCGGTTACCAGGGCGATGCGAAGAAGCCCTCCGCCCTCCTGCTGGCGCACAACGGCCTGCACCTGGAGATCCAGGTCCGCCCCGACAGCGCCATCGGCAAGACCGACCCGGCCGGCGTGAGCGACCTGGTGGTCGAGGCCGCGCTGTCCACCATCCTCGACCTGGAGGATTCCGTGGCCGCGGTGGACGCCGAGGACAAGCTGCTGGCCTACAGCAACTGGCTCGGCATCCTCAAGGGCACGCTGACGGAGACCTTCGAGAAGGGCGGCCAGACGCTCACGCGCGGCCTCAACGCCGACCGGGAGTACACGTCTCCCAAGGGCAAGAAGACCGTGCGCCTGCACGGCCGCTCGCTGCTCTTCGTGCGCAACGTGGGCCACCTGATGACCAACCCGGCCATCCTCTGGGGCCCCGAGGGCAAGGAGATCCCCGAGGGCATCATGGACGCGGTCATCACCACCGCCATCGCGGTGCACGACATCCGCAAGGACAAGAAGCACCCGCTGCGCAACTCGCGCAAGGGCTCGGTCTACATCGTCAAGCCCAAGATGCACGGCCCGCGCGAAGTGGCCTTCGCCGACGAACTGTTCGGCCGCGTCGAGCAACTGCTGGGCCTGCCCGAGAGCACGGTCAAGCTGGGCATCATGGACGAGGAGCGCCGCACCTCGGTGAACCTGAAGGCCTGCATCGCCGCCGCGCCCAGCCGCGTGGCCTTCATCAACACCGGCTTCCTCGACCGCACCGGCGACGAGATGCACACCGCCATGCTGGCCGGCCCCATGGTGCGCAAGGGCGACATGAAGGCCAGCGCCTGGATCCAGGCGTACGAACGCAACAACGTGCTGGTGGGCCTGGCCTGCGGCCTGCGCGGCAAGGCGCAGATCGGCAAGGGCATGTGGGCCATGCCCGACCTGATGAAGGCCATGCTGGAGCAGAAGATCGCGCACCCCAAGGCCGGTGCCAACACCGCCTGGGTGCCCAGCCCCACCGGTGCCACGCTGCACGCCATGCACTACCACCAGGTGCTGGTCAGCGACGTGCAGAAGGACCTGGAAAAGACCGACGCCGACAAGGAACGCGACACCCTGCTCACCGGCCTGCTCACCGTGCCCGTGAGCGCCAACCCGAACTGGAGCGCGGCCGAGAAGCAGCAGGAGCTGGACAACAACGTGCAGGGCATCCTGGGCTACGTGGTGCGCTGGGTGGACCAGGGCGTGGGCTGCTCCAAGGTGCCCGACATCAACGACGTGGGCCTGATGGAAGACCGCGCCACGCTGCGCATCAGCAGCCAGCACATCGCCAACTGGCTGCACCACGGCGTGGTCAGTGAAAAGCAGGTGCGCGACACCTTCGAGCGCATGGCCGCCAAGGTGGACAAGCAGAACGCGGGCGACAAGCTCTACCAGCGCCTGGCCGGCAACGCCAAAACCAGCAAGGCCTACCAGGCCGCGCTGGACCTGGTGTTCAAGGGCAAGGAGCAGCCCAGCGGCTACACCGAGCCGCTGCTGCATGCCTGGCGTCTGAAGGTGAAGGCCTCGGCCTGACACGCCTCGCCAGAAGGCGAGAAGGGCGCCTTGGGGGCGCCCTTCTCTATGGCGGCCCTTGGTGGCCGCGCATCAACCGGTTGAACACTCAGATCGTTTTCGCGAGTTCGAACATCACCGCGGTGCCGAGCGACTCGCGGATGTTGCCTCGGCCCACCCGGGCCATGGCCATGTCACCGAAGCCCGACATGTCGAACGCGCTGTCGTCGGGCGAGATCTCCACGAAGGGCATGTCCATCGCGTCGCGCATCAGTGCGCGGCGGAACTGGTCGAACTCCGGGCCCTTGAGCACGGCGTCGATGACGACCAAGCTGGGCATGCGGTGCGCCGAGGCTTCGCGCGCCTGGATCAGGTCGACCACGCTGTCGGCGCTCACGCCGATCTCGCGCAAGGCGTCGCGCACGTCCGAACGGATCTGCAGCGAGGGCGACACGATCAGCGCATAGACGCCCTGCAGCGACTTGAACATCGAGGACTGCCCGTCGGACAGCTCCACCGCCGAAATGCCATCGATGGCCTGCACCGTGCGGTGGAACATGACGCAGGCGACGAGGCCGTCGGCCGACACCTGGCGCTGCACCTCGATGCCGCCGGTGGTGTGGGCGATCTGGCGCACCAGCGCCCAATCGAGGTTGTCGAGGTCCGGCGCGCGCGACGACGGCGCCTCGTCGCCATGCACGCGCACCTGCAGGCGCGCGTGCGGCGGCCAGTCGTTGATATCCACCCGCACGCTGACGTGGCGCCCCAGGGGCAGCGCCCAATCGAGGAGCGCGTTGAACAGGGCGTGCGTGACGGTGGGGTCCAGCAGCACCTCCACCGGCTTGAGCTTGCGCCGCACGTCGGCGCCCATGAGCGCGAACTCCTTGCGGCGCTCCTGCAGGCAGGCCTCCACCAGTTGCGAGAGATCGAGCTTCTCGTGCGACTGGCGGATGCGCCCGTCGTGAAAGCGCTGGATCTGCTGCATCACCGTCGTCAGCCGCTTGATGCGGCCCAGGGGCACGGTCAGGGCCCATTGGTCACGGGCGGGCACCGCACCCCGCGCGTTCAGTTGATCGAGACCGCTTTGCAGGGCCTGCAAGGCGTCGCTGATCTGCCCGGCCGCCGCGGTCAGCAACTGCGGGCACTGCTCGGCCAGCGACCAGTGCTCGTCGCCGCGCGGCTGGCCCGCCGCGCCGGCGGCACCGGGCTGATCTTTCTTGGGTGTGGCCATGGTGGGTTTCAACACGGGGGCATCCGTCATCGGGGTCGCCTGTCGCCGGGTGGTGGGTCCATCCGGCCGGCGATGTAACGAAATGTGCACCAATCGTTTTCCTGCATACAGGTCCGGGTAGCCGGAACTTCTGATTTCCGTGCAATGCGCCACGGCTGCGGGACCCCGTACGGGCACCGGCCGCCCTTTGCCACAATAGCCGCCATGCACAGCCCCGCCCCCTTCCCCGCCGCCCGCCCGCGCCGCCTGCGCCGAGACGCCTTCACCCGCGAGCTGGTGCGCGAGCACCGCCTGCACCCGTCCGACCTGATCTACCCGGTGTTCGTGCTCGACGGCGCGAACCGGCGCGAGGCCGTGGCCTCCATGCCCGGCGTGGAGCGCCTGAGCCTGGATCTGCTGCTGCCCGTGGCCGAGGACTGCGTGAAGCTGGGCATCCCGGCGATCGCGCTGTTCCCGGTGATCGACCCGGCGCTGAAGACGCCCGATGGCCAGGAGGCCACCAACCCCGACGGCCTGGTGCCGCGCGTGGTGCACGCCCTCAAGCAGCGCTTCCCCGAACTGGGCGTGATGACCGACGTGGCGCTGGACCCGTACACCAGCCACGGCCAGGACGGTGTGCTCGACGAGGCCAACTACATCATCAACGACGAGACCGTGGCCATCCTGGTGCGCCAGGCGCTCACGCAGGCGGCGGCGGGCGTGGACATCGTGGCGCCCAGCGACATGATGGACGGGCGCATCGGCGCGATCCGCCAGGCGCTGGAGGCCGACGGGCGCGTGCACACGCGCATCATGGCCTACAGCGCCAAGTACGCCAGCGCCTTCTACGGCCCCTTCCGCGACGCGGTGGGCTCGGCCGCCAACCTGGGCAAGGCCGACAAGAAGGTCTACCAGATGGACCCCGGCAACACCGACGAGGCCCTGCGCGAGGTGGCGATGGACATCGCCGAGGGCGCGGACATGGTGATGGTCAAGCCCGGCATGCCCTACCTCGACATCGTGCGCCGCGTGAAGGACGAATTCGCCATGCCGACCTTCGCCTACCAGGTGAGCGGCGAGTACGCCATGCTCAAGGCCGCCGCGCAGAACGGCTGGCTGGACCACGACGCCGTGATGATGGAAAGCCTGCTGGCCTTCAAACGCGCAGGCGCCGACGGCGTGCTGACCTACTTCGCGCGCGACGCCGCGCGGCTGCTGCGCGGCTGAGGACCGGACGATGCGGGTCTTTCATGTACAGCCCGGATCGGTGAACGAATCCACCGGGCTGCCCATGCTGCTGCCCGCCAAGGGTTTCCTCTGGGTGGCCTGCGGCCGGCGCGAATTCGAGCTCGAGCACGGCAATGTTCAGGCCGCGCTGCAGGTGATGTGCAGCACCACGCTGGTGGACCTGCACGTGAGCGACCTGCTCAACAACCAGTTGCCTTCGCACTACGACTACACCTCGCAGTACGACATCCTGGTGTTCCGCCGCCTCGCGGCCGGGCAGGCCGAGACCGACATCTCGCAACCGGGCGCGGTGCTCACCGAGCACGTCAAGCGCGGCGGGCCGCCGGTGCTGCGGCGCATCGACACCAGCCCCGTGGGCTTCGCGGTGTTCGACCGCGTGCTGCTGACCGTGCACCCGGCCGGCTGCGGCGTGCTCGACCAGTATTCCGCGCGCCTGCTCGCCAGCGCGGGCTTGGCGCCGCGCGCCGTGGGCGGCGGCCTGCCGGGCAACCCGGCCGACCTGATGCTGCGCATCGTCAACCAGATGGTGGACGGCTACCTGGACCTGCGCCGCGAGCTCACGCGCCAGCTCGACCACTGGCAATCCGAGCTGCTGCACCCCAAGACGCGCTTCACCAACTGGAATTCGCTGCTGGACGCGCGCATCTCGCTGCACCACCTCGACGAGATCTGCGAGGACCAGCGCAGCGCCCTGCAGGACTGGCTGGAGGCACTGGAGGACTGGGAACCCAACGAAGCCACCGGCGGACTGCGCGGACTGGAGCTGCTGCGCGTGCGCAGCCGCGACGTGCTGGAGCACATCGAGCGCGTGGTGCACCACGTGCGCCGGCTCGAGCAGAACGCCGAGACGGCCGTGCAGATGCACTTCTCGGCGCAGAGCAATCGCACCAACGACATCATGCGCACGCTCACGGCGCTCACCGCGGTGTTCCTGCCGCTGAACCTCATCGCCGGCATCTTCGGCATGAACTTCGAGTTCATCCCCTTCATCCACGAGCGCGCGGGCTTCTGGTGGGCGATGGGCTCGATGGTGTTCGTGGCCGTCGGGCTCAGCGTGTACTTCTGGCGCAAGCGCTACCTGCGCTCGTCCTCCGGCCGCTGAGCACCGGCCCCCACGCTCCGCCGCTGCGCGGGTCGCTGCCCCCCGAGGGGGCTGATCCGGCTTGGGGCGGCCCGGCGCCGGATCGCTTTCAGACGTACGGCTCGGCCAGGCCTTCGTTGGCCATCACACGCCGCAGCGCCGGGCGATCGAGCATGCGCTGCAGGTACGGCCCCAGGTGTGGCCGCTCGCGCGCTGGGCGCACCGGTGAATCGGGCGAGAAGTGCCGCGTCCAGCGGCACAGCGTGAAGACGTAGGCGTCGAGCAGCGAGTACGCCTCGCCCAGGAACCAGGGGCCGCCGTGGCGCGCGAGTTCGGTGTCGAGCTGATCGAGCAGCGCACCGACGCGGCGCTTGGCCACGGCCTTGATCTCGGCTTCGCTGTCGCTGCCGGCCTCGTTCACCCAGCGGTAGGGGTAGAAGTAGACGATGAGCGTGGCCTGCAGGGTGTTGGTGAGCCACATGAGCCACTTGTAGGCCAAGGCGCGCTCGCGCGTGCCCAGGGCGGGCATCAATTTCGCGTCAGGGTTCGTGTCGCTCAGGTGCAGGCCGATCGCGGCGGTCTCGTACAGCACGAGGTCGCCGTCTTCCAGCACGGGGATCAGGCCGTTGGGGTTGAGCGCGCGGTAGGCCGGCGAGTCGAGTGCGCCGTGCTCGCGGTCGATGCGCGCGCGCTCGTACGGCACGCCCAGTTCTTCCAGAAGGATGTGCGGCACCATGGCCGCGGTGCTGGGGTAGAAGTGCAGTCGGATCATCGAGAGGTGGGCTGGGAAACACCGAAGAGCGCGGCGCCATTGTCCCAGGCGATCTTCCTCGCCACCTCGGGCGGCAGCGTGCCCAGCCAGGCGCGGTAGCCCTGCATCAGGCCGTCGTAATAGAGCCAGCGCTGGTTGACCCAGGTGTCCGAGCCGATGAGGAAACGGTCGGGGTACTTGAGCAGCAGCGCGCGCCACTCGGGGCACAGCTCGCCCTCGCCGCAGGTGAGGCCCGGGCGGTAGGACAGCTCGCCGCGCAGTTGCGGGAAGCGGGCGAAGAGTTCGTCGACGCGCGCGACCGGTGAGCCGCCGATGCCGGTGTGCGCCCAGATAAAAACAAAGCCCCCACGCTCCGCCGCTTCGCGGGTCGCTGCCCCCCGAGGGGGCTGATCGGCCTTGGGGCGGCCCGGCGGCCGATCCGTCTTCTGCCTCCCGGACAACGTGTGGCCCATGAGCTTTTCCACCGCCACGTCGTCCACGTGCGCGAGGATGGCCAGACCCTTCTCGTCCGCCAGGGCCATGAGCTGTTTCGCCACGGGTCCGTCGGCGTTGGCGCTGTCGTACAGGTGGAATTCGCCCAGGCCGCGGTAGGGCCCGGCGGGCGTGCCGCGCGCGAGTTCGGTGTTCACCATCTCCACGATGCTCGGGTCTCGGAACCAGTTGCCGTAGTCGGCGCGGTTGCGGTAGAGCCGCACGAAGGGCACCACGGTGACGCCAGCCGCGAGCGTCTGCTCGCGCGCCTGCGCCAGGGCGCGCGTGCCGTCGTTGGGCCGCGAATTGGCCACGATGGCGCGCACGCCGTTGCGTTGCATGCGCTCCAGCACGTCGGTCAGCGGGTGCGGGCACTCGGGCGCGGGCGTGCTGGCGTGGCCGCAGGCTTCGTCGTTGTAGTGCAGGTGCGCGTCGAACAGCGGGCCGCGGTACTGCGCGGCGGCGCCGATCGACAGGCCCAGCCCCGCGAGCAGCAGCGCCAGCCGCTTCATCGGGATCAGCCTACATGCTGGGCGAAAAACGCGAGGGTGCGCTCGCGCGCCAGCTTCGCCGCCGCTTCGTTGTAGGAGCCGCGCTGGTCGCAGTTGAAGCCGTGGTTGGCGTGGTAGACGTGCACGTTCACGCCGGGCTGGGCCCTCTTGAAGGCTTCCACGGTGTCCAGCGGAATCCAGTGGTCCTGGTCGCCGAAGTGCGCCATCACGGGCACCTGGGGCTGGCGCGCGGCTTCCTCGGGCGTGGTCATGCCACCGCCGTAGTACGGCACGGCCGCGCTCAGGCCCTTGAGCGTGCAGGCCGCGCGCCAGGTGAGCAGGCCACCCCAGCAGAAGCCCACGATGCCCACCTTGCCCGCCTGCGCGGCGTGCTCGATGGCGGCCTGGATGTCGGGCATCACGCCGGGTGCGGGCAGCGCCTCCACGGCGGCCTTCAGGGCCGAGCCCTCCTTCATGTCGGCCTCGGTGTAGCCAATCTCCAGATCGCCCTTGCCGATGCGCGAGAAGGTGCTGGGCGCCACGGCGAGGTAGCCCGCCGCCGCGTAGCCGTCGGCCACGGAACGGATGTGCGAGTTGACGCCGAAGATCTCCTGCAGCACCACGATGGCGCCTCGCGCCTTGCCGGACGGCTGTGCCACGTAGGCGGGGAAGCTGTGGCCGTCGGCGGCCTTGAGGGTGATGGTGTCGCTCATGTGATGCTCCGAATTGATGCGTAAATTCAGGCCTGCAGCCGGCGTTCGACGAAGTCGAGCCGGTCCTGGCCCCAGAACAGTTCGCCGTCGATGACGTAGGCCGGCGCGCCGAACACGCCCGCGTCGATCGCGGCCTGGGTGTGGGCGTCCGCCAGGGCCTGGCCCTCGTCGGACTGCGATTGTGCGAGCCGCGCGGCGTCCAGGCCACCCTCCTTGAGCAGCACGGCCAGCGTGGTGGCATCGGCGATGTCGAGCTCACGCGCCCAGACGGCCGAGAGCACCGCGCCCGTCAGGCGCAACGCCGCCTCGGTGCCGTCGCGCTCGGCCACCACACTGATCAGCCGCGCCGAGGGATCGCCCCCCACGGGAAAGTGTTTCGGGTGCAGGTTCAGGGGCAGGCCCAGCCACTCGCTCCAGCGGCGCAACTCCACCAGGCGGTAGGCCTGGCGCTGCGGCGCGCGCTTGCCCAGCGGCAGCCCGCCCGAGAGCGGAAAGATCTTGCCCAGGTCCATGGGGCGAACGCGCACCTCGGCACCGGTGGCGTGGGCGATGCGCACGAAACGCTCGTGGCCCAGGTAGGCCCAGGGGCTCATCGTGGCGAAGAAGTAGTCGACCGTGCGACGCATGGAGTCTCCTGTTGGCTGTTGTAATGGGCGCCGTTCAACGGCACAGGCGCTCTTGTACGCCATGCGGATGACTGTTGCAGGAGGTAGGAAATGAGCGACAAGGTTTTGCTGGTCACGGGCGGCTCGCGCGGCATCGGCGCGGCCACCTGCCGCCTGGCGGCGAAGGCGGGCTGGGCGGTGGCGGTGAACTACGCCACGAACTCGCTGGCCGCCGACGAGGTGGTGCGCGCCATCCGCGCCGACGGCGGGCGCGCCATGGCGGTGCAGGCGCAAGTGGAGGACGAGGCGCAGGTGTTGCGCATGTTCGAGCAGATCGACGCCAAACTGGGCCGCCTCACCGGCCTGGTGAACAACGCCGGTGTGGTGGACCGCCGGGCGCGGCTCGACGAGATGGACATGGCGCGCTGGCGGCGCATGTTCGACATCAACGTCATCGGCAGCCTGCTGTGCGCGCGCGAGGCCGTGCGCCGCATGAGCCCCAGGCACGGTGGTTCGGGCGGCGCCATCGTCAACCTCTCCAGCGCGGCGGCGCGCCTGGGCTCGCCCGCCGAGTACGTGGACTACGCGGCGGCCAAGGGCGCCATCGACAGCTTCACCGTGGGCCTGGCCAAGGAGCTCGCGGCGGAGAACATCCGCGTCAACGCCGTCCGCCCGGGCCTCATCGACACCGACATCCACGCCAGCGGCGGGCGGCCCGACCGCCTGCGCGAACTCGCGCCGCAGATCCCCATGCAACGCGGCGGACAGGCCGACGAGGTGGCCGGCCTGATCGTCTGGCTGCTGTCGGATGCCGCCAGCTACACCACCATGAGCCTGATCGACGTCTCCGGAGCCCGCTGATGAACGCGCAGAAAAAGGAACCCCGCCTGTACTGGGAAGACCTGAGCGTCGGCGAGACGCGCGACCTCGGCAGCCTCTCGCCCACGGCCGAGGAGATCGTCGCCTTCGCCAGCCAGTGGGACCCGCAGCCATTCCACCTGGACCCCGAAGCCGCGAAGGACTCGGTCTTCGGCGCCCTGTGCGCCAGCGGCTGGCACACCTGCGCCATGGCCATGCGGCTCATGGTCACCAACTTCCTGCACGAGACCTCCAGCCTGGGCTCGCCGGGGCTGGAGAGCCTGAAGTGGCTCAAGCCCGTGTTCCCCGGCGACACGCTCACGCTCAAGCACACCATCACCGAGAAGCGCGTGATGGGCAAACGCCCCGACGTGGGCCTGGTGCGCACCATCTGGGAGATGGTGAACCAGCACGGCGACCCGGTGCTGCGCATGGAAGGCTATGGCATGTTCCGGTTAAGGCACCCTGCCCAAACGCCCTGAAGCCAGCCACAATGCGGCGCGCCCATCCGCCGCCGCCATGGACTTCAAACCCCTCATCACCCTGCTGGCCATCGTCAACCCGCTGGCCATCGTTCCCTTCTTCATCCACTACACGCAGGGCTTCAGCCGCAAACAGCGCCAGCGCACGGTGATGATTTCGGCCTTCAGCGCCTTCGCGGTGATCGCCACCTGCGCGCTGGTGGGCCTGCAGATCCTGGAGTTCTTCTCGATCTCGCTGGCGAGCTTTCAGGTCGGCGGCGGCATGCTGCTGCTGACCTCGGCGCTGTCCATGCTGAACGCGCGCCCGGCCGAGGCCAAGGCCACCGACCAGGACCTGAGCGACGACTCCCCGCGCACCAGCATCGCGGTGGTGCCGCTGACCATCCCCCTGCTCACCGGCCCGGCCACCATGTCCACGGTGGTGATCTACGCCGACCAGGCCAAGACCTTCTTCCAGCACGCCGCGCTGGTGGGTTACGGCGTGGTCATCGCGCTGGCCACGGCGGTGTGCTTCGCGCTGGCCGAACCCATCGCGCGCGGCCTGGGCCAGACCGGCATCAACGTGATGACGCGGCTGATGGGCCTGATCCTGGCGGCGCTGTCGGTGGAGGTGATGGCCAGCGGGCTGGTGAAGCTGTTTCCCGCACTGGCGGCCTGAGAGCCGGGATCGCCCGCACGCGCTAGGGCGTGGCCGCGGCGGCCAGGCGCTTGTGGCGCAGGGCCGCGGGCGGCAAGCCCACGATGCGCTTGAAGGCGCGGCTGAACGAGGCCTCGGAGTCGTAGCCCAAGCGCGTGGCCGCCACCGCCACGCGCATGCCCTCGCGCTCGATCCAGCGGCGCGCCTGGAACATGCGCACGCGGGCCACGTACTTCGCGGGGCTTTCGCCCACGGTGCGGGTGAAGGCCTCGGCAAAGCTCGAGCGCGACGCGCCCATCAGGTCCGCGAGTGCCGGCACCGACCAGTCGCGCTCGGGCGCGGCGTGAATGGCCGCGATCACCTTGCCGATGCGCGGGCACTGCATGGCCGCGATCCAGCCGCTGGCGTCATTGCAGGCGCACTCCACCCAGGCGCGGATGATGCTCGCGGCCAGCACGTCCGCCAGGCGCGCGAGCATGCCGCAGGCGCCGATGCGCTCCAGCGCCACCTCACGCTCCATGGCCTCGAGCAGCGCGGGCACCGACGGGTCGCGCGACGCCAGCTCGTTGGCGCGCATCACGTCCGGCATCATGGCCAGCAGCGGGTGCAGCGGGTCGAGGTTGAAGCGCATGGCGCCGCAGAACATCACGTCGCTGGTCGGGCCCAGCGGCTCGCCACCCGCGGGTGGCGCCTCGCCAACGAGGTAAATGTTGTCGGCCACCGGGGTGCGCGCCAGCGAATCGATGTCCACCGTCGGCACCTGCGGCGAACTCGCCAGCACGTGAAAGGCGCCGCGCGGCAGCAGCACGGCGTCACCGGCCTGCAGCGCCAGCCAGTCGCTGCCCGGCGTGCGCAGCCAGGCGGTGCCACGGGCCACGAAATGAAAGCGCGCCTCGGGCCGCGCGGGAAAGGCCACGGCCCAGGGCGGACGCATCACGCAGCGGCCGTATTCCACGCCATCGAGCCGCAGCCCGAGCAGGATCTGACTCAGCAGGTCCGAGGGCTTGCTGGGCGCCGGTTCCCGGGCTTGGGGCGCAAGCGCGGAGGAATGGTCATGCATTTCGGCCGATTCGACATTGAAACGCCGAGATGCTAGCCCTAGGCTGTCGACCTTGCCCATCCGGCGCCCTTTTCAACCCTTGCCCACCCATGACTTCTTCCTGCAGCGCCTGCCTCGACGCCGAACCGGCCGGCCTCCCCCTCACGCCCGAACCCCCTTCCGCCCCCGCACCGACCACCGACAAGGCCCACTGGGCCGCGATCGGCTCCCTGTCCTTGGGCGTCTTCGGCCTGGTGACGGCCGAGTTCCTGCCCGCCAGCCTGCTCACGCCGATGGCCGCGGACCTGGGCATCAGCAACGGCGCGGCCGGCCAGACCGTCACCGCCACGGCCGTGGTCGGCGCCATCGCCGCGCCCGCCCTGCCCGTGCTCACGCGGCGCATCGACCGCCGCTGGGTCATGCTGGCCCTGAGCGCCCTGCTGGTGGTCTCCAACCTGATGGCCGCACTGGCCAGTTCCCTGCCCGCCTTGCTGCTGGCGCGCGTGCTGCTGGGCGTGGCGCTGGGAGGCTTCTGGTCTTTGGCCGGCGCGCTGGCGCTGCGGCTGGTGCCGCCCGAGCGTTTCGCGCGGGCGATGTCCCTGATCCTCACCGGCGTGTCGGTGGCCACCGTGTGCGCCGCGCCCGTCGGCGCCTGGATGGGGGAGCTCTGGGGCTGGCGCAGCGCCTTTGTCGTGGCGGGCGCGGTGAGCCTGCTCACGCTGCTGGCTCAGGCGCTGACCTTGCCCGCCCTGCCGCCGCGCGACCACGCCGACCTGCGCCGGCTGGGCCGCCTGCTGACCCGCGGCGACGTGCGCGTGGCCCTGCTGGCGGTGGTGCTGGTGATCTCGGGCCACTTCGCCGGCTTCACCTACATCCGCCCGCTCATGGAGAACGTCACCCACCTGTCGGTGCAGGCGATCTCGCTGGTGCTGCTGGGCTACGGCATCGGCGGCTTCTTCGGCAACCTGGTGGGCGGCTACCTGGCCGAGCGCAGCGAGCGCCGCGCCATCGTGGCTGGCGGCACGCTGATCGTGCTGCTGGCCGCGGGCCTGCTGCTGGCGGGCGGCTCGCCGCTGGTGACGGCCGTCGCCGTCACGCTCTGGGGCTTTGCCTTCGGTGCCTTCCCGGTGGGGTTTCAGACCTGGATCGTGCGCGCCGCGCCCGACCAGACCGAAGCCGCGGGCGGGCTGCTGGTGGCCGCGTTCCAGATCGCCATCGCCAGCGGCGCCATCGGCGGCGGCATGCTGGTCGATCACGTGGGCGCGCTCGGCGGGCCCCTGTTCGCGATCGCCACCATCACCCTGGGCACGCTGCTGACCCTGCGCCATGGCCCGCGCGCCCAGCGCGCCTGAAGGAACACGGCGCCATGAACGCGACCCCTTCTCCCGTCCAGCTCCCCGGGCTGAACCGGCGCATCGCGCTCGCCGCCCGGCCCGAGGGCGCGCCGCGCCTGTCGGACTTTCGCGTCGAGACCGGGCCCATGCCCGAGCCCGCGCAGGGCCAGGTGTTGCTGCGCACCCTGGCGCTGTCGCTCGACCCCTACATGCGCAACCTGATGGACGCGGTGGGCCCGGGCTACGCGCCGCCCGTGGCGCTGGGCGAGACCATGGTGGGCGGCACGGTCAGCCGCGTCGTGGCGTCGCGCCACCCCGAGCTGCGGACCGGTGAGCTGGTGCTCGCTCGCGCGGGCTGGCAGGACTTTGCCCTGTCGGACGGCAGCGAGCTGCTGCCGCTCGATGAGGGCGCGGCGCCGTCCCTGGCGCCTTCGCTCTCGCTCGGCGCGCTGGGCATGCCGGGTTTCACCGCGCACGTGGGCCTGCTCGACATCGCCCAGCCGCGCCCTGGCGAGACCGTGGTGGTGGCCGCGGCCACGGGTGCCGTGGGCGCCATGGTGGGCCAGTTGGCGCGCCTGCACGGCGCGCGTGCCGTGGGCATTGCGGGCGGTGCCGACAAGTGCCGGCACGCCGTGGACGCCCTGGGCTTCGACGCCTGCGTCGACCGTCAGGCCGCCGATTTCGCGCAGCAACTCGAGCGAGCCTGCGCACAAGGCATCGACGTGTACTTCGAGAACGTGGGCGGCGCCGTGCTCGACGCCGTGCTGCCCCTGCTCAACCCCGGCGCGCGGGTACCGGTGTGCGGCTTCATCGCCCACTACAACGGGGCCACGGGCGATGCGCCTTCACCGGACCAGCGGCCCGCGCTGCTGGCCACCGTGCTGCAAAAGCGCGTTCGAATGCAGGGCTTCATCGTGCTCGACCACTACGGCGAGCGCTTCGAACACCTGCAGCGCTTTCGCGAGCGCATGCACCGCTGGATCAAGGAAGGCCAGGTGCATGCGCAGGAGCACGTGGTGGACGGGCTGCTGCAGGCACCGCAGGGGCTGATCGACCTGCTGGCGGGGCGCCACCTGGGCAAGACGGTGGTGCGCGTGGCCGAGGCCTGAACCCCGGCCCGCGCCGCCACGACTCACTTCAGCTTCTGCGTCTCCGCGCGGAACTCCGCCAGCACCGCGCGCGCGTTCTTCAGGCCGCGCCCCTCGGCCGCCGCGACCCACCGGTCCTCCAGTTGCGCCTGCTTGGCCTTGACGTCGTTCACGAAGGCCTCGTTGGCCATCTGGCGCTGCACGCCGGTGGTCTTCTGGATGTCGCGCGAGGCGGCGTCGGTGCGGTCCCAGCCGGCGGCGAACAGGCGCGCGGCGTATTCGCCGGAAACCTTGTCGATGGCCGCGCGCTCCTCGGGCTTGAGGCCGTCGTACTTGGCCTTGTTCATCATGAAGACGAAGCTGGTGTTGTAGAGGCCACCGGGGAAGGTGGTGGCGTACTTCACCATGCCCAGGCGCATGGACTGCAGGGACTCGTCGGGGAAGAAGGTGCCGTCCATGACGCCGGTGGACAGCAGCTCGAAGGAGTCGGTGGCGGGCTTGAGCGTGGTGTTCCAGCCCATGAGCTTGGACAGCTCGTTGATGTTGCCGCCGCCGATGCGGAACTTGAGCTTGGCCGCGTCGGCGGCGCTGGTCACCGGCTGCTTCACCGTGAAGATGATGCCGGGGCCGTGCGTGAACACGGCCAGGGTCTTCACGCCGCGGTGTTCGCCCAGCGGCGCGAAGTACTTGTCGTAGATGCGCTGGTAGGCCACGCTGGTGGCGGTGGAGCTGTCGCCGAGGAAAGGGAATTCGGCCACCTGCGTGAAGATGAAGCGCCCGGGCGTGTAGCCGTCCACCGTGTAGGACACGTCGGCCAGGCCATCGCGCACCGCGTCGAAGGTGCCGGGCGGCGCGGACACGGCCTTGGGCAGCAGGTTGCATTTGACGCTGCCCTTGGTCTCTTTCTCCACGGCCTCGCACCACTGATTCTGCGCCATGGTGGCGCCGTGCGCGGGCGGCAACCAGGTGGAGACGCTGAGCACGGTCTGCGCGCCGGCGGTGCCGCTGGCGGCCAACAGCGCGAGCAGCGCGACGGGCTTGAGGATGTTGCGGTTCATGGACTTGTCTCCGTGGTGCTGGTCAGGCCATCGTGGCCGGCTGGGTGGGGGAAAGGGTCTGCGCCTGCTGCTCGGCGCGCACGCGCGCCTCGAGCAGGCGGCGGAACTGGATCAGCGCCGCGTCCATGGCCAGCGGCAGCATGGGCAGGGCGGGGTTGTGCTGGATGTTGCGGTGCTGCGCGGTGATCATGTCGCGGTCTTCGTTGAAGGCGCCGATCAGGCTGTCGTAGATGCTCTGCGTCACCGTCTCGTCGCCCTCGCCCGTGGGGTGCGACTGCTGGAAGAAGTAGTGCGTGGTGGTGGCGGTCTCGGGCGTGAGCGTCTGGCAGGAGTGCAGGCGCACGGACGGCCCCGGCGCATCGGGCGCGCTGCCGGTGGGCCGCCCACCCGAGTGCATGAGCAGCGTGCCGGGCAGCAGGAATTCGTAGACGAACCAGCGGTCCAGGTTCGTGTCGAAGCGGCGGAAGCGCTGGTAGAAGGGCGGCGGCGGCACGTCGTTCACGTGGCGCGAGACCTTGATGCCGAGCTGCGGCCACTCGGCGTTCGGGCCGGGCACGGGCTCGATGGCGGGCCGCGCCTGCGCGATGCGCGTGGAGCCGCCGAGCGACTTCTCGTGCACGTAGCTCAGGTGCGAGAAGTCCAGCAGGTTGTCGCAGATCAGCAGGTAGGGCGTGTCGTAGTGCAGGTAGCCGGGTTTGTTCTGCCAGTCCGGCGAATCGCAACTGAAGTTGTCAGGCAGCAGCGCGTCGTCGGCCAGCGCGGGGTCGCCCATCCAGACGAAGACCCACTTGTTTCTTTCCACCAGCGGGTAGCGCTTCACCTTGGCTTTGGCCGGAATGATCTCGATGCCCGGGGCTTCGACGCACTGGCCGCGGTGGTCGAACTTGAGGCCGTGGTAGCCGCAGCGCACGCAGTCGCCCTCTCGCCGGCCCACCGACAGCGGCGCATGCCGGTGGCAGCAGCGGTCTTCCAGCGCGATGAGCTCACCGGCTTGCGTGCGGTAGACCAGCACCGGCTCGCCGAGCACGGTGCGCGTGAACAGGGTGGGCGAATCGGCCGCCGGGATCTCGTGGTCCCAGGCGATGACGTACCAGCAGTTGCGCAGCCACATGGGTGTCTCCTCCTCGTGGGGATGGAAAGGCCATGCTAGGGAGCTGCCGGCGCCGGCTTGTCCCCTCCGAAGGGGATGGGCAGGGATACGACCAGGGCACCCGTCCCGCGTGCAGGAGACGCAGGCAGCACACCGCCCTCATGCCAGCCAGCGCGCCAGACGCAGACGATCCGCCGGCAGCCCCGCCTCTGCCAGTTTCGCGTACGCGCGCTTCCTCAATGTCACCACCGTCGATGGCGCGACATCGAGTTCCGCCGCGATGCCATCCGCGCTGAGCCCGTGCGCGATGCGCGCCACCACCTCGGCCTCGCG
Source organism: Hydrogenophaga sp. (assembly GCF_035481345.1). Classification (GTDB taxonomy): domain Bacteria; phylum Pseudomonadota; class Gammaproteobacteria; order Burkholderiales; family Burkholderiaceae_C; genus Hydrogenophaga. The sequence continues at coordinate 6,028 of NZ_DATIGV010000050.1, read as the reverse complement.
CGGTGACAGCGCGGGCACCAGCCGCGACAGGCGCTGGCGCGACTGCGTGATCTGAGCCTCGCGATCCACCGCCACGCCCTCGGCGTTCAGGGCCGCCTGATGTGCCTGCCGCAGCAACGGCGCCAGCCCCAGCAGGCGGTCGATCTCATCGGGGCGGAACAGGCCCTGGCGTTCGTCGCGGTACAGGTGGATGGCCTGCACCGCACCGCGCACCGGCGCGTGCAGCAGGGTGAAGCGCTCGGTCAGGCGCTCGCGCTTGTAGATGTCGTTGCGCCAGCCCGCCACGGGCAGCTCGTCGGCGCGGCAGTGCAGCACCGCCACCTCGCGCGACGGGCGCTGCGACACGCGATCCGCCAGGCGCATCACCGAGTCGGCGCGCCAGTAGCTGCGGCGGTAGATGGCGAAGCACTCGGCCACCACGTCGCGCCCATGCGCGTGGCGTGAGCTGCCTTCGACGAGTTCGGGCGTGTCGCGCCGGAAGTTGACGAGCGAGAGGTACTCCACCGGCACCACCGCGTCGATGGCGCCGAGCAGGCGCGCCGCGCTGGGCGGCGCGCTCGCGCAGTCGATCAGGGCCGAGACAGCGGCCGGGCTCAGCGCCTGGCCGGGCGCGGGGGCATCGAGGGACCAGATGGCGGGCATGCGCCCATTCTGGAAACACGCGCCACCCGCGCGCCAGCGGGCTAACCCTGCCGCCGCGCTTCGGTGGCAACGCCCCTGGCCGGTGCGCTCAAGCCTGCTCGGGATACAGGCCGAGGGTTCGGGCGCGCAAACGGGCCAGGCCCAGCAGCGCCTCGGTGAAGGGCGTGGGCACCTGCGTCAGGCGCCCCAGCTCGGCCACCACGGCCACCAGCGCGTCGAGCTCCACCGGCCGGCCAGCTTCCACGTCCTGCAGCATGGAGGTCTTGAACGCGCCGAGCTTGAGCGTGACGGCGTGGCGGTCCTCGGGCTGCTGGTCGATGGGGATGCCCAGTTTGGCGCCGATGGCCTTGGCCTCCAACATGACGGCGCTGATGAAGCCGCGCACCTGCGGGTCACCGAGGATGCGGTCGGTGGTGGCGCCGGTGATGGCGCTCACGGGGTTGACCGTCATGTTGCCCCAGAGCTTGTACCAGACGTCCTTCTGGATCTGCGGGGACAGCTTGCCCTCGATACCGGCCTCGGTCAGCGCGTCAACGACGGCCTGCGCGCGCGGGCTCTGTTCGCCCGATGGCTCGCCCACGATGAGGCCGTTGCCGAAGTGGTGGCGCACCACGCCGGGCGCGTCGAGCGCGCAACTGGCGTGCACCACGCCGCCCAGCACGTGGCGGCCGGGCACGGCGCGCGCCATGGCGCCGCCCGGGTCCACCACGGGCAGGGCCGTGCCTTGCAGGGCGCCGCCGAAGCCTTCGAAGAACCACCAGGGCACGCCGTTCATGGCCGTGAGCACCACGGTGTGGCGACCGATCAAGGGCCCGATGGCGGGCGCGATGCCGGGCAGCGCGGGCGCCTTCACCGCGAGGATCACGAGGTCGTGTGCGCCGAGTTCGTGCGCCTGGTCGCTCGCGCGCACCGGGGCCTGCAGCAGTTCGCCGCCCTGATGCAGGCGCAGGCCGTTGGCGCGCAGCGCGGCCAGCGTCTCGCCGCGCGCCAGCGCGCTCACCTCGCGGCCCGAGCGCGCCAGGCGCGTGCCCAGCCAGCCGCCGATGGCGCCGGCGCCGACGATGGCAACGCTGCGGATGTCCGTTGTCTGGGCCATATCGCTCATTCGAAAACCTCCGCGCGGCGCGCTGCGGTGCGAGCCCCTTCGGGCGGCCGGGCGGCGCTCATGCCCGGTAGCTCGAATCGATGCGGTCGACCTGGCGCACCAGGGCGTCGAACACGTCGCGGCCGGCGCCGTGGCTGGGGCTGAACTGCAGGGAGTCGCGCGTGCACTTCTCGGCGATGGCCTCGGGCACGGGAATCGCGGCCTGCGGCCCGCCCATGCTGAAGGTGGCGAGCTGGATCTCGCAGGCGCGCTGCAGGGTCCAGAGGATGGCGAAGGTCTGCGGCAAGGTGCCGCCCCAGGCCAGCAGGCCATGGTTGCGCAGGATCACCGCCGGCTTGTCGCCGATGCTTTGCAGCAGGCGCGGGCCCTCGTCGGCGTGGATGGTGATGCCCTCGAAGTCGTGGTACGCCACCATGCCGTGCAGTTGCGCGGTGTAGAAGTTGGTCTGCTGCAGGCCGTCCTTGAGGCAAGCCACCGACACGCCAGCCGTGGTGTGCGTGTGCATCACGCAGTGCGCGCCTTCCAGGCCGTCGTGGATGGCGGCGTGCACCGTGAAGCCGGCGGGGTTGACGCGGTGCGTGGAGCCGTCGAGCACCTGGCCCTGCAGGTCGATCTTCACGAGGTTGCTGGCGGTGACCTCGCTGTAGTGCAGGCCGAAGGGGTTGATGAGGAAGTGTTTCTCGCCCCCGGTCACGCTGTCGGGCAGGCGCAGCGTGATGTGGTTGTAGATCATCTCCGTCCAGCCGAGCATGGCGAAGACGCGGTAGCAGGCGGCGAGCTCCAGGCGCGCGGCCCATTCGTCGGCGTGCATGCCGGGTGGCAGCACGGTGCTGGTTTGCAGGGCGGCGTTCATGGCGTGTCTCCTCGGTTCTCGGGCGGGTCGTGGATCAGTAGGTGTTCGGGCCCTGTTCGATCGGGCCCTTGAATCGGGTGAGCAGTTGCGTGGCGCCGGCGGCGAGCAGCATGCTGTCCGCGCCCACGGCCACGAACAGCGCACCGGCGTCCAGCCACTGGCGCGCACCGGCCTCGGTGGTGGCCAGGATGCCCGGGGCCTTGCCCGCCGCGCGGATGCGGCGCATGCCCTCGGCGATGGCGGCCTGCACCTCGGGGTGCGCGGCGTTGCCGCGGTGGCCCATGCTGGCGCTGAGGTCGGCCGGGCCGATGAACACCCCATCGACACCCGGCGTGGCGGCGATGGCGTCGAGGTGCTTCATGGCGGTGACGGTCTCGGCCTGCACCAGCACGCAGACCTGTTCGTCGGCCTCGTGCACGTAGCGCGCGTGCGCCTGCCAGCGCGAGGCCCGCGCCAGCGCGCTGCCCATGCCGCGCACGCCCACGGGCGCGTAGCGCGTGGCGGCCACCACCTGGGCGGCCTGCTCGGGCGTGTCGATCATGGGCACCAGCAGGGTCTGCGCGCCGATGTCCAGGTACTGCTTGATGAGCGCGGTGCCGACGTCGCCCGTGCCCACGGGCACGCGCACCACGGGGTGCGAGCGCGCATCACCCAAGCCCTGCTGCGCACTGGCCACCGCCTGCAGTTGCGCGAGCGTGCTGCGCACGTCGTTGGGCGCGTGCTCGCCGTCGATGAGCAGCCAGTCGAAACCGATGCCGGCGATCAGTTCGGTGCTGTAGGCGCTGGCCAGCGCGGCCCACAGGCCGATCTGCGCGCGGCCCTCGGCCAGGGCCTGCTTGAAGGCGTTGGTGGGGATCTGCATGTCGAAGGGCGTCAAACGAAACGGAAGCGCAGCACGCCGAGCGGGCCGTAGTCGGCCTCGAAGCGGTCGCCGGCCTTGGCGGGCACCGGGCGCGTGAACGAGCCTGCGAGCACGATCTGCCCGGGCTGCAGGGCCTCGCCCCAGGGCGCGAGCTTCTCCGAGAGCCAGGCGATGCCGATGGCGGGGTGGCCCTGCACGCCGGCGGCCAGGCCGGTCTCTTCCACCACGCCGTTGAGCCTGAGCGCGGCGCCGCACCAGGGCAGGTCGGTGGTGAGGGGATTGGCGCGGTAGCGGGCGTCGCCTTCGCCGATGACGATGGCGGCGTTGGCCGCGTTGTCGCTGATGGTGTCGAAGACCTTGCGCGGCTTCTTCGTGTCGCGGTCGAACTGCTCGATGCGCGCGTCGATGATCTCGATGGCGGGCGTGACGTAGTCGGTGGCGGCCAGCACCTGTTCCACCGTGACCGGGCCGCTGAGCGCCTGCTTGAGCACGAAGGCCAGCTCCACCTCCACGCGCGGCGAGAGGAAACGGTTCACCGGGATCTCCAGTTCCTCGCCCGCCTTGGCCACCAGCTTCATGGAACCCAGCAGGGTGCCGAAGTCGGGCTCGTCGATCTGGCTGGAGATCTGCATGGCGCGGCTGGTGAGGCCGATCTTGTGGCCGATGACCGGGTCGCCGCGACCGCGCTGCAGCGCCACCCAGGCGCGGCCCACGCGGTAGCCGTCGTCGATGGTCATGGTCGGGTGGCGCTGCGAGAAGTGGCGCAGCGGCACGCGCGTGCGTGCGGACTCGTCGAGTTCGGTGGCGAGCTGTTGAAGGGTGGCGTCGTCGAGCATGGTCAGGTCGATCGCAGGGGCGTGAACAGGGGGTGGAGGGAGCTGATCTTGGCGTCGAAGACCTCGGGGCCTTCGTCCACCTGCACGGTGATGCCGATGGGCCGGCGCGTCAGTTGCTCGGCGAAGTGCTGGCGTGCCACGGCCTCCAGCGCGCCGCCCGAGCGCTTCTGCACGGCGGCGCTGCGCCCGCGGCCCATGCGCAGGTTGAGGTAGACGAAGGCGTAGTCGCGGCCCATGCCGGCGGCCTCGCCCGCGGCGCCGCCGTCGGCGATGGCCCAGTGCGCGGCGGGAAAGGCCAGCACGCGCGTGCCGCCCGTGGGGAACACCTGGCGGCCGCCCTCGTCGTGGATGGTGAGCATGGCATCGGCCAGCGCGCGGCACAGGGCGCGCATGTCGGTGCCGCCCTCGGCTTCGGGCCGGTCGAGGTTGCCGCTGTAGAGGATGACGAGGTGGGGCATGCCGAGCCCTTCACAGCCGCGAGACGGCCTGGAAGCCCTGCGCCGACGAGGCCTGCGGCTGCGGGATGGCCTTGCCCGTGACCGGCGTGACGGGGAAGACGATGTTGATCTGGCCCGTGCCCGAGGCACCGAAGTACGGCGTGATGACCTCGCCGTGGCCGTCGTACTCGCTCCAGCCCAGCGCGCCGAGCATCATGGCCGTGTCGTGCATGAAGCCTTCGCCGTGGCCTTTCACGGCGTACTCGGGCAGCATCTCGCAGAAGGCCTTCCATTCGCCGCTCTGCCACATGCGCACCACCTCGTGGTCCATGGTTTCCAGGAAGGGGCTCCAGAGCTTGAAGGCGTATTCGGGCGCCAGGCCGTTCTGCGCGAAGCGGTGGCTGAGCGAGCCGCTGGCGAGGATGGCGACGGTGCCGTCGTACTCGTCCTCGATGGCGCGGCGCAGGGCCCAGCCCAGGCGGGCGCTGTCGTTGAGGTAGTGGGCCATGCACAGGGCCGACACGGACACGGCCTTGAAGTGCTGGTCGGGGTTCATGTAGCGCATGGGCACCAGGGTGCCGTATTCGGGCGCGAGCGTGGTGCCGTCGTGCGCGAGGGTGTCGACCTTCCACTCGTTCGCCACCTTGGCCAGCAGCTTGCCCAGTTCGGGGTTGCCGGGGATGGCGTAGGGCATGTTGGCGATGAAGTGCGGCAGTTCGTTGCTGGTGTAGTTGCCTTGCCAGTGTTTGGCACAGTTGATGTGGTAGCTGGCGTTGACGAGCCAGTGGGTGTCGAACACGATGAAGGTGTCGACGCCCATGTCTCTGCAACGCTGGCCGATTTCCTTGAGGCCGTCGATGGCGTCCTGGCGCGTGCCTTTGCGGGGGCCTTCGTCGATTTCGCTGAGGACGATGGAGGGGACGTGGGTGATCTTGGCTACCAGTGCTAATTTGCCCATGCTCGGTCTCCTTTTCCGTGTGTAGTGGGTTGGATTGCCACCGTCTGCTCGGCTGCCTTGGTGGTGGGCAGCGCCAATGGGTGCCCGCCTCCGCGAATGTCCCCCGCCAAGGGCTGCGCCCTTGGCTCCTCCTTTATTTCGCTGCGGCGGACACCCATCGTCGCTGCTGCGCGAGCGAACATCACACCCCCCAGTGAGGAATGTGGTGCGACCCCAAGGACACCGCCACGTTCTTGGGTTCCAGAAACACCTCGTAGCTCCAGGTGCCGCCTTCGCGGCCCGTGCCCGAGGCCTTGGTGCCGCCGAAGGGTTGCCTCAGGTCGCGCACGTTCTGC
>NZ_DATIGV010000049.1:0-10120 GCF_035481345.1 Hydrogenophaga sp. | reverse complement strand
GCCGTCGGCACCGTGTGGATCTTTCTCATGATGATGATGGTCGTGGCCGACGTGGTGGGCCGCAACTTCCTCGACACGCCCATCACGGGCGTGGCCGAATTCGCCGCGCGCTCCGTCGCCTCCATCGTGTTCCTGCAACTCGCCGCGGCCATCTGCTCGGGCCGCATGACGCGCAGCGACTTCCTGCTGCGCCTGGTGGGCGCGCGTTCGCTCACGGCCCTGCGCCTGCTGGAGGTGGGCAACGCCGTGCTGGGCACGGCGCTCTTCGTGGCGCTGGCTTTCATCGCCTGGCCGGAACTCGCCGAGGCCTGGCGCAGCAGCGAGTTCTTCGGCGTGCAGGGTGTGTACACCGTGCCCACCTGGCCGTTTCGCGCGCTGATCGTGGGCGGCTCGGTCGTGGCCGCCGGCGCCTACCTGTTGCAGATCCCCTCGCTGTGGCGCCACGCGGGTGAATTCGGGGAGCCGGCATGAGCGAACTGGCATTCGGCGGGCTGCTGATCGGCGCGCTGGTGGTCTTCGTGCTGCTGGGCGTGCACATCGCGGTGGCGCTCATCGGCATCGGCTTTGCCGGCATCTGGCTCATGCGCGAGGACGTGGAGATGGCCATGCGCCTGCTCTACCTCTCGGCCTACAACGGCGTGGCCGACTACATCTTCGCCACCATCCCGCTGTTCGTGCTGATGGGACTGCTGGTGTCCATATCGAACGTGGGCAAGGACACCTTCGAGGTGGCCGAGGCCTTGCTGCGCCGCGTGCGTGGCGGCCTGGGCGTGGCCACGGTGGCGGCCAACACGGTGTTCGCGGCGGTCACGGGCGTGTCCATCGCCTCGGCCGCGGTGTTCACGCGCGTGGCCGTGCCCGAGATGGCGCGCCACGGCTACCGCACCGCCTTCGCGGCCGGCACGGTGGCCGGCAGCTCGGTGCTGGGCATGCTGATCCCGCCCAGCCTGCTGATGATCATCTACGGCGTGCTGGCCGAGCAGTCCATCGGCACCCTGTTCATCGCCGGCATCATCCCGGGCTTCATGCTGGCCGCGGCCTTCGTGGTGCTGATCGTGCTGATGGCCACGTTCGCGCCGGGCATGGTGTTCGACCTGCAACGCCAGCGCGACCTCGCCCTGCAGCGCGCCACCGGCCCCATGCTCAGCGGCGCGCAGATGGCGGGCAAGCTGCTGCCCATCGTGGCGCTGGTGGTGCTGGTGCTGGGTGGGCTGTACAGCGGCTTCTTCACACCCACCGAGGCCGGTGGCATCGGTGCCTTCGGCGCGCTGGTGGTGGCGCTGGCGCGGCGCAGCCTGGGCCAGGGCCGCTTCTGGCGCGTGCTGCACGAAACGGGCAGCGTGTCCGTCACCATCCTCATCCTGCTGATCGCCGCGAGCTTCTACAGCCGCATGCTGTCGGTGGCGGGTGTGCCCGTGGCCATCAGCGACCTGGTGCAGGACGCAGGCCTGGGCCCCTACGGCTTCCTGCTGATCTACGTCGTGATCGTGCTCTTCCTGGGCATGATCCTGGACTCCAGCTCCATCCTGCTGATCATGACGCCGGTGGCCGTACCGATCGCCAGCGACCTGGGCTTCAACCTGATCCAGTTCGGCGTGCTCACCGTGCTCGCGGTCGAGATCGGCCTGCTCACACCGCCCTTCGGCATCTCGGTCTTCACCGTGAAGTCCACGCTGAACGACCCCAAGGTGTCGGTGGAGGCGATCTTCGGCGGCGCACTGCCCTATGTCGGCGCGATGCTGCTGGTGCTGCTGCTGGTGGCGCTGTTTCCGACCCTGTCGCTGGCGCTGACCTGAGGGGAGCGGCCACTCGGTCGGGTGGCCGGTGACGGCCCGAGGCGCTTCGCCGCCTGGGTATAGTCGCCGGCCGCCTTTCGCTCGTTTCAGCCGACCCCATGCAGATCACCATCCTTCCGGAGCTCAAAGCCTACATCGACCCCCTCACGCCCGACGAGTACGAGGCACTGGAGCGCAGCCTGCTCGCCGAGGGTTGCCGCGATGCCCTGGTGCTATGGGGCGACGTGCTCGTGGACGGACACAACCGCCACGGCATCTGCCAGAAGCACGGCCTGCCCTTCCAGACCGTGCAGAACCCGCGCTTTCAGTCGATGGAAGACGTGCACCTGTGGATGATCGATCAGCACCTCGGGCGCCGCAGCGTGTCCGACTTCCAGCGCGGCGTGCTGGCGCTGCGCAAGCGCGAGATCATCAGCACGCGGCGCGCGCGCCTGCTCGCCGCCACGCCACCGCCGGCATCGCTGCCGCCCGACGGCGACGACGCGGCGGCGCCCGCGCCCGCCGCGCCAGTCTCCAGCGCGGTGGACGCGCCCGAAACCCGCGCGCTCAACAGCCGCGAAGACATCGCCAGGGCCGCGCGCCTGAGCAGCAGCCAGGTGGTGATGATCGAGAAGATCCAGAAGCACGCCGCCCCGGAAGTGGTGGAGGCGCTCAAGGCCGGCGACATCTCCCTGAACGCGGCCGCCGCCGTGGCCAGCCTGCCCGAGCAGGAGCAGAAGGACGCCGCGCTCGCGGGCAGGGAAGAACTCAAGCAAGCGGCCCGGCGCGTGCGCGAAGCGCGCCGCAAGCCAGCGGTGGAGCGCGAAGCGGCGCAGGCGCCCGGTGAATCCGCCGCGGTCAGCGACGGCGACGAACTCGGCGCCTTGCGCCAGCGCGTGCATGCGCTTGAACGGGAGAATGCCGCGCTGCGCGAACAACTGGCGCGCTGGCAGGCGCAGGAAGTCCCCGCACCCTGACCCCGGAAACAGAAAAGCCTCGCAGAGCGAGGCTTTTCATCTTGAGCGCCTTCGGGTCGGGACCGGGTGAAGGCGGGGTTCAGATTCTGGGGTGGCTGATGGGACTCGAACCCACGACGACAGGAATCACAATCCTGGACTCTACCAACTGAGCTACAGCCACCGCAAGCCGCGCATTATAGCCTCAGCCGGTGCGCGCCTTCGGCGCGTGCTCAGCGCGCCGCCACCGTGGCCGCACCGGGCCGGGGCACCTTGATGCTGGCCTTGTAGCGGGCCTTGAGCGTCTCGTAGTAGGCCAGGCTCTCGGCGCCCGACCACCACTGCGACACCTGCTGCACCTCCTGCGCCAGGCGCTGGGCGTCCACGTCGCCGCGCGGGACCACCCGATTGACCTGCACCACCGCATAACCCTGCTCGCCCAGGTTCACGCCCACCCAGGCCGGCAGGGCCTTGGGATCGGCGCTGAGGGCCGCGTCGAGCACGCGCGGGTCCAGGTTGAGCGGCGCATCGCGCGAGGCCGTGACGGGCGCGCCGAGCGCGGCGGCATCGGCACCGCCCTTCCAGGCCGCGAGCTGCTTCTCGCCTTCTTCCCTGGCCAGATCGGCGGCGCGCTGTGCCACCAGGCGGGCACGCACCTGATCGCGCACCTCGTCGAGGCTCAGCGTGCGGGCCGGGTGGTACGCCACCACGCGCGCCGACACCAGGCGGTTGCCGCCCGCGTCGATGGCCTCGGTGTTGCGCTTGCCGGACGTGGACTCGGGCGCGAACAGCGCTTCGAGCAGGCGGCGGTTGGCCAGCACGCCCTCGTCGCCCGGCGTGGGCGTGCGCTGCAGGCCCTTGGCGGTCTGCACCTGCAGCTTCAGGCGCTCGGCCGTGGGCTGCAGCGAGTCGGGCTGTTCGTAGACCATGTTGGTGAAGGTGTCGGCCGCTTCGGCGAACTGGCGCTGGGCCTGCTGCTTGCGCAGCGCTTCCTCGATCTGTGGGCGCAGCTCGGCGAAGGAGCGCTGGGGCGGCGCCTTGATGTCGGTGAGCTGGATGATGTGCAGGCCGAAATCGGACTCCACCAGATTGGAGATCTCGCCCTTCTTGAGCGCGAACACGGCCTGCTCGAAGGGCGGCACCATGGCGCCGCGGCCGAAGAAGTCGAGGTCGCCGCCATTGGGCGCCGAGCCCGGGTCCTGCGAATTCGCCTTGGCGAGTTCGGCGAACTTCGACGGATCGGCCTTGACCTGGGCGAGCAGGTCCTCAGCCTTCTTGCGCACCTCGGCCTTCTGTTCGGGCGTGGCGCCCGCGGGCACGCTCAGCAGGATGTGGCTTGCCCGGCGTTCCTCGGCACCGCTGAGCTGGGAGACGTTCTGTTCGTAGTAGCTGCGCAGGTCGGCCTCGTTGAGGGCCACGGACTTCTCCAGCGCGGCGGCGTCGAGCACGAGGTATTCCACGTCGGCCTGTTCGGCGGCCTGGAACAGCGCCTGGTTCTGCTGGTAGAAGGCCTCGATGTCGGCGTCGCTCGGGTTCACGCGCGAGGCGAAGTCCTTGGCCGCAAAGGTCTTGCTGCGCAATTGGCGCTTCTCGAAGAAGGCGTCGAGCGAGACTCGGGCCATGGCGTTCGAGGCGAAGCCGCTGTTCAACACGCTCTGCAGCACCTGGCGCTGCGACAGGTCGGCGCGCACCGAGGCCTCGAACATCTCGGGCGTCATGCCCTGGCGCGAGAGCAGTTGGCGATAGGCCTCGACGTCGAGGCTGCCGTCGGGCCGGCGCATCGCGGCGATGGTGGGGTTGGACTGCAGCTCGCGCGCCAGGCGCTGGTCGCTGGTGTAGAGCTTGAGGTTCTGCGCGGCGGCGGCCACCACGCGGTCGCGCACCATGCGTTCGAGCGTGGCGTAGCGGGCCTCGTCGGAATCGAGCATGGCGGGATCGATGCCGGGCATGGATTCGCGCAGGCGCTGCGACTCCTCGCGGTGCGCCTGCTCCCAGTCGGCGCGCTTGATGTCCTTGCCGTCGACCGTGGCCACCGCTTCACCGCCTTCGCTGAAACGCGTGTAGCCCTCGACCCCGAAGAGCACGAAGGAGGGAATGATCAGGATCAGCAGGAAGCCCATGAGGTACTTCTTGTGATCGCGGATGGAATCGAACATGCGGACGTCCTTGAGGTGGCGGGGTCGAGTGCCGGATTCTGACGGACAACAAAAAAGGCGAACCCGCGTTCGCCTTTTTGTGGTGGGTGCTGACGGGGTCGAACCGCCGACCTACTCCGTGTAAGAGAGCCGCTCTACCGACTGAGCTAAGCACCCGGGTGTTGGTCGATCAGTTGACCGCGTCCTTCAGTGCCTTGCCGGGGCGGAACTTCGGCACCTTGGCGGCCTTGATTTTAATCTCGGCACCGGTGCGCGGGTTGCGGCCCTTGCGGGCGGGGCGCTTGCTCACAGCGAACGAGCCGAAGCCCACCAGAGACACGGTGCCGCCCTTCTTGAGGGTGGTGCGGATGGCAGCGATGGTGGAGTCGAGAGCACGCGTCGCGGCGGCCTTGGAGATGTCGGCGTGCTTGGCGATGTGTTCGACGAGTTCGGTTTTGTTCACGAAGGGCCCCTCTTTGGAAATGGATGAGTGAAGCGTGTGTTGGGCCGGGCGGGACGGCTGCCGCAAGGGTTGGCCGATGTCCGCCCGGGAGCGCATGCCCGGCGGAAGTGCCGGAAACCATGCGCCGAACGATTAGACCCACGTGCCGCAGCGCGTGTCAACAAGACGGTTGGCGCTGAGGCCCGTGGGCCACACGAGCGGCGATTCTAGACGCAGATGCGGGCGCAACATCGCGCTGGCGCGGGGCCTTGCCCCACCTGTGGGACCGGCGGTCAAAGAAGGGACGCGATCGCGCGCCCGACGTCGGCCGTGCCCGCGCGCCCGCCCAGGTCGGCGGTGCGCGGCGCACCACTCTTGGGCTCCAACGCGGCCTCGATGGCGCGCAGCACGGCGTCGTGCGCCTCGCGATGGCCCAGGAAGTCGAGCATCATGGCGCCGCACCAGATCTGGCCGATCGGGTTGGCCACACCCTTGCCCGCGATGTCCGGCGCCGAACCGTGCACCGGTTCGAACAGCGAGGGGTGGGTTCGGTCGGGGTTGAGGTTGGCGCTGGGCGCGATGCCGATGGTGCCGGTGCAGGCCGGACCGAGGTCGGAGAGGATGTCGCCGAAGAGGTTGCTGGCCACGACCACGTCGAAGAAATCGGGGCGCTGCACGAAGTGCGCGGTCAGGATATCGATGTGGAACTTGTCCACCGTCACATCTGGATACTCTTTTGCCATTTCCGCCACGCGCTCGTCCCAGTACGGCATGGTGATGGCGATGCCGTTGCTCTTGGTGGCGCTGGTCAGGTGCTTCTTGGGGCGCGCGCGCGCCGCCTCGAAGGCGAAGCGCAGCGCGCGGTCGACGCCGTGGCGCGACATCACGGTCTCCTGCATCACGATCTCGCGCGGCGTGCCGGGGTACATGCGCCCGCCGATGCTGCTGTACTCGCCCTCGGTGTTCTCGCGCACGATGACCATGTCGATCTCGCCGGGCTGGCGCGCGCTGCCGTCGCGGCGCACCACGGGCGCCACCACGCCGGGCATGAGGCGCGCGGGGCGCAGGTTGATGTACTGGTCGAACTCGCGGCGGAACAGCAGCAGCGAGCCCCACAGCGAGATGTGGTCGGGCACCTTGGCGGGCCAGCCCACGGCGCCGAAGTAGATGGCGTCGTGGCCGCCGATGAGGTCCTTCCAGTTGTCCGGCAGCATCTTGCCGTGCTTCTCGAAGTAGTCGCAGCTGCTGAAGTCGAAGTGGTCGAACTGCAGGTCGATGCCGAAGCGCGTGGCCGCGGCCTCCATCACGCGCAGGCCCTCGGGCATGACTTCGGTGCCGATGCCGTCGCCGGCGATGACTGCGATGCGGTGTTTGCTCATGGTGGGTCTCCTGGGTCGGTGCGTCGACTGTAGCGAATCCATTCGCAATAATCCCTGCATTCATTGTTGCGTCTGGAGCAATTCATGGACCGCGCCGATCTGGAGATGGTGCAGGCCGTGCGCCAACAGGGCAGCCTGGCGCAGGCCGCGCTGGCCCTGGGGCTCACGCCCTCGGCCGTCACGCGGCGGCTGGCGGCGCTGGAGGCCTCGCTGGGCGTGCGCCTGTTCCAGCGCACCACGCGCCGGGTGAGCCCCACGGCCGAAGGCGAGACGTTGTCGTTGCGCGCGGCCGAGCTGCTGCGCGGCTTCGAGACGCTGGAGACCGAGCTGCGTGAGCGCCAGGCCGAGCCCGCCGGGCCGATCCGGCTGGCGGCCACCTTCGGCTTCGGGCGGCGCTGGCTGGGGCCCGCGCTGGCGGCCTTCCAGGCGAAGCACCCGGCGGTGTCGGTGCAGTTGCAGCTCACCGAGCGGCTGCCCGACCTGGCCGCCGAGGGCCTGGACGGCGCGGTGTGGCTGTGGAGCGCGCCCGACCAGCGCGCCGGTGAATGGGTGTCGCGCCGCCTCGCGCCCAACCGCCGCGTACTGGTGGCCGCCCCCGCCTACCTGGCGGTGCACGGCGCGCCGCAGGCCCTGGACGACCTAGCCATGCACCACTGCCTGGTGGTGCGCGAGAACACCGACGCCGGCCCGCCACGCGGCGACCACTGGACCCTGCAGCGCGAGGGCGATGCCGCCCTGCACCGCGTGGCCATCGCGGGGCCCCTGTCCAGCAACTCGGGCGAGCTGGTGCGCGACTGGTGCCTGGCCGGCCACGGCATCATGCTGCGCAGCCTGTGGGACATCGCACCGCAGATCGAGAGCGGCGAGCTGGTGCAGGTGCTGGCGGCCTGGAGCCACCGCGACGCGGACATCCATTGGCTCGCGCCCTGGCAGGCGCAGTCGCCCAAGCGCATCCGCTTGCTGGTGGCCGCCCTGGCGGAGGCCTTTCGCGACGAGCCCTGGCGGCCCGCGCCGGCGCTCAGCGCGGCGAGCGCACGACCAGGCTCACGCCGAAGGCCGTGACCGCGATGCCCGCCACCGTGAGCAGCGTGATCGGCTCGCGAAACAGCAGCCAGGCGATGACAGCCGTGGTGGGCGGTACCAGGTACATGAGGCTGGCCACGCTGGCGGCGGCGCCGCGCTGGATCAGCAGGTACAGCAGCGAGCTGCCCCCCAGCGTGAGCCCCAGCACCGACCAGGCCATGGCGCCGATGAACTCGCCGGTGTAGTGCATGGGCTCGGACTCCAGCAGCGCCAGCGGCAGCGTGACGATGAAGGCCGCGATGAGCTGGACCGTGTTGGCGGTGCGCACGTCGCAGGCCTGCACGAAGCGCTTCTGGTACAGCGTGCCAGCCGTGATGGCGAACAGCGCGAACACCGCATAGGACAGGTTCTCTGCGTTGGCGTGGTCGCCCGGTGACCCTTCGACCAGCTTGCGCGACACCACCAGCACCAGCCCCGCGAAGCCCAGCAGCAGCCCCAGCCATTGCCGGCGCGACACCTGGCCCTGCGCGCCACCCACGGCGCTGAGCCAGATGGCCGTGAGCACCGGCTGCAGGCCGACGATGAGCGAGGACAGGCCCGAGCCCATGCCCGCCTTCACCGCGGCCCACACGCCGCCCAGGTAGCCCGCGTGCATGAGCACGCCCACCACCGCCAGGTGCAGCCACTGCGTGCGCTTGGCCGGCCATTTCACGCCGGCCCACAGGATCCAGGGCAGGAAGCACAGGATGGACAGCGCGTAGCGCATGGCCAGGAAGGACAGCGGTGGCGCGTGCGGCATGCCGTAGCGCGCGACGATGAAGCCCGTGCTCCAGATCAGCACGAAGACCCAGGGCATGGCGCGCAGCCAGGCGTTGTCGGACGCAGGCGTCTGCATGGCGCTCGTTCAGCGGGACCGCGCGCGAATTTCGGGCAGCGCCTTCTGCAGGTAATAGACCATGGACCAGACCGTGAGGATCGCCGAGATCCACAGCAGCCATGTGCCCCACACGCGCGTGTCGATCAGGCCGAGCAGGCGGCCGTCGAACAGCAGGAAGGGGATCGCGATCATCTGCACCATGGTCTTGACCTTGCCGATCATGTGCACCGCCACGCTCTTGGTGGCGCCGATGATGGCCATCCATTCGCGCAGGGAGGAGATGGCGATTTCGCGGCCGATGATGATGAGCGCGGCGAACACGTCGGCCCGGCCCATGTGCACCAGCACCAGCAGGCTCGCGCACACCAGGAACTTGTCGGCCACGGGGTCGAGGAAGGCACCGAAGGCCGAGGTCTGGTTGAGCTTGCGCGCGAGGTAGCCATCGGCCCAGTCGGTGAGCGCGAACACGATGAACATGATCGTGGCCACCAGGTTCTGGTCGGCGCGGCTCACCCCGTCCAGGTAGAACACCCCCACGATGAGCGGAATGGCCACGATGCGGGCCCAGGTCAGCAGGGTCGGGAGGTTGAAGAACATGAGCGGGATTATGGGGGCAGGCCCTCGGCGACGCCGCGGGACGGGCGATGGCGGAGCGTCACTGCATAATTGACGTTTACGTCAACGTAAACGCCACCCGGCGCACCCTTTCACCTCAGGAGCACAAGCATGGAGATAGCAGGCAAGGTATTCATCGTCACTGGCGGCGCCTCGGGCCTTGGCGAAGGCACGGCGCGCATGCTGGCGGCCAACGGCGCCAAGGTGGTCATCGCCGACATGCAGGTGGACAAGGGCGAGGCCGTGGCCAAGGACATCGGCGGCGTGTTCGTCCAATGCGACGTGAGCAGCGAGCCCGAGGGCCAGGCCGTGGTGGCCCAGGCGGTGTCGCTGGGCAAGCTGATGGGCCTGGTCAATTGCGCGGGCATCGCGCCGGCGGAAAAGACCGTGGGCAAGAACGGCCCGCACTCCCTGGCCGTGTACACCAAGACCGTCATGGTCAACTTGGTGGGCACCTTCAACATGATCCGCCTGGCCGCCGACGCCATGTGCAAGAACGAGCCCGAGCCCACGGGCGAGCGCGGCGTGCTCATCAGCACGGCCAGCGTGGCGGCCTACGACGGCCAGATCGGCCAGGCCGCCTACAGTGCCACCAAGGGCGGCGTGGTCGGCATGACGCTGCCGATCGCGCGCGACCTGGCGCGCAACGGCATCCGCAACATGACCATCGCCCCCGGCATCTTCGGCACGCCCATGCTCTTCGGCATGCCGCAGGAGGTGCAGGACGCGCTGGCCGCCAGCGTGCCCTTCCCCAGCCGCCTGGGCACGCCGCAGGACTACGCGAAGCTGGCCAAGCACATCATCGAGAACGACATGCTCAATGGCGAGGTGATCCGCCTGGATGGCGCCATCCGGCTCGCCCCTCGATAAGGCGATGCATCGGGCGTAGAGTCGCGCCATGAAGCGCTGGCTCTCGCC
>NZ_DATIGV010000048.1:0-30884 GCF_035481345.1 Hydrogenophaga sp. | reverse complement strand
GGCACGGCGGCCTGGGGTGCCGGCGCGGCTACCACCGCTGGCTCGCTCACCAAATCGGCCAGAAGGACGTAGCGGCGCGTGAACGGCAGGCCACACCCGGCGCGCAGCGACAGCGTGACGATGGGTTCGTTGACCGGCAGGCTGGACACGACGCGGGCGACGCCCGTGAGTTCGCCTGGCGCGGCGCGCGGAATGACCTGGATGAAATTCGGGGTGACCTGGATGTCGCCGTAGAAGACGTCGGCCTGGAGGCACTGGGTGGCGATGTCTTCGCCGGGCGAGAGCATGACCTGCACCTGAAGGTCCAGCGGCTGGCCGATCAGCGCGGCACCGCTGTGCCGCCCGAGCGTGACCGCCGGGGCGCCCACGGCGGTTGATAGCAAAATGCAGGCTGTCCAGATCTGGCGCACGTCGGGTTTCCCTCCAGAAGGTTGAAACATTTTGTCATAGGCAATCTGGCTATCAACCGAAATACAACACACATATGCAATCCTTTTTTAAACGTGCGGCGGTGGTGGGCACCGGCGCCATGGGGCGTGGCATCGCCCAGATGGCGGCCCAGGCCGGCACCGAGGTCTGGCTGTTCGACGCCCAGGCCGGCGCCGCCGCCGGCGCCCGTGAGGCCCTGACCAAGACCTGGGACACCCTGCAGGCCAAAGGCAAGCTCGACGCCGCCGCGCGCGACGCCAACGTGCAGCGCCTGAGAGTGGCCGAGTCCTTGCAGGACCTGGCCGGCTGCGACCTCGTGGTCGAGGCCATCGTGGAGCGCCTGGAGGTGAAGCAGTCGGTCTTCAAGCAGCTCGAGGACGTGGTCGCCGCCGACGCGGTGCTGGTCAGCAACACCTCCTCGCTGTCGGTCACCGCCATCGCCGCCGCGTTGAAGCACCCGGCGCGCTTCGCGGGTTACCACTTTTTCAATCCGGTACCGTTGATGAAGGTGGTGGAGGTCATCGCCGGCCTCAAGACCGACCCGGCCGTGTGCGAGCGCCTGGCCGGCTTCACGCGCGCCTATGGCCACACCCCGGTCAGCGCGCAGGACACACCCGGCTTCATCGTCAACCACGCGGGCCGGGGCTACGGCACCGAGGCCCTGCGCGTGGCGGGCGAGCGCGTGGCCGATTTCGCCACGCTGGACCGCATCCTGAAGGACCAGATGGGTTTTCGCCTCGGCCCCTTCGAGCTGATGGACCTGACCGCCCTGGACGTCTCGCACCCGGTGATGGAGTCCATCTACCACCAGTACTACGAGGAGCCGCGCTACCGCCCCAGCGTGATCACCGCGCAGCGCCTGGCCGGGGGCGTGGTGGGCAAGAAGGTGGGCGATGGCTTCTACAAGTACGTGGACGGCGCCGCGCAGGTGCCACCCGAGCCGCCCGTGCCCACCGCGGGCGCGCTGCCGCCGGTGTGGGTCTCGCCCAAGGCCGCGCGCCGCCAGGAGCTGTACCAGTTGCTCAAGAACCTGGACGCACGCATCGAGACCGGCGCCGCGCCCAGCGAGCAGGCGCTGATCCTGGTGGCGCCGCTGGGCATGGACGTGACCACCCTGGCCGCCGTGGAGCGCCTGGACGCCACGCGCACCCTGGGCATCGACATGATGCTGGAGGACGGCGCCACCAAACGCCGCGTGCTGGCCACCAACCCCGCCACCCGGCCCGACATGCGCGACGCCGCGCACGCCCTCTTCGCCCGCGACAGCAAGGCCGTGAGCGTGGTGCGCGACAGCGGCGGTTTCGTCACGCAGCGCGTGGTGGCCACCATCGTCAACATCGCCGCCGACATGTGCCAGCAGGGCATCTGCTCGCCGGCCGACCTCGACGTCGCCGTGACCCTGGGCCTGGGCTACCCCATGGGCCCGCTGGCCATGGGCGACCGCATCGGCCCCACCAACGTGCTGGAGATCCTGTTCAACCTGCAGACGGTGTATGGCGACCCGCGCTACCGCCCCTCGCCCTGGCTGCGCCGGCGCGGCGCGCTGGGGCTGAGCCTCACGCACGAGGAGGCATGACCCCCATGACCGCCAGCCTCAAAAGCCACAGCGTGGGCGCCACCATGGTGCTCACCATCAGCAACCCCGAGCACCGCAACGCGCTCGGGCCCGAGCTCTACGCCGCTGGCGTGGAAGCGCTCAACGTGGCCGAGAGCAGCGCCGACGTGCGCAGCGTGGTCATCGTCGGCGAAGGCCGCCACTTCTGCGCGGGCGGCAACCTGCAGCGCCTGCAGGCCAACCGCCAGCAGCCGCCCGAGGTGCAGGCGCAGAGCGTGGGCGGCCTGCACAACTGGATCGAGACCATCCACGCCTTCCCCAAACCGGTGATCGCGGCCGTCGAAGGCGCCTGCGCGGGGGCGGGCTTCTCGCTCGCGCTGGCCTGCGACTTCATCGTCGCCGCGCGCGACGCGGTCTTCGTCATGGCCTACAGCAACGTCGGCATCTCGCCCGATGGTGGCGGCAGCTGGGCGCTGGCGCGGGCCCTGCCGCGCGCCACGGTCATGCAGTTGCTGATGGCCGGCGAGCGCATCACGCCCGAGCGGCTGCAGCAACTCGGTGTGGTCAACACCCTCACCGACAACGGCGCCGCGATGGGCGAGGCCCTGGCCCTGGCCGAGAACCTCAACGCGCGCGCGCCGAACGCGCTGGCCAGCATCAAGGAACTCGTCAACGACGCGGCCACGGGCCCGCTGCACGCGCACCTGGCGGCCGAGCTCGGCCACTTCGTGCGCAACGTGCACCACGCCAACGGCGGCGAAGGCATCTCGGCTTTCCTGGAGAAGCGCACTCCGCAGTACCGCTGACCCGCCCGGTCGCATCGGACGATGGGCCTTCGAGGGCCGGTCTCCGGCGCGACAGGCCAGCCCCCCTCCAGTCACTCAAACGACAGACCATGGACGAGCCGATTCTGACAATGGAAGAACGCGAGGCGATCAACAGCGGTCGCTGGTTCAACACCCTCTCACCTTCCCTGCGTCACGACATCCTTCGATGCGCCTACGTCAAGCGATTCAAGGACGGCGACCTGATCGTCGCGCGCGGCGAGCCACCCAACGAGTGGAGCGCGGTGGCCAAGGGCGCGGTGCGCGTGAGCTCCACCTCGCTGTCGGGCAAGCAGATCACGCTGACCTACGTGGAGCCGGGCGTGTGGTTCGGCGACGTGGCGATGTTCGACGGCGACCAGCGCACGCACGACGCCTACGCGCACGGCCCCACCACGCTGCTGTGCGTGTCCCGCACCGATTTCCAGAAGATCCTGGCCTCGCACGTGGAGCTGTACGAGGCGCTGATGCGCCTGCAGGCGCGGCGCATCCGAACCCTGTTCGGCCTGGTGGAAGACCTCAACACCCTGCCCCTGCGCGCGCGCCTGGCCAAGCAGTTGCTGCACCTGGTGCGCAGCTATGGCGTGCCCTGCCTGAACGACGGCAACGAGACGCGCATCGGCCTGCAGCTGGCGCAGGAAGAACTCGCTCAGTTGCTGGGCGCCTCGCGCCAGCGCGTGAACCAGGAACTCAAGTCGATGGAGCGCGAGGACGCGATCCGCATCGAGCAGGGTGGCCTGGTGATCCGCAACCGCGCGGCACTGATGCGCATCGCCGAAGCCGAAACCTGAACCCCATCGACACCCAGCACCGCAGCCGAATGAACGACGCACAGAACTTCACCGGCACGCGGCCGGTGTCCGACCAACACGCCTTCGACATTGCCGCGCTGGAGCGCTGGCTCACGCCCCGGCTGGACGGCTTCGCCGGCCCGCTGACCGTGGAGATGTTCAAGGGCGGCCAGTCCAACCCCACCTACAAGCTCATCACGCCCACGCGCCAGTACGTGATGCGCGCCAAGCCCGGGCCGGTGGCCAAGCTGCTGCCCTCCGCGCACGCCATCGAGCGCGAGTTCCGCGTGATGAGCGCGCTGGCCGGCACCGGCGTGCCGGTGGCGCAGATGCACGTGCTGTGCGAGGACGAATCGGTCATCGGCCGCGCCTTCTACGTGATGGAGTGCGTGCAGGGCCGCGTGCTGTGGGAGCAGTCGCTGCCGGGCCTCACCCAGCCGCAGCGCGCCGCCATCTACGACGAGATGAACCGCGTGCTGGCCGCGCTGCATTCGGTCAAGCCCGACGCCATCGGCCTGGCCGACTACGGCAAGCCCGGCAACTACTTCGAGCGCCAGATCGGCCGCTGGAGCAAGCAGTACCAGGCCTCCATCACCCAGCCCATCCCCGAGATGGACCGCCTCATCGAGTGGCTGCCGAAGAACATTCCCGCCATGGCGCGCGACGAGTCGCTGGTGTCGGTGGTGCACGGCGACTACCGGCTCGACAACCTGATGTTCCATCCCAGCGAGCCGCGCATCCTCGCGGTGCTCGACTGGGAGCTGTCCACCCTGGGCCACCCGCTGGCCGACTTCAGCTACCACTGCATGTCCTGGCACATCCCCCCGGGCACTTTCCGCGGCATCAACGGGCTGGACCTGCCCTCGCTCGGCATCCCCAGCGAACAGGACTACATCGCGCGCTACTGCGAGCGCACCGGCTTTGCCACGCCCGCGCAACTGCAAGCCGACTGGTCCTTCTACCTCGCCTACAACATGTTCCGCCTCGCCGCCATCCTGCAAGGCATCGCCAAGCGCGTGGAAGCGGGCACCGCCTCCAGCGCGCAGGCCGTCAAGTCGGGCGCGGGCGCGCGCCCGCTCGCGGAAATGGCCTGGCGTTTCGCCAACGGCCACTGAGCCGCCCTGCCCCCCACACCCCCCAGGAGATCACATGGAATTCGACTACAGCGACAAGGTCAAGGGCCTGCGCGAACGCCTGCTCGCCTTCATGGACGAGCACATCTACCCCAACGAGACGCGCTTCTTCGAGGAGATCGAGGCCAACCGCGCCAAGGGCAATGCCTGGGTGCCCACCAAACTCATCGAGGAGCTCAAACCCAAGGCGCGCAAGGCCGGGCTGTGGAACCTCTTCCTGCCGCGCAGCCCGCGCGCGCCCGAGGGCCTGTCCAACCTGGAATACGCGCCGATGTGCGAGATCATGGGCCGCGTGCCCTGGGCGCCCGAGGTCTTCAACTGCTCGGCGCCCGACACGGGCAACATGGAAACGCTGGAGCGCTACGCCTCCGAATCGCTGAAGGACCAGTGGCTGGAGCCGCTGCTCAAGGGCGAGATCCGCTCGGCCTTCCTGATGACCGAGCCCGAGGTGGCCTCCAGCGACGCCACCAACATCCAGTGCCGCATCGAGCGTGATGGCGACGACTATGTCATCAACGGCCGCAAGTGGTGGTCCTCCGGCGCGGGCGACCCGCGCTGCGCGGTCTACATCGTGATGGGCAAGACCGATCCCGCCGCGCCGCGCCATTCGCAGCAAAGCATGATCGTCGTGCCCTCGAACGCACCCGGCATCACCGTGGTGCGCCCGCTGTCCGTGTTCGGCTACGACGACGCCCCGCACGGCCACATGGAGGTGGTGCTGAAGAACGTGCGCGTGCCGGCGGCCAACATCCTGCTCGGCGAAGGCCGCGGCTTCGAGATCGCGCAAGGCCGCCTGGGCCCGGGCCGCATCCACCACTGCATGCGCTCCATCGGCGCGGCCGAGCGCGCGCTGGAGCTGATGTGCCAGCGCCTCAACAGCCGCGTGGCCTTCGGCAAGCCGGTGTCGGCACAGTCCGTGTGGCACGAGCGCATCGCCGACGCGCGCTGCCGCATCGAGATGGCTCGCCTGCTCACGCTCAAGGCCGCCTACATGATGGACACCGTGGGCAACAAGGTCGCCAAGGCCGAGATCGCGATGATCAAGGTGGTGGCGCCCAACATGGCCTGCGACGTGATCGACATGGCCATCCAGGCCCATGGAGGTGGAGGCGTCAGTGGGGACTTTCCTTTGGCCTACAGTTACGCCAGCCAGCGCACCCTGCGCCTGGCCGACGGGCCCGACGAGGTGCACCGCCAGTCCATCGCCAAGCTCGAACTCGCCAAGCACATGGCCGTGCCCCGCGAGGTCGAGATGCCCATCACACGAGGCAGTTGAAAGAAAGGATCCCCGCCGATGATCGACGTCCACTCCTGGGCCACGCCCAACGGTCACAAGGTCCACATCATGCTGGAGGAATGTGGCCAGCAACTGGGCCGGGACTGGCAGGTGCACGCGGTCAACATCGGCGCGGGCGACCAGTTCAAGCCCGACTTCCTGGCCATCAGCCCCAACAACAAGATCCCGGCCATCATCGACCCGAATGGCCCGGGCGGGCAGCCCATCAGCCTGTTCGAGTCGGGCGCGATCCTGGTCTACCTGGCCAGCAAGTTCGGCCGCTTCCTGCCCACGGGCGACCGCGAGCGCTTCAAGGTGCTGGAGTGGCTGATGTTCCAGATGGGTGGCGTGGGCCCCATGCTGGGCCAGGCACACCACTTCCGCCTGTACGCGCCCGAGAAGCTCGAGTACGCCATCAACCGCTACACGAATGAAGCGAAGCGCCTGTACGGCGTGATGGACCGCCAGCTCGCGGGCCAGGAATGGATCGCGGGTGACGAATACACCATCGCCGACATCGCCATCTTTCCCTGGCTGCGCAGTTGGCAGAACCAGGGCATCGACTGGGCCGATTTCCCGAACCTGAAGGTCTGGTTCGACCGCATCGCCGAGCGCCCCGCGGTGCAGCGCGGCGTGGCCGTGCTGGCCGACGCGCGCAAGCCGCTCACCGACGACAAGTCGCGCGACATCCTGTTCGGCAAGACGCAGTACGAGAAGCGCTGAGCGATGGCCTGTCGCGTGCCATTCCCTAGGCCGCACGCCCGGCCGAAGGCGCGCGCGGTCTGCGGGTAGAATCCGCGCCTTGTCGGAGCGTAGCGCAGCCTGGTAGCGCATCTGCTTTGGGAGCAGAGGGTCGCGAGTTCGAATCCCGCCGCTCCGACCATTTCACGAAACGAACAAAGGCCCACCCCCGTGGGCCTTTTTTCCAGCGGCACCCGCACCGCACTGCCCGTAGCTCAACTGGATAGAGCAGCTGCCTTCTAAGCAGCAGGTCGGGGGTTCGAGTCCCTCCGGGCAGGCCAAAATCCCCCCTCAGCGCTTCAGGACCACAACTCCTCTCGCCGCTGAATGACGCGCGACGCCAGGCCGTAGGCAACGGCCTCCTTCGCCGGCATCCACAGGTCGCGCTCGATGTCCTGGCGCACCCGCTCGATGGGCTGGCCGGTTTCGCGCGCGATGACCTCGGCGATGCGCTCGCGGGCCTTGAGGATCTCTTGCGCCTGGATGGCCATGTCACTGGCCGCACCACCCGCGCCGCCGCTGGGCTGGTGGATCAGGAAGCGCGTTTGCGGCAGGCAGACGCGGCGCTCGCGGGCCGCGCCCAGGTAGAGGTGGGTGGCGGCGCTGCCCACCCAGCCCGTGCCGACCATGTGCACCGGCGAAGCTATGAAGCGCACCACGTCGTGGATGGCGTCGCCCGATTCGAGGTGGCCGCCCGGCGAGGAGACGATCATGGTGATCGGCGCGCTCGACTCGGCGTCCAGGGCCAGCAGCTTGCGCACCGTCTCCGAGGCCAGCGCGTCGGTGATGGTGCCGAACACCATCACCGTGCGGGCGCGAAAGGCCTTCTCTTCCAGGAAGGCGTTGTCCTGTGCGTTGGCGGGGCGGGTGGGCGTGTCGGTGTCCGGGAAAAGCATGGGAGTGGCTCCTGTGTGTTAGCTTCATTCGATAAACGAACGAGCGGGTATTTCCGTGACACCTCCAGCCGATTCCCATCCCCTGGTCGACGATGAAGCGCTGCGCCGCCGCCTGATTGGCCTGGCGCGGCACTGGCTGGCGCACGGCGATGAAGCCGAAGACCTGGTGCAGGACACCTGGCTGCGCACGGCGCAGGGCCCCCTGCCGCCCGATGCCAGCGGCCGGGAGGCCTGGCTGGTCACGGTCTTGCGCCACCTGTGCATCGACGCCTGGCGGCGCCGCGAGCGGTATCGCACCCTGATGGAGCCAGCGGGTGATGACGGCGTGCCGGCCGTTGAGAGCGAGGTGCCGCAGGATCTGGCCGAACAGGCGCAGCGGGTCGAGCAGGCGCTGCGGCACGTGGTTCGCACCTTGCCGGCGGCGCAGGCCGTGGCCGTTCTGCTGGTCGAGGTGTTCGATTTCAGTCACGCCGAACTGGCGCGCCTGACCGGGCGCAGCGAGGCGGCCTCGCGCCAGCAACTGCACCGCCTGTTGCAGCGCCTGCGCCAGCCCGCGTCAGCGGAGCCTTCAGCGAACGAGGACTCGGACTGCTTGCTGACCCTGTGCCAATGGGCCCTGGCGCAGCGCGATCCGGCGGGACTGGTTGCCGTGCTGCAGCTGTCGAGCCCGCAGGCGATGGCCCTGTCCGCCCCGGTGAGGCACCGTGAAATCCGCGAAGCCGAGCCGGGACCGATGGCGCGCCTGGTCCAGTTCGGCCGCTTCCTGGCCATGCGGGTCGAGACACCCGATGGACTGGTGGCTTGCCTGCCACTGGGTGAAGCCATCGGCGAGACCGCCTGAGCAGACCGCGCAACCAGGCCATGACCTCACGGGTCGTCGCCAGCCGGAACGCCCCACCCGCCAGCGTCCAGCCATCCGGGTGAACCAACGGGCACACCGGTGCGTACAAGCAGCGGTCCGCGGCTCGAGACCTTCACGGCGATGTGCACACATCACCGGTCCGGCGCCGGCGGACCCCGTGCTGTATCCACCCTCGAACCCGGAGATCATCATGAAGAAAACCCTCATCGCTTCCCTGCTGGCTTTCGGTGCCCTGGCCTCGGCGCACGCCAAGGACATCGTCGACACCGCCGTGTCGGCGGGCTCGTTCAAAACGCTCGTGACCGCTGTTCAGGCGGCCGGTCTGGTCGACACGCTCAAGGGCCCCGGCCCCTTCACGGTGTTCGCGCCGACCGACGATGCCTTCGCCAAGATTCCCAAGGCGCAGCTGGACGCGCTGCTCAAGGACAAGGCCAAGCTGACCTCGGTGCTCACCTACCACGTGGTGCCCGGCAAAGTGATGGCCAAGGACGTCAAGGCCGGCAAGGTGAAAACCGTGCAGGGCAGCGAGCTCACCATCGGCACCAGCGGGGGCGTGACGGTGGACAACGCCAAGGTGGTGTCCACCGATGTGGCCGCCAGCAATGGCGTCATCCACGTGATCGACACGGTCATCATGCCCAAGTGATCGGCGCTGGGCCCACGCCCACACCCGTCACCTGAGCTGCCAGTGATCGACGACAAGGCCGCGCGTGGAGACGCCCTGCAGGCACCTTGTCGTCGTGCTCGGTGACCAACTCGACCGCGAAGCCACCGCCTTCGATGGCTTCGACCCCGAGCAGGACCTCGTGTGGATGTGCGAGGCCGCCGAGGAAAGCACCCACGTCTGGAGCAGCCAGCAGCGCATCGTGATGTTCCTCTCGGCGATGCGCCATTTCGCGGCGGCGCTGGAGGAAGAAGGCGTGCCGCTGCGGTACGAGACCTTGCGCGAAGGCGGCCTCGCCGACGCGCTGCGCGAGGTGATCGCGCAAGCCAGGCCGCAGCGCGTGCGGCTCACCCAGCCCGGCGACTGGCGCGTGATGCAGGCGCTGCGACAGGCCGCGGGGGAGACGCCGCTGGACGTGCTGGAGGACCGCCACTTCCTGTGCAGCACGGCGCGCTTCGCGGCGCACGCACGCGGGCGGCGCCAGTTGCGCCTGGAGCACTTCTACCGCGCGATGCGGCGCGAGCACGGTGTGCTCATGGACGGCGAGCAGCCCTGCGGCGGCGCCTGGAACTTCGACGCCGACAACCGCGAGTCCTTCGGGCCAGATGGCCCGGGATTCCTGCCACCGCCCACGCGCTTCGATCCCGACGCGATGACGCAAGCGGTGATCGCGCTCGTGCAGGCGCGCTTCGCCACCCACCCCGGCCAGGCCGCGCCTTTTGGCTGGCCCGTCACGCGGGCGCAAGCCCTGCAGGCGCTGCGCGTGTTCGTCGACGAGCGCCTGGAACACTTCGGCCGATGGCAGGACGCGATGTGGACCGGTGAGCCCTGGCTGTACCACGCGCACCTCTCGGCCGCGCTCAACCTCAAGCTGCTCAAGCCCCGCGAGGTGATCGCCGCCGCCGAGGCGGCGTGGCGGGCAGGCCGTGTGCCACTGCCCGCCGCCGAGGGCTTCATCCGCCAGATCCTTGGCTGGCGCGAATACGTGCGCGGCATCTACTGGCTGCGCATGCCCGACTACGCCGAGGGCAACGCGCTGGCGGCGGAGCACGACCTGCCCGCGTGGTACTGGACCGGTGACACCCCCATGCGCTGCCTCGCCGACGCCATCGCCCAGACGCTGCGCCATGGCTACGCGCACCACATCCAGCGCCTGATGGTCACCGGCCTGTACGCGCTGATGCACGGGGTGCAGCCGCAGCAGGTGCACGCCTGGTACCTCAGCGTGTACGTGGACGCGGTCGAGTGGGTGGAGCTGCCCAACACGCTGGGCATGAGCCAGTTCGCCGACGGCGGGCTGCTCGCGAGCAAGCCCTACATCGCCACCGGCCGCTACATCGAACGCATGAGCGACCACTGCCGCGGCTGCCGCTTCGATCCCGGTGAGCGCGTGGGCGAGCGCGCCTGCCCCTTCACCACGCTGTACTGGGATTTCCTGCTGCGCCACGAAGCACGCTTCGCCTCGCACCCGCGTCTGGCGCTGCAGGTGAACAACCTGTCGCGCCTGGACGCTGCGCAACGCGACGCCATCCGCGCGCGGGCCCGGCGGGTGCGCGACGGATCGTTCGCGTGAACACCGCCGAGGCCATTCAGTGAAGGCCAGGCACGGGGAACTTCAGGCTCACACCACCGGTGGATCCGTCTCGCGCTGCGGGTGGCGGTGCCGCCCGATGGCCACGATAAACGCGTCGGTGCTCTCGTCTCCATCGGCCACGAGCAACCCCGGATCGGGCTCGCCCGACGGCAGGGTCGCAGACACGCCCGCCATCTCCAACAGGCGGCGCGCCGCGCCCATCACCAGCATGGCCTTGCAGTGGCGGTAGTGGTCCTTGATGGCCTCCATGGTGTGCCCGTCTTGCGCCAGCCGGGCCACCCCCTCCTCGCCGTCCGGCACGGCCAGCGCGTCGAACAGGAAACCCGGGTTGTTCTCCAGCGAGCAACTGGCGTCCAGGGCCACCCCATCGCCCCCGCGCACGGGGCCGATGCGCGGGGCCACGAATTCGGCCTTCGCGCCCTGGGCGGCCAGGGCCGACTGCAGGTCGAGCGCCGCCGAGGCCAGCACCCCGTCGGCCACCAGCAGCGCGATGCGCCGTCCCTTGATCGACCCGTCCCCCGGGCGCGCCATGAGCGAGAGCGGCGGCGACACGGTGACCTCGGGCCGCGCCGGGGTGGACAGGGCCCGCGGCATGGGCGGTGGCAGTTCCTCCATGCCCAGGCCCTCGGCCACCTCGGTGGCCAACACCTCGGACACGTTGCGCAAGGAAGCGACCATGCGCGCCCGAACGGCCGGCACCGTCACCTTGCTGAGTTCGAAGCGGAAGGCCGCCGCGATGTGGGCTTTCTCCGCCGGCGTCTGGCTCTCGTAGAACAGCGTGGCCTGCGTGTAGTGGTCGGCAAATTTCTCCGGCTTGGCGCGCACCTTGCCCTGCTCTTCCTCGGCCTGCAGCCGCGCGGGCACCGAGACGAAGCCCTGCGCGGCACCCGCCTGGAAGGGGCAGCCCCCGCCCAGTGAATTGGGCTCGTACGACACGCGCCCGCGGTGGATGGCCTGCCGGTGCATGCCGTCGCGCTGGTTGTTGTGCACGGGGGCCACCGGCGCGTTGATCGGGATCTCGTGGAAGTTCGGGCCACCCAGGCGGCTGATCTGCGTGTCCACGTAGGAGTGGATGCGCCCGGCCAGCAGCGGGTCGTTGGAGAAGTCGACGCCCGGCACCACGTGCGCGGCGCAGAAGGCCACCTGCTCGGTCTCGGCAAAGAAGTTGTCCGGGTTGCGGTCGAGCACCAGCCGGCCCACGGTGCGCAGCGGCACCAGTTCCTCCGGCACGATCTTGGTCGCATCGAGCACGTCGAAGCTGAACTGCTGCGCCTGTTCCTCGGTGAACACCTGCACCGCCAGTTCGTACTCGGGATAGGCACCGGCCTCGATGCGCTCCCACAGGTCGCGGCGGTGGAAGTCCGGGTCGGCGCCGGAGATCTTCACCGCCTCGTCCCACACCAGCGAATGGGTGCCGGCCTTGGGCGTCCAGTGGAACTTCACGAACACCGACTCGCCCGCCGCGTTCACCAGGCGGAAGGTGTGCACGCCAAAGCCCTGCATGGTGGCGTAGCTGCGCGGAATGGCGCGGTCCGACATCAGCCACATCAGCATGTGCGTGGACTCGGGCATCAGCGAGACGAAGTCCCAGAAGGTGTCGTGCGCGCTGGCGGCCTGGGGCATGGCGTGGTGCGGCTCGGGCTTCACCGCGTGCACGAGGTCGGGAAACTTCATCGCGTCCTGGATGAAGAAGACCGGTATGTTGTTGCCCACCAGGTCCCAGTTGCCCTCATCGGTGTAGAACTTCACCGCGAAGCCGCGCACGTCGCGCGCGGTGTCCTTGGAGCCGCGTTCGCCCGCCACGGTGGAAAAGCGCACGAACACCGGCGTGACCTTGCCCTCGGCCTGGAACGGCGCCGCGCGGGTCAGGTCGGTGAGCGGCTCCAGGCACTCGAAGTAGCCGTGCGCGCCGGAGCCGCGCGCGTGCACGATGCGCTCCGGGATGCGCTCGTGGTCGAAGTGCGTGATCTTCTCGCGCAGGATGAAGTCTTCGAGCAGCACCGGTCCGCGCAGGCCGTATTTCAGCGAGTTCTGGTTGTCGGCGATGGCCACGCCCTGGTTGGTGGTGAGGGGCTGGCCGCTGCCGTCGGCGCGCACGCGCTCGAGCACACCTTGCACCGCGTTGACGCCCTCCTCGGCCTGCGCGCCCGTCTTGTCCGAGGTGTTCACCTCGGAAACCGTGCTGCTGCCCGGCAGCGGGCTCTCGGGCTGTGCCGTGACGCCCTTCGCCGGGGACAGGCCTTGCGCAAAGCCGTGCTCGAGGGACTTGTTGTCGTTCCACGGCATGGCGGCGGCCAGGGCCTGGGCCTGCGCGTCCTTGCGTTGCACGATTTCGTCGGCGGCCGAGATTTCCTCGCGGCGGGCAGGGCCCGTGGCGGTCTGGGTCTTGGTCTTGGCGGA
Source organism: Hydrogenophaga sp. (assembly GCF_035481345.1). Classification (GTDB taxonomy): domain Bacteria; phylum Pseudomonadota; class Gammaproteobacteria; order Burkholderiales; family Burkholderiaceae_C; genus Hydrogenophaga. The sequence continues at coordinate 17,719 of NZ_DATIGV010000048.1, read as the reverse complement.
TGGGGGGGGCTTTGCCATGGCGGACTCCGGTGGTCGGTGGGGAACAATCCCGCCACTGGGCAAACGGCTCTCCCAGGCCCTTCCGATGCGGGTTAACCCCATGCCGCACCGCAAAAACATGCACTAAAGTGCGTGTCATGCCATCCACCACCGCCTCCCAGCTGCTCATCCTCGTGGGCACCATGACCCACACGGCGGCGCAGGTGGCACAGGCGATCGAGATGGCGTGCGCCGATCTGATCAGCGCCATCGACGTGCGAATGATGGACGGACTGGATCCGAGCGTCTTCGACACGGATGCACTTTACGTCATATGCACATCCACCCACGGCACGGGTGACGTGCCCGACAACGCCCAGGCCTTCTACGCCTCGCTCGACGCGCAGCCGCGCTACCTGGGCCACGTGCGCTTCGGCGTCATCGCGCTGGGCGACAGCGCCCAGTACCCCCAGACCTTCGCCAACGGCGGGCGCCGCTTTGACGAACGCCTGCGCGACCTGGGCGCCGTGCGCGTGGGCGAGCTGTGCGTGCTCGACGCCTCCGTCGAGACCAAGCCCGAATCGGCCGGCGCGGCCTGGTGCCGCGAGTGGCTGACCCAGGCGCTCGCGCCCAGCGAAGCCTCGTGAACGCCCAAACAATTCGCAAACGAATTATTCAAACCTGAAGCGACTAGGGTTATTCTGTATCGCCAAGCCCGGTCCCCCCACCTACAGTGACCCGCAGTCCGATCAACCCCTGGAGACCCAGATGACTTCTCGCCGCCTCGTCCTGACCCGCAGTGCCGCCGTCATTGGCGCCGCGTCCACCGGCCTGCTGCTGCCGCAGATCGCGCGCGCCCAGTCCGACAAGGTGCGCGTGGGCTTCATGCTGCCCTACACCGGCACCTTCGCCCAACTCGGCGTGGCCATCGAAAACGGCTTCCGCATGGCCGTCAACGAACAGGGCGGCAAGCTCGGCGGGCGCGAGATCGAGTTCTTCAAGGTCGACGACGAATCGAACCCGGCCAAGGGCATCGAGAACGCCACCCGCCTGGTGCAGCGCGACAAGGTCGACGTGCTGGTCGGCACCGTGCACTCGGGTGTGCAGATGGGCATTCACAAGGTGGCGCGCGAATCGGGCGTGCTCAACCTCATCCCCAACGCCGGCGTGCACATCGCCACGCGCGCGCAGTGCGCGCCCAACGTGTTCCGCACCTCCTTCACCAACAGCCAGCCCACCCTGGCCCTGGGCAAGCCCATGATGGACAAGGGCCACAAGAAGGCCGTGTGGATCTCCTGGGCCTATGCCGCGGGCGACGAGGCCTTCGAGGGCTTCGAGAAGAGCTACACCGAGGCCGGCGGCCAGATCGTCAAGAAGCTCAGCCTGCCCTTCCCGAACGTGGAGTTCCAGGCCCTGCTGACCGAGATCGCCTCGATCAAGCCCGACGCCGTGGCCTGCTTCTTCGCCGGTGGCGGCGCGGCCAAGTTCCTGCGCGACTACGACGCGGCCGGCCTGAGCAAGAACATCCAGCTCTGGGGCTCGGGCTTCCTGACCGAAGGCGTGCTGGACGCCGCCGGTGACGCCGCCAACGGCGTGCTCACCACCATGCACTACAGCGATTCGCTGGACACGCCGCGCAACAAGAAATTCCGCCTCGACTACGCCAAGTCCTTCAAGCTGCAGCCCGACGTCTACGCCGTGCAGGGCTACGACACCGGCCTGCTGCTGGTCAAGGGCGCCAACGCCGTCAAGGGCGACATGGGCAACAAGCAGGCGCTGTACGCGGCCATGCGCGGCGCCGAGATCGACAGCCCGCGCGGCAAATGGAAGATGAGCCCCGCGCACAACCCCATCCAGGACATCTACCTGCGCCGCGTGGAAAACCGCGAGAACAAGGTGATCGGCATCGCCGGCAAGGCCATCGCCGACCCGGCCACCGGCTGCCGCATGGCCTGATCCTTGCGTGACTCCCCGCAAGCCGGCGCCCTAGCGGCGCCGGTTTGACGTCTGCACCCCGGCCTGCACCCCGAATCGATGGACTTCGCCAACTTCCTCATCCAGCTGCTCAACAGCGTCCAGTACGGGCTGCTGCTGTTCATGCTGGCCGCCGGCCTCACGCTGATCTTCGGGATCATGGGCGTGGTGAACCTCGCGCACGGCAGCTTCTACATGATCGGCGCCTACCTGGCGTGGTACTTCACCTCCCTGCTCGGCAGCCTCACGCTGGCCATCGTGCTGGGCACGGTGCTGGCGGTGGTCTTCGGCTGGCTGCTGGAGTGGCTGCTGTTTCGCCACTTCTACCGCCGCGACCACCTCGACCAGGTGCTGCTCACCTTCGGTCTGATCTACATCTTCGAAGAGATGCGCTCCGTCTTCTGGGGCGACGACGTGCACGCGGTGCAGGTGCCCGAGGTGCTGAACTGGTCCATCCCCCTCACCGACACGCTCTCCTACCCGGTCTACCGGCTGGTCATGTCGGGCGTATGCCTGCTGCTGGCCGTGGGCCTGTACCTGCTCATCAGCAAGACGCGCCTGGGCATGAAGATCCGCGCCGGCGCCTTCAACCGCGAGATGACCGAATCGCTCGGCGTGAACATCCGCCTCATCCACGGCGTGGTGTTCGCGCTGGGCGTGGGCCTGGCCGCCATCGCCGGCATGATCGCCTCGCCCATCGCCAGCGTGTACCCGGGCATGGGCAGTTCGGTGCTCATCATGTGCTTCGTGGTGGTGGTGATTGGCGGCATCGGCTCGGTGCGCGGCGCGCTCGTGGCGGCGCTGCTGGTGGGCCTGGTGGACACCTTCGGCAAGGTGCTCGTGCCGCAGATCGCCGGCATGGCGGTCTACATGCTCATGGCCCTGGTGCTGCTCTACAAACCTGAAGGGCTGTTCAAGCAATGAGCTCAGCCAAGGCCCAACTCGAAAAACTGCCGCGCAGCATCCAGTTCGTGCTCGCGCTGGGCGCCATCGCGCTGGCGGTGTTCCCGCTGCTGCCCATGGACGGCGGCGACTTCTACCTCGGCATGCTCTCGCAGATGATGATCCTGGCCATCTTCGCGATGAGCCTTGATCTGCTGCAGGGCGTGACCGGCCTGGTCTCGCTCGGCCACGCCGCCTTCTTCGGCATCGCGGGTTATGCGCTGGCCTTTCTCACGCCGCCCGACGCGCCGATCGCGCTGTGGTGGTCACTGCCGCTGGCCGCCGCCGGGGCGGGCCTGGCCGCGCTCATCATCGGCTTCTTCGTGGTGCGCACGCACGGCATCTACTTCATCATGGTGACCATGGCCTTCGCGCAGATGGTCTTCTACCTGGTCTTCGACAACAAGGCCCTGGGCGGCTCCGACGGCATCTACGTGAACTTCCGCCCCGACGCCACGGCGCTGGGCATCGACCTGGACAACAAGCTCGTCTTCTATTACTTCACGTTGGTGGTGCTGCTGGGTCTGTACGTCGCGCTGCGCCGCCTGCTGTTCTCGCCTTTCGGCCGTGTGCTCGCGGGCATCCGCGTGAACGAGCACCGCATGCGCGCCGTGGGCTATGGCACCTTCGGCTACAAGCTCACCGCCTTCACGCTGGCGGGCGCCCTGGCCGGCGTGGCGGGCTACCTGTGGGCCGCGCAGACCGGTTTCGTCAACCCCGAGCTCATGGGTTTCCACATGAGCGCGCACGCGATCATGATGGTGATCCTGGGCGGCATGGGCAACTTCGCGGGCGCCATCGTCGGCGCCTTCGCTTTCGAGTACGTCATGCACCTCTTCAAGGACATGACCAAGCACTGGCAACTGCTCATGGGCGGCTTCATCGTGCTGGTGGTGATCGTGGCGCCGCGCGGGCTGCTGGGCCTGGTGGAGCGCTTCACGCGGCGGGGGGGCAAGGCATGAGCGATTTGCTGCTCTGCGCGAAGCACCTCACCAAGCGTTTCGGTGGCCTGGCCGCCGTCAACGACGTCTCGGTGGACCTGCACCGTGGCCGCATCCACGCCGTCATCGGCCCCAACGGCGCGGGCAAGTCCACGCTGACCAACCTGCTCGCGGGCGACCTGCCGCCCACCAGCGGCCAGATCGATCTCAACGGCCAGTCCATCGCCGGGCGCTCGCCCGAGCGCATCGCGCGCCAGGGCCTGGGCCGCAGCTACCAGAAGACCAACATCTTCCTGCCCTTCACCGTGTGGGAGAACGTGCGCCTGGCCGCCCAGTCGCGCGAGCGGCACGCGGCCTACAACCCGCTGCACTGGTTCAGCGCGGCGGGCAAGCTCTCGGCGGTGAACCAGCGCTGCGAGCGCGCGCTGGAGCTCGCCGGCCTCACGGCGCGCGCCCACACGGTGGCCGCGGCCATCAGCCACGGCGAACAGCGCCAGCTCGAGATCGCGATGACCCTGGCCACCGAACCCACCGTGCTGCTGCTCGACGAGCCCCTGGCCGGCATGGGTGCGGCCGAAGCGGAGTCCATGGTCGCGCTGCTGCAGCGCCTGAAGGCCGAGCACGCCATCATGCTGGTGGAGCACGACATGGACGCCGTGTTCGCGCTGGCCGAGGTGCTCACTGTCATGGTCAATGGCCAGGTCATTGCCAGCGGCACGCCCGAGCAGATCCGCAACGACGCCGGCGTGCAGGCCGCCTACCTCGGCGAGGAGCACTGATGAGCGCGCTGATCGAAGCCAAGGGCCTGCACACCCACTACGGGCAGAGCCACATCCTGCGCGGCATTGATTTCCACGTCGGTGCGGGCCAGACCATCGGCCTGATGGGCCGCAACGGCATGGGCAAGACCACGCTGCTCAAGTCGCTGATGGGCATCGTCAAGCCCAGCGGCGGTGCGGTGCACGTGAAGGGCCGCAACATGACCGGCGCCACACCCTATGCCGTGGCGCGCGAAGGCATCGCCTACGTGCCCGAGGGGCGCGGCATCTTCGGCAACCTGAGCGTGAAGGAGAACCTGGTGATGGCCGCGCGGCCCGGCACCAGGGACCAGCGCGAGTGGACCTACGAGCGCGTGCTCGACACCTTCCCGCGCCTGGCCGAGCGCCTGAACCACGGCGGCCAGCAGCTCAGCGGCGGCGAGCAGCAGATGCTCACCATCGGCCGCGCGCTGATGACCAACCCGGACCTGCTCATCCTCGACGAGGCCACCGAAGGCCTGGCCCCGCTGATCGCACGCGAGATCTGGCGCATCTGCGGCCTGATCCGCGAGAGCGGCATCAGCAGCGTCATCGTCGACAAGAACTGGAAACACGTGACGCAGATCACCGACCGCAACGTGATCCTGGTCAAGGGCGAGGTGGTGTTCGAGGGGACCACGAAGGAATTGCTGGCGCAGCCGGGCCTGTTGGAGCAGCACCTGGGGGTCTGACCCCATTTCTAGAGCAGCGGCCGCAGCTCCCGCGCCGCGTCCATCAGCACCGGCAGCAGTTCGCGGCGCATCACCGCCGCGTCCATGCGCCCCGGCGACACCACGACGTTGAGCGCGGCCAGGGTCTGGCCCTTCATGTTGCGCAGCGGCACCGCCAGCGCGATCACACCGAGCTCGTGCTCCTCGCTCGCGATGGCGAAGTCGTCGCGGCGCACGGTGTCGATCACGGCCCGAAAGGCCTTGAGGTCGTCCGTGGTGTGCGGCGTCAGGCGCGGCAGCACCCGGCCCTTGAGCCAGGCCGCGAAGGCCGCGCGCGGCAGCGCCGCCAGCAGCACCCGACCCGTGGACGTGGCGTGCGCCGGCATGCGTGACCCCAGGTGCAGGCCGTAGGGCATGAGGCGCGGCGCTCCGGGCGCGGCGCTGCGCGCCACGATCACCGCCTCGTCACCATCCAGCACCACGGCAGAGAACGATTCGCGCGTGGCCGAGGCCAGGCGGTTCAGCGTGGGCTGCACCAGGCGCGGCAGGCGCGCCGAGGACAGGTAGCTGCCCGAAAACCGCAGCACCTTGGGCGAGAGCCAGTAATGGCTGCCGTCCGTGTCCAGGTAGCCCAGGTGGGCCAGGGTGAGCAGGTGCCGCCGCGCCGCCGCGCGTGTGAGTCCGGCGCGCTCGGCCGCCTGCGTGGCGTTCAGGCGCTGGCGTTCGGTGTCGAAACTCTCCAGCACGGCCAGGCCCTTGGCCATGCCCTCGATGAAGTCGGCCTTGGCGATGGACGGTTCGGGCATGGCGTGACGCTCCAGGAAGTGCGCGATGATCGCACAAAGTGCGCGCTGATCGCGCAATGCGCCTTGCCAGCGATTGTGGCGGGCGCCCGGGCGCCCTAGCCTGCGGGTTTCGCCAGATCTCCGGAGACAAGACCCATGCGAACCCAGGTCGCCATCATCGGCGCCGGCCCCTCGGGGCTGCTGCTCGGCCAGTTGCTGCACAAGGCCGGCATCGACAACGTCATCATCGAACGCCAGAGCCCCGACTACGTGCTCGGCCGCATCCGCGCCGGCATCCTCGAGCAGATCATGGTCGACCTGCTGCACGAAGCCGGCGTGGGCGATCGCGTGGCCAAGGAAGGCACGGTGCACCACAGCATCGAGCTGGTCTACAAGAACACGCGCCACCCGATCGACGTGACCGGCCTCACCAACGGCAAGGTGGTCACGGCCTACGGCCAGACCGAGATCACGCGCGACCTGATGGACGCGCGCCAGGCCGCCGGCCTGCCCACCGTCTACAACGCGGCCAACGTCAGCATCCACGGCTTCGACGGCGCCAAGCCCAGCGTGCGCTACGAGAAGGACGGCCAGACGCACGAGCTGCAGTGCGATTTCATCGCCGGCTGCGACGGCTTCCACGGCGTGTGCCGCGCCACCGTGCAGGACTCGATCACCGAGTACGAGAAGGTCTACCCCTTCGGCTGGATCGGCGTGCTGGCCGACGTGCCGCCGGTGTCGCCGCACGCGGTGGTGTACGCCAACAGCGAGCGCGGCTTCGGCCTGTGCTCCATGCGCAGCCTCACGCGCAGCCGCTACTACGTGCAGTGCCCCATCGACGACAAGGTCGAGCAGTGGAGCGACGACCGCTTCTGGGACGAGCTGCGCCGCCGCCTGGACCCGGCCATGGCCGAGGCCATCGTCACCGGCCCCAGCATCGAGAAGAGCATCGCGCCGCTGCGCAGCTTCGTCGCCGAACCCATGCGCTTCGGCCGCCTGTTCCTGGCGGGCGACGCGGCGCACATCGTGCCGCCCACCGGCGCCAAGGGCCTGAACCTGGCGGCCAGCGACGTGAAGTACCTCTCCACCGCCTTCATCGAACACTACGCGGAGAAGAGCGACGCCGGCATCGACCACTACTCGCAGCGCGCGCTGGCGCGCGTGTGGCGCGCCGAGCGCTTCAGCTGGTGGCTGACCTCGCTGATGCACCGCTTCCCCGACACCGGCGGCTTCGGCCAGAAGGTGCAGGAGGCCGAGCTGGAGTACCTGGTGAACTCGGAAGCGATGTCGCGTTCGCTGGCTGAGAACTACGTCGGCCTGCCGCTGGACTTCGGCAAGAAATAGACACCCCCGCCGCGCTGCGCGCGACCCCCGGGTCGGGCCTTGGCGGACGTTACAGTGGCCGCACCGTCAACCGACCTGCGGCCACTGCCCCATGCCCACCACCCGAAGCCCTCAGCCCCTGCGCGGTGTGCGCGTGCTCAGCCTCGCGCTCAACCTGCCCGGCCCGGCCGCCTTCATGCGCCTGCGCGCCATGGGCGCGGCCTGCACCAAGCTGGAGCCGCCCGCGCGTGAGGGCGCCAGCGGGGACCCGATGGGCCAGTACAACCCGCCGGCCTACGCGCAGATGCACGAGGGTGTGAAGGTGCTGTCGGCCGACCTCAAGGCCGAGGCCGGTCAGGCCACGCTGCACAAGCTGCTGCAACGCACCGACGTGCTGCTGACGTCCTTCCGCCCCTCGGCGCTGGGCAAGCTGGGCCTGTCGTGGGCGGCGCTGCGCAAGCGCTACCCGGCGCTGGCGATGGTGGCCATCGTGGGGGCGCCCGGCGAGCGCGCCGAGGAGCCGGGCCACGACCTCACCTACCTGGCCGACGCCGGCCTGGTGACCGGGCTGGACCTGCCAGCCACGCTGTTCGCCGACATGGGCGGCGCGCTGATGGCCGCCGAAGCCGTGCTCAAGGCCGTGCTGCTGCAGCGCTCCACGGGGCGCGGCAGCTTCCATGAGGTGGCGCTGTCCGACGCGGCGGCCTGGCTGGCGATGCCGCGCCACTGGGGCCTGACGCAGCCGAAGGGCGCCGTGGGCGGCGCGCACGCGGGCTACCGCGTCTACCCCTGCCAGGACGGCCGCGTGGCCGTGGCCGCGCTGGAGCCGCACTTCGCCGCCGCGCTGTGCGAGGCCGCTGGCGTGGCCGGCGGCCAGCGGATGAAGACCCTGTTCGAGCCCGCCACGCACGAGGCCATCGCGCGCTTCCTGGCGGGGCGCACGCGAGCGCAGCTCGATGCGCTGGCGGCCGAGCGCGACATCCCGATGCACACGCTCGCCTGAGAAAGTGCGAAGGACCCCGCCGCCGCGGGGCGGTCGCCCATCGCGCGAGGCTCAGCGCCTCAGCATCCCCAGGGCCCAGCGCGGCATGGGGTCTTGCGTGAAGGTGGGCACGCCGCGCCGCAGGCGCGCCACCAGCCGGGGCGGCGCGATGTCTTGGCCACGCCGGGCCGTGGTGTCGAACAGCAGGCACAGATCGGCCAGCGGCACGGCCTCGGCCAGGTGCTGGAGCGTGCGCGGGTAGCGCGCCAGGATGCGCTCCGGTGGCACCGCGTGCCCGCCCTGCTCCACGCGCTGCGCCACCCGTTCGGGCAAGGGCTTGGGGTCGTCCACGCAGACCACCAGCAACACCACCTGGAAACCCGCCGCGCGGGCCGCGCGCAGCAGCTCGATCTTGGACGGGTGGGAGAACACCGTCTCGCTGACGAAGGACTGGCCGGCGTGCAGCAGTTGCTCGCGCCGCGCATCGGCCCAGCGGCGCGCTTCGGTGGAGCGCTGCCGGGCGTCGGTGATATGGCGGAGGGATTGCGCCTCGTGCAGGTCGGCGTTGACGAATTCGATGTCGGCCGGGATGAGGCCCGAGGCCACGGCCGAGCGGTACAGCGTGGACTTGCCCGCGCCGTTGGGCCCGGCGAGCAGGTAGAAGATGGGGCTCAAGCCGCGCGGCGCGCGCGGGCCGGGGCCGCCACCGTGGCGCGCTGGCGATCGGTCTGCACGGTCTTGCGCACGGCCTGCGCCAGGCCACCGCTGGCCGCCGCCTCGGCAAAGCGAGCCTCGATGGCGTCAAGCGCCGCGTGGTCCTGGGCCTGGGCGTCGTAGCGGGCGATGGCGTCGCGCGCCTCCAGCACAGTGAGGCCGGTTTCTTCGGTGATCTGGCCCAGGGTGGCCCAGTATTCGATCTGGCCGGCCACCGAGCGGCGCTGCGCCTCGGCGGCGCGGCGGGCCTGATCGACCAGGCTGGCAGGCAATTTGACCGAGGAGAAGTTGGGCGACGGGGAAGACATGGCGGACTCCATCACAGCAGCGTCAATATGGCGCATTTTGCGCCATTCCGCCTCAGCTCGCAAGGCCGACAATCCTGAGCGATTACCCGCCACAAGGCCATGAAGAAGCAAGGCACCATCGTTCACTGGGACGCCGAGCGCGCGTCCGGATTCATCCGCAGCCCCGACACCGCCGCCCAGGTGTATTTCCACCTGCGCGACTACGAGGGCCCGCAGCCCATCGCGCCGGGCACCGCGGTGGTGTACGAGGAGATCGTCATCGGCGGCAAGGGGCCGCGCGCCCTGTCGATCAAGCTGCCGCCACCACCGCCGCTGCGCGAGGCCGGCGCGCCCGCGCAGCCGGCGCCCGAACCGGTGCTGGCCGCGGCGGGCGTGTCCAAGGCCCAGCGCTGGCGCGAGGAACGCGCGCAGCGCCGCCAGACCCAGCTGGCCCTGGGCCTGCTGGGGGGCTGGCTGCTGCTGTGGCTCATCGGCATCGGCTTCGGGCGTTTTCCCTGGGTGGTGCTCACGGGCGTGGTGCTGGTGAACATCGCCACCTTCTTCCTGTACTGGCGCGACCAGCACGTGATGACCGAGGGTGGCGCACCCTGGCCGCAGGAGCTGTTGCACGGCGCCGCCGTGCTGGGCGGCTGGCCGGCGGCCTGGCTGGCGCAGCGTTCGCTGCAGCACCGCCTGGACGAGAAGCGCTTCCAGCAGACCTTCGTGGTCTGCGCCGCGCTCAATGTGGCGGCGCTGCTGGGCTGGGTGGTCTGGCCGCTGTTCGCGGGCGGCGCCTGATCGGCACCGTGCCGCGCCCGTTCAGCGCGACGGGCCTCGGCGGGCCGGGCCCTTGCCCAGGGCCTTGCCGGCAGCGGGGGCCTTGCCGGCTCCCGTGCCCGCGCGCGGCGGCAGGCCGGTGTGCTGCGTGAGCAACTGGCCCTTGCGCACCGGCGCCGACGCGCCCGGCGCCCGACCCGCCGGCGTGCTGTTCTTGCGCCGCGCGCTCTGGTAGGCGCCATCGGTCATCGGCTGGAAGCTGGGAATGAGGTGGTGCTTGCCGTTGCCGATGAGGTCGGCGCGGCCCAGGGCCTTGAGCGCCTCGCGCAGCAGCGGCCAGTTGTTCGGGTCGTGGTAGCGCAGAAAGGCCTTGTGCAAGCGGCGGCGGCGCTCGCCGCGCACGATGTCCACGCGTTCGCCGCGCTCGTCGCGATGAATGCCCTTGAGCGGGTTCAGGCCCGAGTGGTACATGGCCGTGGCCGTGGCCATGGGGCTGGGGTAGAAGGTCTGCACCTGGTCGGCACGGAAGCCGTTCTTCTTGAGCCACAGCGCCAGGTTCATCATGTCCTCGTCGCTGGTGCCCGGGTGCGCGGCGATGAAGTACGGGATGAGGAACTGCTTCTTGCCCGCCTCTTCGCTGTACTGCTCGAACATCTGCTTGAAGCGGTCGTAGCTGCCGATGCCGGGCTTCATCATCTTGGACAGCGGCCCGCTCTCGGTGTGCTCGGGCGCGATCTTGAGGTAGCCGCCCACGTGGTGCTGCACGAGTTCCTTCACGTACTCGGGGCTCTTGATGGCGAGGTCGTAGCGCAGGCCGGAGCCGATGAGGATCTTCTTGATGCCCGGCAGCGCCCGCGCGCGGCGGTAGATGCGCACCAGCGGCCCGTGGTCGGTGGTGAGGTTGCTGCAGATGCCGGGGTAGACGCAGCTGGGCTTGCGGCAGGCGGCCTCGATCTCGGGGCTGGCGCAGCCCAGCCGGTACATGTTGGCGGTGGGGCCGCCCAGGTCGCTGATGACGCCGGTGAAGCCTTCGACCTTGTCGCGGATCTCCTCGACCTCTTTCAGGATGGAGGCCTGCGAGCGGCTCTGGATGATGCGCCCCTCGTGCTCGGTGATGGAGCAGAAGGTGCAGCCGCCGAAGCAGCCGCGCATGATGTTCACGCTGAAGCGGATCATTTCCCACGCCGGGATCTTGGTCGCGCCGTCGTGGCGGCCGTTGGCGTCGGCGTAGGCCGGGTGCGGGCTGCGCGCGTACGGCAGGTCGAACACGTGGTCCATCTCGGCCGTGGTCAGCGGGATCGGCGGCGGGTTGATCCAGACGTCGCGCGCGGTGGCGCCCTCGCCGTGCGCCTGCACCAGGGCGCGCGCGTTGCCGGGGTTGGCCTCGACGTGCAGCACGCGGTTGGCGTGCGCGTAGAGCACGGGGTCGCTGCGCACCCGCTCGTAGCTGGGCAGGCGGATCACCGAGCGATCGCGCGGCGGGCGCTTGGCCTTGCCCTGCAGCGCGGGGTTGGGCACGAAGTTCAGCGGCTGAATCGTGGCGCCTTGCGGCGCGGCCGTGCTGGTGGGGGTTTCGTCTTTCGCGCAGGAACCGCCCTGCGACTGCGCCTGCTCGCTGGTGGTCTGGTAGGGGTTGATGTGCGCGTCCACCGGGCCGGGCTGGTCGACCTCGCTCGAATCGATCTCGACCCAGCCTTCGGCGGACGGGTCGCCCGGGCGGCGCACGAAGGCCGTGCCGCGCACGTCGGTGATGCGCTCGACCGGTTCGCGCGCCGCGAGCCGGTGCGCCACCTCCACCAGCGCGCGCTCGGCGTTGCCGTAGAGCAGCAGGTCGCACTTGCTGTCCACCACCACCGAGCGGCGCACCTTGTCGCTCCAGTAGTCGTAGTGGGCGATGCGGCGCAGGCTGCCTTCGATGCCGCCAAGCACGATGGGCACGTCCTTGTAGGCCTCGCGGCAGCGCTGGCTGTAGACGATGGCGGCGCGGTCGGGGCGTTTGCCGCCCACGTCGCCGGGCGTGTAGGCGTCGTCGCTGCGGATCTTCCGGTCGGCGGTGTACCGGTTGATCATGGAATCCATGTTGCCGGCCGTCACGCCCCAGAACAGATTGGGCCGGCCCAGGGCCTTGAAGGCCTCGGCGCTCTGCCAGTCGGGCTGGGCGATGATGCCCACGCGAAAGCCCTGCGCCTCCAGCACGCGCCCGATCACGGCCATGCCGAAGCTGGGGTGGTCCACGTAGGCGTCGCCGGTGACGATGATGATGTCGCAGCTGTCCCAGCCGAGCGCGTCCATCTCGGCCCGGCTCATGGGCAGGAAGGGCGCGGTGCCGAAGCGCTTGGCCCAGTAGGGCCGGTAGCTGGTGAGCGGCTTGGCGTTGCGCGCGAAGAGGGAGACGTCGATGGGGGCGTTCATGGGTGGGCGCGGACCCATGGGGGGAACGGCGAAGGGCGCGATTTTACCGGCGCCCCCTTTTTCGCGCAGGCTGACGGCTATCCGGAGTTGCGTGTCCGGTCGGACACGCGGACGGGCATGGGGCGCGGGCACGGACGTTGCGCCTCATGCGCCTTGTCATGGCGCCGATGCACAGCGCCGACGCGCGCATCAGCGTGTTTCGCATCCCGCCGCGGAATGCGCGATCAACCGGTCGACCAGGGCCAGCAGTTGCCGCCGCTCGGCCACGCCCAGGCAGCCCATGATCTCGCGGTTGCGCCGGTCGATGAGCCGCAGTGCGCGCGCGTGCAGGGCACGCCCGGCGCGCGACAGGCGCAGCACCACGGCGCGCGCGTCCGTCTCGCTGGGCGCCTTCATGACGCTGCCGCGCTCCACCAGCATCTGCGCGGCACGGCTGGCCTGGGCCTTGTCCAGGTGGGCGTGCGCGGCCAGGTCGTTCACCGACAGCGGTTCGAAGGACCCGATGGCGGCCAGCGCGCGCGCCTCGGCCACGCCCAGGCCCAGCTCGTTCGCGTAGGCGGCGGCGGTGGCGGCGTCGGTGAGCTTGCCCAGGCGGTGCAGGCGCCAGCTGAGCTGCTGTTCCAGCGGCAGGGGAATGGTTTCAGTCACCATGCAAGGGCTCCCGCAGGCAGCGCTCGCGCGCCCGTTCGATCAAGGGCAGCGCCTGCGCGGTGCCGTCCAGCCGGCTCAGCAGCGACAGGCTGAGCATGGCCAGCATCAGCGGGGCCTGCGCCTCGCCCACCTCGCCCATGGCGCGGCACAGCGCGGTGTATGTCGTGTCGAGGTCGGCGTCGGTCATTGGATGACTCCGGTGGATTGCAGGGCCGCGCGCAGAGGCGCGGTGTCCAGGCCGTGCCAGCGGCCCAGCACGTAACCGTCGGGGCGCACCAGCACCAGCGCGGGCTCGCCGGGCGAGTGCAGACCATAACGCCGCCAGGCCTGGCCATGCGGATCGGTCTCGGGGGTGATTTGCAGCGTCGTCACACCGGGTGGCAGGCCGCCAGCGGGCGCACCGTTGAATGCCAGCGCCACGAAGCCTTGGCCGAAGCGGGTGCTGAGGTGCAAGGGCCGGCCCTGCGCGTCGCGCAGCAGCGCCTCGGGCGCGGGCGCGCCGGGCGCGGCCAGCGCGCTCGCCCACGCGCCGGACTCGCCGCCATCGAGCGGTGAGCCCTTGTAGCCGATGGCCGAGGACTGGCGCGGGTTGATGAGCGGGCGCACGGCCTCGTCATCCAGCGCCAGGCGCAGCGCAGCCTCGCGCATCAGGCGGAAGGCAAAGTCCGGCGGCGCCATGAACTCGGTGCTCTTGGCGCCGTAGGCGATGTTCTCGCGCGTGGCGTGCACGCGCTCCACGCTGTAGCTGTCGAGCAGCGCATCGGGCGACTCGCCGCGTTGCACGCGCGCCAGCTTCCAGGCCAGGTTGCCCGCGTCGTCCAGGCCCGAGTTGAGCCCGCGCACGCCGAAGATGGGCACCAGGTGCGCGGCGTCACCGGCGAAGAAGACGCGGCCGTGGCGGTAGTTGGGCAGCGTGAGGCACTTGGCGTTGTAGATGGAGATCCACAGCGGCTCCCAGGGCTCGGTCTCGCCGATCATCTCGAGGTGGCTGTGCACGCGCGGCAGCACGTTCTCGGGCTTCACGGCCTCGGCCGGGTCCTCGTCGTCGCGGATCTGGTAGTCGATGCGCCAGACGTCGTCGGGCTGGCGGTGCATGAGGATGGTGGAGCCGGGGTTGGACGGCGGGTCGAACCAGGCCAGGCGCTCCACCGGGCGGCGTGTTTTCTGGCGGATGTCGACGATGACATAGCGACCCTCGTACTGCGTGCCCTGCAGTTGCAGGCCCAGTTGTTCGCGCACGGTGCTGCGCCCGCCGTCGCAGGCCACCAGCCAGTCGGCGCGCACGGTGCGCGCGCCCTGGGGCGTGTCGATCTCGACGAGCACGTCGCGCTCGCGCGAACGCACGGTCCGCACGCGTTCGCCCCAGTGCACCACCGCGCCTTCGCCGATCGCGCGGTGCGCGTATTCCTCGATGTAGAACTGCTGGATGTTCACCATGGGCGCGAAGCGCTGCGTGGGCTCGCTGGGCATCTCGAAGCGCAGCACCTCGGCCTGGCGGAAGTGGCTGCGCCCGGCCGTCCAGCCCAGGCCTTTCTCCACCAAGGGCGCGTCGGCCCCCACCCAGCCCAGGATCTCCTGCGAGCGGCGCGAGATGCAGATGGCGCGGCTGCCGCTGCAGTAGCTCTCGTCGGCCTCGATCACCTGGCTGCGGATGCCCTGGCGCGCCAGCAGCGCCGCCAGCGTGAGGCCCACCGGGCCGCCACCGGCGATGAGCACCGGCACGTGTTCTTCTGTCGCTGCGTTCATGTCTCCACCATTTGGTTGCGAGCGCAACTATATCGCCTGCGCGACTTCGCGCCATCACCACCCGTCGATAAGATGGTTTCACCCCAACGAAGGAGACAGCCATGCCGAGTTTCAACACCCTGCGCATCGACCAGGACGCCAGCAACCCGCGCGTGGCGCGCCTGCTGCTCAACCGGCCCGAGCGCCTCAACGCCATCAACGACGACACGCCGCGCGAGATCCGCGCCGCGGTGGAGTGGGCCACTGCCAACGACGAGGTGCACGTCATCCTGGTCGAGGGCGCCGGCAAGGGCTTCTGCGGCGGCTACGACCTCTCGCACTTCGGCGAAGGCGACATCGACCACCCCTGCCAGCAGGAGCGCCACCCCTGGGACCCGCTGGACGACTACGCCTTCATGAAGCGCAACACCGAGGACTTCATGAGCCTGTGGCGCAGCCCCAAGCCCACCATCGCCAAGGTGCACGGCGCGGCCGTGGCCGGCGGCAGCGACATCGCGCTGTGCTGCGACCTGCTGGTGATGGCCGAGGACGCGCGCATCGGCTACATGCCGACCCGTGTGTGGGGCTGCCCCACCACGGCCATGTGGACCTACCGGCTGGGCCCCACGCGCGCCAAGCAGCTCATGTTCACCGGCGACGTGATCGATGGCCGCACCGCCGCCGACTGGGGCCTGGCCAACGAGGCCGTGCCGCTGGCCGAGCTGGACGCCCGCGCCCTGGCGCTGGCCGAACGCATCGCGGGCGTGCCGCGCTCGCACCTGGCCATGCACAAGATGGTCGTCAACCAGGTGCTGCTCACCATGGGTCTGGAGCAGACGCAGTCGCTGGCCACGCTGTTCGACGGCATCACGCGCCACAACCCCGAGGGCCTGTGGTTCCGCCGCTATGCGCAGGACCAGGGCTTCAAGGCCGCCGTGCAGTGGCGCGACAGCGGGCGGCCGATTCCGGAAGGCGACGAGGCCCGCGCGCAGGTTCGCGAGATCGAGGACCGCCGGCGCACCGACCGTTGAGATCCGTTCGTCGCCCGTTCATCTCGAAACAGGTCTTACTGGACGGGCGCGAATGTAAAGGCCATGCGTGCCTAGCATGCGGGCTTCTGCCCACTACACCTCAGGAGAATCGCATGGCACTGCACTTCGGCAAACGCGAAAACGAGCCTTCCCGCCCCCTCGGCAGCGGGGGCATGGCCACACCGCGCAACACGGCTTACGGTCAATCACAGACTTCCCAGAGCAGCACCCCCGTGGCCACCCAGGAGACCGAAGTGAAACCCACCGCCAGCGCCGCGCCCACCACCACCCCCGAGGGTGGCAGCAAGCTCACCGTCGGGCCGAACATCAAGCTCAAGGGCGTGGAGATCACCGACTGCGACACGCTCGTGGTTGAGGGCACGGTCGAGGCGACCATGGATTCGCGCGTCATCAACATCGCCAAGGAAGGCGCGTTCAACGGCTCGGTCCAGGTCGATCTGGCCGAGGTGTACGGAACCTTCAACGGCAGCCTCACCGTGCGCGACAAGCTGGTGATCCACCCCGGCGGCAAGGTGATCGGCAAGATCCGTTATGGCAAGGTGGTGATCGCCGAAGGCGGCGAACTCTCCGGCGAGATCCAGTGCGCCGCCAGCGGCGCGGCCAAGCCCGCCGCAACGGCCAACAAGCCCTCGATGCAGTTGGCCGCCTGAGGCCGCGCTGACCCCGGGCGGGCGGTTTGCCCGCCCCCGGGCGGCCCGGTATGCTCGGGCCCATGTACGCCGAGTTTTTCGGGCTCCAGCACGACCCGTTTTCGATCGCGCCCGACCCCCGTTACCTATTCATGAGCGAGCGCCACCGCGAGGCGCTCGCTCATTTGCTCTATGGCGTGCGCGGTGGGGGCGGCTTCGTGCTGCTCAGCGGCGAGATCGGCGCCGGCAAGACCACCATCTGCCGCTGCTTCCTCGAACAGGTTCCCGAGAATTGCAACGTCGCGTACATCTTCAATCCGCGCCTGACGGTGGCGGACCTGCTCAAGTCGATCTGCCGCGAGTTCCGCATCGAGGTGAAGCACGAGGGCATGGGCCCGGCCACGGTGCACGACCACCTCGACCCGCTCAACGACTTCCTGCTGGCCAGCCACGCGCGCGGTGAGCGCAACCTGCTCATCATCGACGAGGCGCAGAACCTCACGCCGCACGTGCTCGAGCAGTTGCGCCTGCTCACCAACCTCGAAACCAGCGAACGCAAGCTGCTGCAGATCATCCTGATCGGCCAGCCCGAGCTGCGCGCCATCGTGGCGCGGCCTGAACTGGAGCAGTTGGCCCAGCGCGTGATCGCGCGCTTTCACCTCGACGCACTGGACGCCGCCGAAACGCGCGAGTACATCCAGCACCGCCTGCAGGTGGCCGGCCTCAAGGGGCCCCTGCCCTTCGCGCCCGCCGCCATCGAACGCATCCACGCGCTCTCGCGCGGCGTGCCGCGCCGCATCAACCTGCTGTGCGACCGCGCCCTGCTCGGCGCCTACGCGAACGGCCAGAACCGCGTGGAACGCGCGGTGGTGGACAAGGCGGCCGGCGAGGTGTTCGACGGTGAAGGCGGCGCGCCAGCGCCCCGACGCGCCGCCGCGATGGGCGCCGCACGCGCCAGCGGCCTGGGCACCGTGGGCATGGGCGCGCTGGCCGGTGCCGTCGTGGGTGCCCTGGCCGCGGCGGCGGTGCTGTGGTTCTGGCTGCAGCGGCCGGGGCCGGCGCCCTCGGCCGCCGTCGG
>NZ_DATIGV010000047.1:0-59638 GCF_035481345.1 Hydrogenophaga sp. | reverse complement strand
CGCGCGATGCGCTGCTGATCGGCGTCGGCCACCAGGCTCATGCAGCGGCTGATGGACTGGCCGATGTCGATGGCCGGGTAGTGCCCGCGCTCGGCCAGCGCGCGCGAGAGCACGATGTGACCGTCCAGGATGGCGCGCGCGGTGTCCACCACCGGGTCCTGCTGGTCATCGCCTTCGGCGAGCACGGTGTAGATGGCGCTCATGGAGCCGTCGCCGCTGCCGTTGCCGGCGCTTTCCACCAGTTGCGGCAGCGCGCTGAACACCGAGGGCGGGTAGCCGCGCGTGGCCGGCGGCTCGCCGAGCGAAAGCGCCACCTCGCGCTGCGCCATGGCGTAGCGCGTGAGCGAGTCCACCAGCAGCAGCACGTGGCGGCCCTGGTCGCGGTAGTGCGCGGCGATGGTGTGGCACAGCTCGGTGGCGCGCAGGCGCATCAGCGGCGACTCGTCGGCCGGTGCCACCACCACCACGGCGCGGCGCAGGCCTTCCTCGCCGAGCGAGAGGTCGATGAACTCGCGCACCTCGCGGCTGCGCTCGCCGATCAGGCCGACGACGATCACGTCGGCCACGGTCTGGCGCGTGATGAGGCCCAGCAGCACGCTCTTGCCCACGCCGGAGCCGGCCATCAGGCCCACGCGCTGGCCACGGCCCAGCGTGAGCAGGCCGTTGATGGCGCGCACACCGACGTCGATGGCGCCTTCCACCGGGCGCTTGCGCAGCGGGTCCACCCAGGGCGGGGCGCTGGGCAAGAGGTGCTCGCCGCCGAGGCGGCCGCGCCCGTCCATGGGCTCGCCCAGGCCGTTGACCACACGGCCCAGCCAGGCGTCGCCGATCAGCAGGCCGCTGGCGGCCGGCAGTGGCAACACGCGCGCACCGGCGGCCAGGCCCTCGGTGCGCTTGAAGGCCATGAGCTGCGCGGCCTCGTCCTTGAAGCCCACCACCTGGGCCTCGATGTCGGCGCCCAGCGCCGATTCGATGCGGCAGCGCTGGCCCACGTGCAGGCGCACGCCGCGCACCTGCAGCAGAGGGCCGGTGGCGCTCACCAGCCGGCCCGTGGGTGTCGAGACCGACACCTCGGGCACGGCGATGCGGCGCAGTTGCTCGGCGATCACGCGGCGGCCTCGTTCAGGGAGGCTTCGATCGCGGGCGCATCGGCCGCCGCGGGCACGGGCTCTTCCGCACCGAGCAGTTGCGCGGCCACCTGACCCATGCAAGCCTGCAGGCGCTGGCGGCAACCGGCGTCGGCCTCGAAACCGGCCACCTGCACGCGGCACTCGCCGGCCTGCAGCGCGGGGTCGGCGATGAGGTTCCAGTCGCGCGTGTTCGCGCCCTCGATGGCCTGGATCGCGCGAAGGTCCTCGTTGTTCAGGAAGACCTCCACCGCGCTCACGGCGGGGGGCATGCTCTGCAGCGTCTCTTCCACCAGCTTGAGGATCTGCGTGGGGTTGAGCGTGAGCTCGGCGCGGATCACCTGGCGCGCCACGCGCTCGACCAGTTCCACCATCTCGCGGCGCAGCGCGGCCTGGTAGTCGGCCTGCACCTGGCGCAGGGCGTCGATGGCGGCCTGCATGGGCGCGGCCACGCGCTCCCAGCGCGCGAGGATCTGCGCCTCGCCTTCGGCGCGGCCCTCGGCCACGCCGCGTTCGCGGCCTTGCGTTTCGCCGACGGCGCGTCCCTCGGTCAGGCCTTTGTCGAAGCCTTCCTCGTAGCCGCGCTCGGCGCCGCGCGAGTAGCCGTCGGCCAGCGCGGCCTGCAGGGCCTCGGGGCTGCCCTGGGCGGACAGGGCCTCGGCCAGTTCACGATCGGCCAGTGGCGGGAAGCGGTAGCTGCGGTAGGCGCTCGTTGCGGGGTTCATTCGACGGTGGCCTCCGCATAGAGTTGCACCTCGATCGTGCCCGCGTCGGCCAGCGCCTTGACCTCGCGCATGATGGTGGCGCGCGCCTCTTCCACGCGGCGCGCGGCCACCGGGCCGGTGCGGCGGATCGCGTCCTGGAAGGTCTTGACCTGGCGCTGCGGCATGCAGGCCATGAGGGCGCGGCGCACGTCGCTGTCGCCGCCCTTGAGGGCGATGGCCCACTCGTCCATGGGCACCACCTCGAGGATGCGCAGCAGCACCTCCTCGCTCTGGCGCGAGAGGATGAAGAAGTCGTACATGCTGCGCTCGATCTGGCCGGCCACGCCGGCGTCGCGCGCGCGCAGTTGCTCCACCATGCGGGCCTTGTCGCCCGGCAGGCGGTTGAGGATATCGGCCGCGTGCTTGACGCCTTCGATGGTGGCGCTCTGCGTCTCCAGGCTTTGCAGGCAGGCGTCGGCCAGCACCTCCACTTCCTGCAGCAGGCGGTGCTCCACGTGGCCCAGTTGCGCCACGCGCACGATGAGTTCGTCGCGGCCGTCCTCGGGCAGGCTGGCAATGACCTCGCTGGCCATGGCCGGCGGCAGGAAGGCCAGGAACACGGCCTGCATGTGCACGTGCTCCTGCGCGATGCGGTCGGCCACCCAGCGCGGCGAGGCCCATTGCAGGCGCGCCATCTTGGGACGGATCGCGTCGCCGTAGATGCGCGTGAGCACGCTGCTGCTGATGCTGCTGCCCAGCGCGAGGTCGAGCGAGTTCTTCAGGAAGGTGCGCGAGGCGCCGTGCAGGCCGCTTTGCTCGCGGTAGTCGTCGAAGAAGCGTTGCAGCGCGCCGCGCGCGGCGTCGACCTTGATGCCGCTCATGGCCGACATGGCCTGCGTCACCAGCAGCAGATCCTCGCGCTCCAGGCAGCGCAGCACGGCGGCGGCGGGCTCCTCGCCCATGCTCAGCAGCACGATGGCGGCCTGCTCGATGGTGGACATGGCGCCTGCTTCGGCGCCGGACTCAGGCAGGCTGGTGGCCATTTTTCTGCACCCATTGTTTGACGACCTCGGCCACGCGCTCGGGCTCCTTGGTCGCGAGGTCCCTCAGGTGATCGACGAGCACATCCACCGGCGAACCCGGCGGCGGCAGGTTGTAGTTCTCCAGCAGCGATCCCATGGAGTCGCGCTGTTTCGAGGGCTGCGGCAGCGCGGCCACGGCGGCGGCGCCAGCGGGCAAGGCCCCGGCCACCACGGCAGCGCCTTCGCCGTCGCGCGGGCCCAGCTCCACCAGCTCGGACGTGCCCACCTCGCGCGGCGGCGTGGCATCGCGCGTGAAGCGGCGGATCAGCGGGCGCGCGACCAGCAGGTAGGCCAGCAGCGCGCCGAGGGCGCTCAAGCCCCAACCGGCCATGGTGAAGATGGACTGCGGCTCGGCGTACCAGGACACGGCCACGGGCGGCGCGGGGAAGGCCATGGCCGAGACCACGAGCTGGTCGCCGCGCGCGGTGTCGATGCCCAGGCCGCCGCGCAGCACCTGCTCCATGCGCGCGAT
Organism: Hydrogenophaga sp.; assembly: GCF_035481345.1. Classification (GTDB taxonomy): domain Bacteria; phylum Pseudomonadota; class Gammaproteobacteria; order Burkholderiales; family Burkholderiaceae_C; genus Hydrogenophaga. Next base: position 56,253 of record NZ_DATIGV010000047.1, on the reverse strand, counting down.
CTCGGCCGGCGCCCAGGCCTGCGCACCCGCGGGCGCGGCGGCGTTGTTCAGCACCACGGCCACGCTGATCTTCTTCACCTGGCCGCGCGCGCGTTCGATGGTGGTGACGCTGCGGTCGTAGGCGTACTGGCGCGTGGCGGCGTTGCGCTCGGCGGTGCTGGGCGGTTCGTCCTCGCCGGGCGGCGGGTTGGCCGGGCGGTTGCTCAGCGAGCCCGGGATGCCCAGGGCCTGCGGCTGGCGGTTCATTTCCTCGCGCGACGCCTCGCTGGTGATGCGCGGGTCGCCCTCGTAGCGCTCCTGCGTTTCCTTCACGTTGTCCTGGTGCAGCTCGACGGAGGCGCTGACGTTGTAGTTGTTCACGCCCAGGATGGGCTGCAGCAGCTGGTGCGCGTTGCGCAGCAGGCCCTCTTGTGCCTTGCGAACGGACTCATTCGCGAAGCCCGTCGAATCCAGGCCACCCTTGATGTCGACGCGGCTGGAGAGCAGGCGCCCGGCCTGGTCGACGACCGTCACGCGGTCGGCCGCCAGGTTGGACACGCTGCCCGAGACCAGCTTGATGATGGAGGCGATCTGCTCGGTCTCCAGCTCGCGGCCGGGGTGCAGGTGCACGACGACGGAGGCCGAGCTGGCCTCGGTGGCGTTGAGCACGAAGGTGGAGGAGCGCGCGATCGACAGGTGCACGCGCGCGCTCTTGACCGGCTCCAGCGCGGTGATGCTCTGCACCAGCTCGCCTTCCAGGCCGCGGCGAAAGCGCACGTCCTGCACGAACTGCGTCACGCCCAGCGGGTCGCTCTTGTCCATCAGTTCGAGGCCGTCGGGCAGGCGGGCCACCACGCCGCGCGCGGCCAGCAGCATGCGCGCGCGCCCGAGGTTCGACTCGGACACCAGCACCTGCCCCGTCTCGGGGTGCAGGCGGTAGGCGATGCCTTCGGCGTCGAGCACCGACATCATGTCGGCCGAGGGCACGTTCTCGCGCGCGCCGAACACCGGCCGGTAGTTCGACTGGTTCTGCCAGACGAACATCATGACCAGCGCGGTGAGCGCGATGGCGAGGAACACGACCGGCAGCAGCTTGGACACCGCTTCGGAGCGCAGGGCCGAGGCGATGGACGATGGCTGGGGCAGCCGTTGCAGCAAGGGGGTGAGTGCGCTCATTGGTTTTTCACTTTGTGTTTGTAACGATACGCGAAGTTGATTTGTGATGTCATGTCAGCGCGGGGATGAATCGGCGTTTGATCGCTGCACGGTTGATGATTGGGGACCAGCGGCGCAAGCGCCCTTGACAGGTACCGAAAAGGTTTATCCAGACCGTTGCAAGCCGGGGAAACGCGGTGGTGTGCGCCTGCAGCGTGAACAAATGCGCATTCGGTGATGCTTCTTCGCGCCCCCTGTCAAAAGTGACAGGGTCGCTGGTGAAGGGACCTCAAGAGGACACCGACAACGAGGACAGACCCTCCCGCCCCTCAAGGACGTGACATGTACCTGGACCTCGATATGACCACCCTGCCCTCCACCCACGGCATGCGCCCCGCGTCGCTCGGCATCCCGCCCATCGAGACCCTGGAGATGCTCCAGCGCCTGGAGGCCGAGGTGGCGATGAGCAACCTGAACGAGATGCGCCTGCTCGAGCAGCAGCACCCGCACTGGTTCGACCTGTACGAGGAGTTCCAGGTGGAGCACTGCACCGGCGAAGAGCTGCAGGCCCTGCTGGCCAGCGCGCCGACCGCCTACGCCAAGGGCCTGGTGACGGGCGCGCTGAAGGTGCGGCTGGAGATGGCGGCGGCCTCGGGCCGGCCGTTCTGATCGGTCAGCGACGCGTCAGAGCCCGCACATCAACTGCGCGCGGTACACGGCCTGCGAGCCGTTGGCCGCGCGCATCTTGCGTTTGGCGTTCTCCACGTGCAGGCGGAAGGTGCGCTCGGTGCAGCCGAAGCGTTCCTGCGCCTCCGCGCCCTTGAGGCCTTCGGCCACGGCCTGCAGCACCTCGCGCTCGCGCGGGGTGAGCGGGCAGACCGCCGTGCGCAGGGCCTCGCGCCAGGCCGGCCAGTCGCGCAGCAGCTCCAGCGTGGCCGCGCCCAGGTGCTCCTCGCGCACGTGGGCGCTGCTGGAGAACAGCCAGAACTCGCAGCACAACTCGCCCAGCACCGGCACACGCACCACCAGCACCTGCTGGTAACCCAGGCCGGCGAGGCGGCGCGCGGCGGGCTCGCCCAGGGCGCTCGCGGGCATCAGCGCCACGGCCTGGCCGCGCGGCGGGCCCGTGCGCGCGATGGTCTCGGCGAGGGCCTGCAGCGGCGGGCTGCTCAAGGCCTGAACCAGGCGCGCACCGGCCTCGCCGAAAGGATCGGGCCGCACGAAAGCCAGGCCCGCAAAGCCGCGCTCGCGCAGGCGCGCGACCAGGGCCTCCATCAAGGGTTCGAACACCTCGGGCGCCGAGGCCCGTTCAAGCGGCGCGCCCAGGGGCTCGAGGCCCGTGACGCCCGGATGGTGCACGCTCAAGCGGCCGTCCCTCCGGGCAGCGTGCGCCACGACACGGTGCCCGGCCACTCGAACTGGAATTCGGCGGCCAGCACACCGTCGGCCTCGCTCAGCGGCTCGACCGGTGCGATGGCGGGCGCGATGCCATCGAGCTGCGAGACGAGCTCGACATTGGGCAGGGCCTCGCCCGCGCGCACGCTCGCCACAGCCGGCGCATCCCAGCCGAACTCGGCCAGGGTCTCGCTCAACTCGCGCAGGCCGTCCTGGGTCTCGATCGGGATCCAGCTCAGCCGGCCGTCGGCGCGCAGGCCCAGCACGCCGAAGGGCTCGCCGAGCACGAGGTACTCGTCCACGCGGCCACGGCCCAGGATCACCATCAGCGCGTTGGACACGTCCACCGATTCCAGCGCCGCGAAGCGCTCGCGCCGCATCTGCATGGCCAGTTGCCGGCCGCGCTCCACCGAGTTGTGCAGGAATTGGTCCTGCAGGGCGCGGCGCAGGTTGAAGCCGAGGTTGCGCGTCTGCTTGGGCAGGAAGGACTCGATCGAACCCTGATTGAAGGCCTTGACCGCGAGGTCGGCGTCGGCGGCGCCAGTGAGCAGGATGCGCCGCAGGCCGAAATGGCCATGGCGTTCGCAGATGGAGACGCCGTCCTCGGCGGGCATCACCTGGTCGGTGACCAGCACCGAGAAGATGGCGTGCCGCCCGGGCCAGGCGAAGTAGTCGAGCGCCGCCAGCAGCGGCGATTCGGCGCCCGGGATGCGCGCGAGCATCTGCTGCTCGCGCCGCAGCAGATCTTCCTGCTCGGCGTAGAGGCGGTCGAGGTCGCCGGGGTGGTGCAGGAACTCGCAGCGCCGCACCGAGGCGACGGCGTCGGCCATCGCGTCCAGGAAGGACGGGTCATCGTCGATGAAGGAGATGCGCGAGGACGCTCTCATGCAGGGAAACAACATGCCGGGCTCGCTTCACGAAGGGAAGGACCGCGACGCGCGCGCGGTCCAGGCCAGCGGAGCATATCGGCAGTTGGCCCCCGAACTTGAGACCGCCGCATGACCGATTTATTTCACGCTCAGGCGCGCGCCGCGGTCCCTAGAATGCGCCCCGTTGTGCGACACCGATTCCTCCTGCGGGCGATCGCCCTTCTCCGTCAACCCATCGAACCGCTGCGGCACCTGTCGCGCACGCGGCTGGTCGCGCTGAGCCTGGTGCTGTTCGTGGGCCACCTGGCCTTCCACGGGTTCTGGAGCCAGCTCGCGCCGCAACCCTACGAGAGCCCCGTGGGGCGCGCGCTGGCCGCCATCGGCGCGCTGCCCCTGCTGTGGTGGACGCCCGCGCAGGTGACCCGCCACCGCGCCATCCGGCTCTACCTGCTGGTCTACCTGACCTACACCGGCCCCTTCCTGTTCCAGTGGTTCTACCTGATGAACCACGGCAACGCGGTGTGGATGACCAGCACCGCGCTGATGTGCTTCCTCGTCTACCAGGTGCTCGACTGGCGCGTGGCCACGGCGACGCTGGCGGCGGGCACCATCGCCGCGCGCGCCTTCGTCTCGATGACCGAGCCGCAACTGGCCTTGCCCCCGTGGCGCGCGACCGAGGGCAACCTCACCTTCTTCTTCGCCTGGTTGTCGGCGCTCACGCTGGCGCTGTCGTCGGCCAGCCACCGGCTGCAACGCCTCAACGCCACGCTGCTGGCCATGGGCGTGATGGCGCACGAGCTGCGCACGCCACTGGCCAGCGCCGCGCTGATCAACGACCACCTGCGCGACGCCGAACCCGCTGACGTGCCGCGGCTGGCCGACCGCATGGATGGCCTGCTGCGCGCCATCAACCACCAGATCGATTCGCAGATCGTCAACGCGCAACTGCTGGACATCCTGCCCGGCCACGAGACGCTCGACGCGGCCCGGCTGGTGCGCAACGCGATCGAGTCCTACCCCTTCATGAGCGAGCGCGAGCGCCAGGCCGTGAGCGTGAACACACGCGGCGACTTCCACTTCAGGGGCAACGAGCGCCTGTTCATCCAGGTGATCCACAACATGGTGAAGAACTCGGTGTATGCGCTGCGCCGCACCCAGGCCGCGTTCGCGCGCGGCGACATCGAGATCGAGGTGGACGCCGGCGCGGCGCGCGGCACCATCCGCGTGCGCGACAAAGGCCCGGGCGTGCCCGAGCACGTGCGCCGCTTCATCTTCGAGCCCTTCTTCAGCACCCAGACCACGCACAGCAGCGGGCTGGGCCTGGCGTTCTGCCGCGAGACGGTGGAAGCCAACCGGGGCCAGTTGCGCTTCGAGCGCGTGGCCAGCGGCTCGTGCTTCGTGATCGAGCTCCCCCTGGCCACGCCCTAGGGCGGGTTCATCCGGGTTTCCCCACAGCGGACCCGAGGGCTTCCCCCGCTGCCGGCGACAGGGCCCGGCCTTAGCATGGGCGCTCACCAGTTCACGCGGCCCGCCATGCCCCCGCTTCCCTCGCCTTCGTCGCTGCGCACGCCGCTTCACACCCTGCTCCAGTCCCCGCTCGAACCCGTGCTGCACCTCTCGCGCGCGCGGCTGGTCGCGCTCGGCCTGATCTACCTCATCGTCCACCTCTCGGCCTGGGCGGTCTACACCTACGTCGCGCCGCAGGCGTACGAAAGTTTCACCCTGCGCGCGCTCGCCGCCCTGGGCGCCGTGCCGCTGTTCCTGCTCGACCCCGACGACGTGGCCGAGAACGCCTGGGCGCACGCCTACGTGCTGCTCTATCTGGCGGTGGCGGGGCCCTTCCTGCAGGTCTGGCTCTACTTCATGAACGGCGGCGCCGACCCGCGCGTGCTGGCCGTGTGCCTGGTCGCGCTGCTGATGTACGTGATCACCGACTGGCGCTACGCCACCGCCATGCTGGTGGCCGCCTTCGGGGGTGGCCTGGCGCTGGCCGCCAGCCTCGACGGTCTGCCGGCGGCCTTCACCCGCGAACACGGCTTCATGTTCGCGCTGTCGTGGCTGTGCGGCCTGCTGCTGGGCGTGTCCTCGGCGCGGCAGGACCAGCACCGCCTGCAGTCCACGCTGGCCGCGCTGGGCGTGATGGCGCACGAGTTGCGCACGCCGCTGGCCAGCATGGGCCTGCTGGTGGAAAGCCTGCGCGACAACGACGAGTCCGCCACGGCGCGCCGCGCGGGCCAGCGGCTGGAGCTGCTGATGCGCAACCTGCACCAGCAGATCGACTCGCAGATCGTCAACGCGCAACTGCTCATCCTGCGCCGGGGCGAAGAGCGCATCGCCGCGCGCACCCTTCTCCAGGAAGCGATCGACGGCTTTCCCTTCCGCGCCGACAGCGAGCGGCGCGCGGTGGTGCTCGAGCCCGGCGACGACTTCCACTTCGTCGGCACGCGGCGCCTGTTCACGCAGGTGGTGCAGAACCTGCTGCGCAACGCCCTGGTCGCCCTGCGCCAGCACAAGGGCGCGCCCGAGCCGGGCGACATCACCATCACCACGGCGCGGCGGGACGGCCGTGGCGTGATCGAAATCCGGGACCGTGGGCCGGGCATTCCCCGCCACCTGCAACGCAGCGTGTTCCGCCCGTTCGTGAGCACCGCGGCCAGCCACAGCAACGGCCTGGGCCTGGCCTTCTGCCAGAACACGGTGCGCGTGCACAAGGGCCGGCTGACGCTGCGCTCCGGCGTGCCGGGCGGTACCACTTTCGTCGTCACCCTGCCCACCGAGCGCGACGCGCCCGCCGCCTGAGCCGCCGCCGGGCCGGCGCGCGCACCCGCTCACGAACTGGGCGGGTTTTGCCCGTCTTATCGAATCAAGTTTTCCCGGCACGCGGCCGATAGTGGCGGCGACAGCCCGGGTCTTCTGGCAGGCCGCGGGCGCCCTGCTCACGCCACCGCCTGATTCGTCGCACCCCGCTTCACCATGAAATTCCTTCGCAACATGTCCGTCGGCACCAAGCTCTGGACCGGCGTCGCCCTCATCATCCTGGCCCTGCTCGGCACCATCGCCTCGGCCGGCCTTCGCTCTGCCCGCATGGGCGAAGCGTCCGAACGCACCCTGACCCTGCTGGCCGACAAGACGGCGCTGGCCGTGGAGTGGGCGGGTCTGACGGAGACCACCACCGCGCGCGTGCAGGCCACCACCGTGTCCAGCGATCCCACCATGAACGAGATGTTCAAGGAACCGATCACCGCCGGCATGGCCCGCATCTCGGAGCTGCAGAAGCGCCTGCAGGAAATGGAGAAAACCGAGGCCGAGATCGCGGCCCTGGCGCGCATCGGCGAGCTGCGCAAGGACGTGCTCGGGAAGCTCGCGCGGGTCAACAAACTCAAGGCCGACGAAGACTACGCGGGCGCCGCACAGGCCATGAGGACCGACTTCAACCCCGCCGTGGGTCCCTACCTGGCGGCGGTGCGCGACTTCGGCCAGATGCAGGCCGGCATCCTCAAGGAAGCGCAGGCCGAGCAAGCGAAAGAACGCGCGGCCAGCATCGTCGTGGCGGCCGCGCAGGTCGGCCTGCTCATTCTTGGCATCGCCGTGGGCGCCTTCTTCCTCATCCGCAACATCCGCCAGCCCCTGAACGACACCATGGCCTTCGCCGAGCGCATGGCCGCCGGCGACCTGACGGCCACGCTCAACAACGACCGCGGCGACGAATTCGGCGCCATGACCCGCGCGCTGAGCACCATGCGCGACCGCCTGGTGAGCGTGGTGGCCGACGTGAAGCGCGGCACCGAGAACATCACGGTGGCGGCCAAGGAAATTTCCACCGGCAACAACGACCTCTCCAGCCGCACCGAACAGACCGCCTCGAGCCTGCAGCAGACCGCCGCCTCGATGGAGCAGATGTCGGGCGCGATCAAGCAGTCGGCCGACTCGGCCCGCGTGGCCAACCAGCTCGCCGACGTGGCGGGACAGAGCGCTCAGAAGGGTGGCTCGGTGGTGAACCAGGTCGTCTCGACCATGGAAGAGATCAACCAGGCCTCGCGCAAGATCAACGACATCATCGGTGTCATCGACGGCATCGCCTTCCAGACCAACATCCTGGCACTCAACGCCGCCGTGGAAGCCGCGCGGGCCGGTGAACAAGGCCGCGGCTTCGCGGTGGTGGCCGGCGAGGTGCGCAACCTCGCGCAGCGCAGCGCGCAGGCCGCGAAAGAAATCAAGGGCCTGATCGGCGCCAGCGTCGACAAGGTGGCCGTGGGCACCGAGCTGGTGAGCCAGGCCGGCCAGACCATGAGCGAGATCGTGGAGAACGTGGTGCGCGTGCGCGACATCATTGGCGAGATCGCCAGCGCCTCGGGCGAGCAGGCCGAGGGCGTCAACCAGATCAACGCGGCCGTGTCCAACCTGGATCAGATGACGCAGCAGAACGCTGCACTGGTGGAAGAAAGCGCCGCCGCCGCGTCGAGCATGAACGACCAGGCCGCCCGGCTGGTGGAAGTGGTGCGCATGTTCCGCCTGGACGGGGGCGCGGCCTCGGGCGCCGGCATCGCCACGCTGACGGCGGGAGACCTGCAGCAGCGGCGCGAACCGAAGCTGGTGGTGGCGCCCAAGCCCGCAACGGTGGCCAAGCCTGTCGTGGCGCCAGCCAAGCCCGCTGCGTCGGCGGCCAAGCCCGTGAGCGCCGTGGCTGCGCCCGCGAAGGCCATTGCGCCTGCCAAGGCGGCCCCGCCGGTGCTGAGCACCAAGGCCTCCGCCGACGACGCGACCGGTGAGTGGGAGTCGTTCTGATCGCGGCGCACGCGCCGGCTTGAGACCGGCCCGGTGAAAGCAAAACAACCCGGCCACCCTTCGAGGGTGCCGGGTTGTTCGTTCGCGGACTGTTCGTTCGCTTGTGCGGCGTGTGTGGCGGCGGGGTGCCGCCTGCGCGCATCAGACGGCGTTCTCGACCTTCGGCAGGGCATCCAGGGCGTTCTGGAACTTCTGGGTGAACTCCATCAAGCCTTCCACCTTCGTCTGGATTTCACTGGCGTTGAACCCCGAGTAGTCGGCCTTGGTGTTCAGCCGCATGCCCGAGGGAGCCTTGCCGTCATTCGGGCTCAGGACGCTGGCCCACAGGCCCTCCCGGCCCTGCTTCTCATACGCGTAAGCACTCTGAACGGTGAGAACCCTGTCTCCGTTGGACTTTGTCACGAACTCAGCGCTGGCGGCCAGTTCCGCCCCGATCACCTCGTCAAAGCGCACGTTCCCTGCTTTGTCCAACCAAATCCGATGTGCCTTTGCATCGTTGATCGCCTTGTTGAGCGACATCGCCTGACTGAGCGAATGCAGGGCGGCCGTCAGCGCGGCGGGGGTCACTGCCTGATCCCTTGACTGCTCGTTCCGCAGCATCGTCGGCACCGCAGTGGTAGGCGCGGCGCTGAATTCGTATCTCTTCGCCAACTTCAACCATGCATCGAATTGGCCCGGCTTCGGGTTCGATGGCTCCAGGAAATACACCTCTTTGTTCATCATATCCATGGCAATCCCCATTTTCTGAGGTGCCGTGGAATCAATGCCTTGAGGTGCCACCACAACGATTCGGGGAGGCATCTGGTCATCCTCGAGGTAGATCCGCGCCACGTTCTGGCCATTCTCATCGCGCAGCCACTCCCAACCTTGGTTGGACTTCAACAGATCGTCATACATCAGGGCCAATTGTTGAGCCAAGGCCTTCTTGGTGTTCAGTGCCTCCGATGACTTCGCCTGCACTGTGACCGGCTGGACCTTGGGCCCGGCCAAGATCTGTGCGTCGAAGCCCTGGGCCAACTTGAGAAAGCGCGCCACGCGCTCGTTCTGGGCTTCGCTCTTCGGTCCTGTTCCGTGCCAATTCAGCAATTGGTGCCCTGCGCGCACCGACACACCCTGGGTCCCCGGCCCCGCCCACGCCCCTGACACCGGCTCATCAATGCACAGGAGCAAGCGCATCGCCTCGTCATTGCGGCACACAGAAGCCACCGCCAGGAGATTGCCGTGATCGTCTCTCAATTCAAGCTTCTGCTGCCCGTTCTTTTCCATCTGTGTCAGAAGATGGTTCATGGTGGTGTTCAGCGCGAACACTTGGGGTTGAGGACTCACCATCTCGGATTCGAACCGCTGGGCAAGCGCCAGCCAATGGGTCGCCTGCGAGACGGCCTTCGCCTCTTCAAGCGAGGGCAACTCCACTTTGCGCACGTAAAGCTTCTTGCTTGTCGCGCCCATGACCAACCCGTGGCCCTGCGGACAGTCACCAGCGTGGGCCTCGTCCAGGCAAATTGATGTGCCGGCTTGCCTTGCCCGGATGGACAGTTGCGCCACCACATTGCCTTGCGAGTCGGTCAGTGGTCTCTTCGTCTCGCCACGCGACCTCATGTCGTCGTAAATGCGGTCCAGCGAGGCCGTCAGCCTGGCCTGCAAGACCTGCAGATTCGCCTCATCCTTCGGCTGCGCCGACGTGACGATGGGTGGCGGGATGTCCGCCACGCCCGCGCTCGGCTGCAGGACAGCCAAGGGAATGGCCGGGCATTTTCTTTCGGGAGGGAGGCGTTTGGCCTGCGCCACCACCTTGAGCAAGGACAGGAACTTGGGATCATTGAGCACCACACGCTTGTGCTCAGCGACGCAGTACACGATGTCGGCCAGGGCCTGCTGAACCTCCGGCGAATACATCGAGCGTTTGTTCAGCATGGGCTTGATGGAGTTCTCGAACCATTCGACCGCCTCCAGTTCGGCGACTTTGGCGGTACTGATCTTTTTCGGCCGTGTGCTGGCCTTGAATGTGTCCTTGCCAGAAGAAAGCCCCTTTGCCACTCGGACATACAACACGACATCGTCCTTCTCCTTCTTCTTGCTGGCAGCCTCGAGCTCAGCCAATTCGTACAACTTCCCGAGATCCAGGCGTTTCTCGCCCGAAACGCACATCGTCTTCTGAAGTTCCTTCTGGCGGGAAGCCGCGGCATCGTTTGATTTGAAGGGGGAGCGAGGAACCATGGCTGGAATCACCTATAGGGAGTTTGGACAGAAACGAACGGGCCATCGCCCGCTGGCGCCGCCGTTTCGTCACCGACCCCGCCGAATCGATCCCGTCCTCAACCCATTGGCGTTCCCGCCTTACCGGCCCTTCCACCCACGCAGGTTCCCCAGGATCATCGGCCGCCCCGCCACCAGGCCACCGCCGTCGAGCTCCATCTGGAAGCGCTCGGCGTCGCGGCGGCGGATGTCGGCCTCGATCGCTTCCACCGCCGCCGGTTCGGTGCCCAACGCGCGCATGGCCTCGCGGCCCATCACCATCGCGGACTCGAAGGTCTCGCGCACCTGCAGGTCGACGCCGGCCTTCACCAGCGTGGCCGCGTGTTCGCGGTCGAAGGAGCGCGCGATGACCCGCGCCTGCGGGAAGGCGTGTTTGCATTGCTGCACGATCTGCGTGGCGGCGCTGGCCTCGTCCACGCAGACCAGGATCACCTTCGCGGTCCCCGCGCCCGCCGCGTGCAGGATGTCCAGCCGCGTGCCGTCACCGTAGTACACCTTGAAGCCGAAGTGCTCGGCCTCGCGCGCGAGCTGGGGATCGGCGTCGATGATGGTGATCTCCGCGCCCAGCAGCAGCAGGTTCTGGCTGGCGATCTGGCCCACGCGGCCCAGGCCGATGATGAGCACCGCGCCGGCCTCGTGGTCGGGCACCGGCGCGCCGGCGGTGGACGGCGACACGCGCGGCGCCCAGCGCTGCAGCGCCAACACGGCCAGCGGCGTGAGCGCCATCGACAGCACCACGATGGCGGTCATGTTGGCGTTGACCACGGGGTCGATCACGCGGCCCGCCAGGGCCGCCGCGAACAGCACGAAGGCGAACTCGCCGCCCTGCGCCATCAGCACCGCGCGGTCCAGCGCGTCCCTGTGCGAGCTGTGCGTGAGGCGCGCGACGACGTAGATGCCCACGGCCTTCACCGCCATCAGCGAGAGCACGCCGGCCAGGATGAGCCCCCAGTGCCGCGCCACGGCCGACAGGTCCAGCGACATGCCCACGCCAAGGAAGAACAGGCCCAGCAGCAGGCCGCGAAAGGGCTCGATGTCGGCCTCGAGCTGGTGGCGGAAGGTGGACTCCGACAGCAGCACGCCCGCGAGGAAGGCACCCATGGCCATGGACAGGCCCCCCAGTTGCATGAGCAGGGCCGCGCCCAGCACCACCAGCAGCGCGGCGGCGGTCATCACCTCGCGCGCATGGGCGTTGGCCAGCACGCGAAACAGCGGGTTGAGCAGCCACACCCCTACCGCCACCAGCAGCGCGATCGAGCCGGCGCCGATGCCCACCGACACCCAGCGCGAGGTGCCCGACACCTCGGCCGCCGCGTCGGGCGAGAGGAAGGCCACCACGGCCAGCAGCGGCACGATGAGCAGGTCCTCGAACAGCAGGATGGAGACGATCTTCTGTCCGCGCGGCGTGGCGATGTCGCCGCGCTCGCCCAGCAACTGCATCACGATGGCGGTGGAGGTGAGCACGAAGCCCATGGCGCTGATGAAGGACACCGTCCAGGAAAAGCCGAAGGCCACGCCCACCAGCGTGAGCATGGCCCCGCACACCAGCACCTGCAGGCTGCCCAGGCCGAAGATGGCGCGGCGCAGCGCCCACAGGTGCGAGGGCTGCATCTCCAGGCCGATGACGAACAGGAACATCACCACGCCGAGTTCGGCGGTGTGGATGATGGTCTGCGGGTCGCTGAACCAGCCGAAGCCGAAGGGGCCGATGGCCAGGCCCGCCGCCAGGTAGCCCAGCACCGAGCCCAGCCCGATGCGCTTGAACAGCGGTACGGCCACCACCGCCGCGCCCAGCAGCATGACGACGGGGATCAGATCGGAACTGCCCGATTCAGCGGCCATGGCCGTCTCCTTCAGGGCCCCACAAGGGGCCGGGTTTGTCGAAATCCACCGTGTCACCCGCCAGCTCGCGCAGCCGCATGAGCAGCGCGCGGCGATCATCGCGCCGGGTCTGGAAGGTGTACTGCAATTCGGGCAGCGGCTGATCGCCGCGCAACTCCACCACCGCGCCCCGCGCTTTCATGCGGCGCAGCCACCCGCGAGGGTACAGCCCGATGCCCACGCCCGAGGCGATGAGGCTGGCGATGGCCGAGAGGTTGTTGCACACCAGGCGGCGCGGCGCCTGCAGGCCGTTGAGCGCCAGCCACTGCTCCAGCATGCGCGTGGGCCCGGCTGCACTGGGTTGGGTGATGAGGGCGTGGCGCTCCAGCAGCGCCGCGTTCACCGTGCGCTGGCGCCCCACCAGCGCTGGCGAAGCGGCCCAGCAGAAGCGCACATGGGCAATGGCCTCGCTGGCGATGGCGCCGCGCGTGGAGTGGCCGGCCACCACCGCGAAATCGAGTTCGCCGCTTTCCAGGCGCTGCTCCAGTGCCGAGCCCAGGTCCACGCAGGGCTCCAGGCGCAGTTCGGGGTACTTGGCGGCGGCGTGCGCCACCAGATCGGGCAACCAGGTGAGGGCCGCGAGCTCGCCCACGCCGAAGCGGCAGTGGCCGCGCAGGCCGCCGCCCACCGCGAGCTGGGCGCGCATGTCTTCGGACAGTTCGAGCATGCGCCGCGCCAGGGGCAGCAACTGCTCGCCCGCCTCGGTGATGGCGGCGCGGTGGCCGCTGCGGTTGAACAGCGTGGTGCCCAGTTGCGCTTCGAGCTCGCCGATGCGCTTGGACAAGGTGGACTGCGAGATGTGCAAGCGTTGTGCCGCGACGAGGAAGCTCGCGGCGGTGGCGGCCCAGTAGAAGGCTTCGAGCTGCTTGAGCGTCATGGCCGTGGCCGCACAATCCTGTGTTGAATAAAGGTGAACGAGATCGATCGAAATATATCGCTTTTCATCCACAAGACAGTTTTCCAGAATGCGCCCCGAGCCAACCCGATCGGGTGCCCAGCGCACCCCCACAACAGAAGGAGACAGCGCATGAGTTCCGATTCCCATGGCCTGACCCGCCGCCACCTGGTGGGCGCCGCCGGTGCGGCGCTGGGCCTGTCCGCCCTGCCCCTGGCGGCGCGCGCCCAGGCCTGGCAGCCCACGCAGCCCATCACCATCCTCGTGGGCTTCGCACCCGGCGGCTCGGCCGACCAGATCGCGCGCCAGCTCTCCTACGCGGCCAAGGAAATCATTCCCGTGCCGGTGGTGGTGAACAACCGCGTGGGCGCGGCCGGCGCCATCGCCGCGCAGGCCACGGCCGACGCCAAGCCCGACGGCTACACCGTGTTCGTGGGCGGCGGCAGCGAGACCACCTCGGTCGGCCACTTCCGCCCGCTCAACTACGACTCGCGCACCTCGTTCACGCCCGTCATCAAGGTCTCTCGCGCGCCCAGCATCCTGGCCGTGCGCGCCGACTCGCCCTTCGCCGACATGAAGGCCCTGATCGCCGAGGCGAAGAAGGGCGCGGAGAAGGTGTCCTACGGCTCCACCGGCGAAGGCGGCATCTTCCACGCCACCGGCATCGTGTTCGAGAAGGCCGCCGGCCTGAAGCTGCTGCACGTGCCCTACCGCGGCGCGGCCGATTCCATGACCGCGCTGCTCGCGGGCCAGGTGGACAGCGCCTTCGGCGCCTACGAGGAGATGAAGGCCATGATCGACGCGGGCCGCGTGCGCCCGCTGGCGCTGTTCTCGCGTTCGCGCCTGCCGGCCCTGCCCCACGTGCCGACCATGACGGAACTGGGCGTGCCCGTGGCGCTCGACAACATGAAAGGCCTGATGGCGCCCGCCAACCTGCCTGAGCCCATCAAGCGCTACCTGCACGACGCCTTCCACAAGGCCATGCAGACGCCGGGCTGGAAGGACTACGTGGCCAAGTCCGGCCTGACGCAAGACTACGCCGACGGCGCGGCCTTCCAGGCCGAGATCGTCTCGGCCGTGGACCTCATCGGCAAGGCCATCGGCAAATGACTCACGCGCCCGGTTCCTCCCTCGGTTTCATCGGGCTGGGCGCCATGGGCGCCGGCATGGCCGGCTGCCTGCTGCGCAAAGGCTACCCGCTGAAGGTCTTCGCGCGCGAGGCGCACGCCGTGCAGGCCCTGGTGGACCAGGGCGCAGTCGCGGGCACGTCCTCGGCGGACGTGGGCCGGGGCAGTGCCATCGTGTTCCTGAGCCTGCCCGACGACGCGGTGGTGCGCGAGGTGCTGTTCGCCGACGATGGCCTGGTGCACGGCCTGGCGGCGGGCAGCGTCGTGGTGGACACCAGCACCATCGCCGCCGCCTCGGCGCGCGAATTCGCCGCCGCGCTCGCCGCGCGCGGCATCGCCTTTGTCGACGCACCCGTGAGCGGCGGCCAGCAAGGCGCGGCCGACGGCGTGCTGAGCTGCATGGTGGGCGGCGAGACCGCCGCCGTGGACGCCTGCCGCGAGGCCCTGGGCGCCTTCTGCAAGAGCGTGCTGCACGTGGGCGGCGTGGGCGCGGGCCAGGTGGTGAAGGCCTGCAACCAGGTGGCCGTGGCCGGTGCGCTGCTGGGGGTGGCTGACGCCATCGCCCTGGCGCAGGCCGAAGGCGTGGACCTGGCGCAGATGCGCGAGGCCCTGCTGGGCGGTGCGGCGCGCAGCTTCTCGCTGGAAAAGCACGCCCCGCGCATCGCGGCGAAGCAGTTCACGCCGGGTTTTCGCGCGGTGCTGATGCGCAAGGACCTGCGCCTGGCGCTGCAGGGCGCGCAGGGCACGGGCACCGTGCTGCCCACCGCCGCGCTGGCCGAGCAACTGCTCGATGCCCTGTGCGAGAGCGGCCGCGCCGACTGGGACTGGGCCGCGCTCGCGCTGCAGGTGCAAGCGCTCTCCGGCAAGCCGCTGCCCGGGCACCGCGAGCCCACCTGAGTCCGAGCCGATCGATTCGCATGAACCCCTCCCGACTCAGCGGCGACGCACCATTGGCGCCGCCCCCCGGCGCGCTCGCGCATGAGCGCGCGCCCCGCTCGCCGGCCTGGCTGCAGCGCGTGCTGTGCCTCGACGATTTCGAGGCCGAAGCGCGCCGCCACCTGCCCCGCCCCGTGTTCGGCTACGTGGCCGGCGCGGCCGAAACCAGCCAGTCCCTGCGCGCCAACCGCGCGTCCTTCCAGGCCTGGGAAATGGTGCCGCGCGTGCTGGTGGACATCACGCCGCGCGACATGGGCGTGGAACTGTTCGGCCGCCGCTGGGCCACCCCCTTTGGCGTTGCCCCCATGGGCCTGGCCGCGCTCTCGGCCTACCGGGGCGACCTCGTCATCGCGCAGGCCGCGCGGCGCGAGAACATCCCCTTCGTGCTCAGCGGTTCTTCGCTGATCCGGCTGGAAGAGGTGATCGCGGTGAACCCCGACGCCTGGTTCCAGGCCTACCTGCCGGGCGACGACGACGGCATCCTCGCGCTGCTAGAGCGCGTGAAGGCCGCGGGCTTTCGCACGCTCGTGATCACGCTGGACACGCCCGCCGCGGCCAACCGCGAGAGCAACCTGCGCGCGGGCTTCACCATTCCCGTGCGACCCGGCCCGCGCCTGGCCTGGCAGGGCATCACGCACCCGCGCTGGCTGTTCGGCACCTTCCTGCGCACGCTGGTGCAACACGGCATGCCGCACTTCGAGAACAGCTACGCCACGCGCGGCGCGCCCATCCTCTCGCCGAACGTGGAGCGCAACCTCTCCGACCGCGGCCACCTCAACTGGCGGCACCTGCAGATGATCCGCCGCGTGTGGAGCGGCGAGATCGTGGTGAAGGGCGTGCTCGATGCGCGCGACGCGCGGCGCGCGGCGGACGAAGGCATCAACGGCGTGATCGTGAGCAACCACGGCGGGCGCCAGCTCGACGGCGCCGCCGCGCCGCTGGCGGTGCTGCCGCGCATCGTCGAGGCCTGCCCCGACATCCCGGTGATGCTGGACAGCGGCGTGCGCCGCGGCAGCGACGTGCTCAAGGCCCTGGCCCTGGGCGCGCGCTTCGTCTTCGTCGGCCGCCCCTTCGCCTTCGCCGCGGCCGTGGCCGGCGAGGCCGGCGCGCTGCGCGCCATCGACCTGCTGCGCTCGGAGGTCTCTCGCAACATGGCCCTGATGGGCGTGCTGCGGCCCGACGAGCTGGACCCCAGCCACCTGATTCCCGCCCAAGGACACTGAACCATGCTCGGCCTGCGCATCCTGCCCCTCACCCAACGCGTGTCTCCCGACCTCGTCAAGGCCTTTCGCGGCGTGCCCGTCGCCAACGTGAGCGACTGCATGACCCGCATGACCGCGGCCGGCGCGCGCCTGCGCCCCTTGAGCCGCGAGACGCGCCTGTCGGCGCCCGCCATCACCGTGAAGACACGGCCGGGCGACAACCTCATGATCCACAAGGCGCTGGAGATCGCGCAGCCGGGCGACGTGATCGTGGTGGACGGTGGTGGTGACCTCAGCAACGCCCTGATCGGCGAGCTGATGACGACGTATGCCATTCAACGCGGCATCGCCGGCTTCGTCATCAACGGCGCGATCCGCGACCTCGACGTGATCGGCGCGGGCGCGCTGCCGGTGTTCGCTGCCGGCGTGACGCACCGCGGGCCCTACAAGGACGGGCCGGGCGAAATCAACGTGCCGATCGCCATCGACGGCATGGTCATCCATCCGGGCGACCTGATCATCGGCGACGCCGATGGTGTGCTGTGCGTGCCGAAGGACGAGGCGGCGGCCTTGCTGGACGCGGCGCAGAAGAAGTCACAGGCTGAGCAGGTGACGCTGCAGCAAATCGCGCAGGGCCGGCTCGACACGGCCTGGATCGATCAGACGCTGGCGCGCATCGGGTTCAAGGGCTGAGCCAATCCGCGGGAATGAAGAACCACGTAAATCTTTGATGTAAATAGAGTTTCCGCATAAACTTCAAAATATGAAGGATATGCGGAAACACCCCGAACTGCTCGTCGTTGAATGCACCGAAAGCCAGTTGCGCCAGTACACCGACGCAGCGGCGGCCTACCGGCATTACCTCGACGCCCTGAAGGAAGCCGGCGAGGTCAGGGGCTCCATGTACTGGCGCACCTCCAAGGGCAAGCGCTACCTCATCCGCACCTCGGCCACGGGCGCGCAACACTCGCTGGGGCCCGATTCGGCCGACAACCGCGCCATTCACGAACGCTTCATGGCGCGAAAGGAGCGCGCGGAAGTCACGCTGCGCGCGCGCAAAGACAAGCTCGAAGAGATGCGCAAGCTCAACCGTGTCTTCCAGGTCGGGCGCACACCCGCCATCGTGGTCGACCTGCTGTCGGCGCTCCATGGCGCCGGCATTGCCGAGCAGTTCCTCGTCGTCGGCACGCACGCCATGTACGCCTATGAAGCCGCCTGCGGCGTGCGCGTCGACGGCGGCGCCCTGGCGACCCGCGACCTCGACCTCCTTTTCGACACCCGCCAGCGCCTGTCCTTCGTGACCACCATGGCGCGGCGCCACGAATCCCTGATCGGCGTGCTGCGCAACGCGGACAGCAGTTTCAGGGTGCTGGACGAGCAGAAGCAAACGGCCGTGAATGCCGATGGTTTCGAGGTCGACATCATTCGCCGCCAGGCGCGCGATGAGGATCCGCACCCCCTGGCGATGTCCGATGACGAAGAGGACTTCTGGGCCGTGCAGGTGGATTCCGGCAACCGCCTGGTGTCGTCGCGGCCGTTCCGGCAGATGGTGGTAGACACCCGCGGCCGCATGGCCCTCATGCACACCATCCACCCGCTGGATTTCGCGGCGGTCAAGGAGCGCCTGGGGGTGAGCCCGAGCCGCGAGGCGATCAAGGCCCCCAAGGATTTGCTGCAGGCCAGCGTGGCGCGCCACTTGTGGGACGCGTACCTGCGCCACACGCATGGGCCAGCGCTGGGCGCCGAGCAGGCCGCAGACCGGGGCGGCGCCTCACCTGCGTCAGGCTGACACCGGTTCACGAGCGCGCCTCTTCGCGCCTCAGGGCATGGATCATTTCCACCAGCCGATAGAGGTTGCGCGCCTGCAGACCCTGGCGACCGTCCACCAGCAAGAGCCGCTCGCGCGCGGCGAAGTGCTGACGTTGGTTGTCGATGGCCAGCCAGTGCCACGCCGATCGCCCGTTCGCGCGCAGCCAGTCACGGCACTGGCGTTCGCGATCGGGCATGACCACGCCGTGGGCCGGTGGCCGCGCCCAGGGCTCGGTGCGGCCCACCACCCGCTCATGCAGCGCCGGCCAGGGCTGGAACATCGCGCGGACCTCGTCCAACGAGTGGTAGCCAGCCCAGCCGCTGGACACCACGATCTCCACGCCCTCGAGGTCCCTGAGCGCGGCGGCCAGCATGCCCGCCTTGTCGAACAGCCAGTCGCGCGGCGCGCCCAGCGGGTGCAGCACGCCATCGAAGTCCAGAAAGAGCGTGACCAGGGTCGCTGCGTTCAGAACTTGCCCAGCACGTTGAGGAACCAGCCCCGGCTGCGGTAACGCAGGTCGGTGAGGTCGTCGGAGAAGTCGGTGAAGTTGTAGCCCAGGCCCACCTTCACGTTCTCGTTGACGTGGTAGTAGCCGGCGGTGAGCCAGCCGGTGCGGCGGTCGCCCAGTTCCTTGGCGCGCAGGGAGCGCAGTTCGAGCAGCCAGTCCCAGCGCCGCACCACCTTCCAGTCCACGCGCAGCACAGTCAGGTCCGCGCTGCTCTTGAACCAGGGCGCGCTGTCGTCGCGGCTGGCGCGCAATTCGCCCAGGCGCCAGGCGTACTTGCCGCCGATGGTCCAGCGCGGCGTGAGGTCGTAGCTCACGTCGGCGGCCCAGACGTGGCTGCGCTGCTGGTAGTCGTTGCCGGTGGTGAGCACCTGCGTGGCCGTGACACCCGTGGCGCTGACCTGGCCCGGCGAGGACAGGTCGTGCAGGAAGGTGTACTTGAACAGCAGGTTCAGGCGGTCGTTGTTCACCGGGCGCAGCGCGTAGCCCAGGCTGGCCTCGGTGTACTTCGCGGCGGCGAAGGCGCCTGCATTGCTGTCGCTGTCGGCCCAGTTGAACTTGCCAACCCAGCGCGCGTCCTCGCCGTCCTTCAGGCTGAAGGCGTTCTTGAGCAGCCAGCTGCGGCGCACTTCGGTGCTGCCGCGATCGGAGCGGTACTCGGCGCCGCCGCTGTAGCGCAGCGTGTCGCTGCTGTAGCCGGCGTTGAAGGCGATGGCCTCGCGTCGCAGCTCGCCCAGGGTCTCGTAGCCCACGCGGCCGTTCTCCAGCGAGACGCCCACGGTCCAGCGGCTGTCGGGCGCGTACTGCACACCGTAGGCGTGCGTCAGGCCGGGTTGCGTGCCCACGCTGTGGCGGTGCTCGGTGAACAGGCTCAGGCCTTCGTTGATGCGCGACCTGGCGCCCGAGACCAGCGTGCCGCCGCGGCCCTGCGTGTTCTCGTCGGTGCGCCCGGTGTCGAGCACGTAGTTGAGGTACAGGCTGGAGCGGTCGTCGTACTGGTAATCGGCGCCGAGCTTGCCGGCCGCGCCGCCATCGCCGCCCGAGAGCTCGCCATTGAGCGCGAGCTTGTCGTTGACGCGGTAGCGCGCGCCCAGGCCCAGGCGGTCGTTGTCCAGGCGGGTGCCGCTGCGCGAGAGCGTGTGCTGCGCGAAGCCGTAGAGACCCCAGTTCTCGCGGCTGTCGTAATCGGTCTGCACGCCGAGGTCGGTGCGTTCGCCCTCCACGGCGGCGCCCCAGGGCAGGCCGCCGTTGGTGACGACGGTGTCGCTGCTCTTGTCGTCGCGGCGCAGGCTGGCGCCCAGGCGCCAGTGAGGCGTGAGCTGGTGGCTCAGTTGCGCTTCGGCACTGTCGCTGTCGAAGCCGTTGACCTCGTCGCGGCGGTCGGCCTTCAGGCGCAGTTCGGTGTCGTCGCCCAGGGGCAGCGTGGCGTCCACGCCGACCTGCTTCGTCTCGTTGCTCACGAGCTGGCCGGGCGCGGAGAAGCCCGCGCCGCGCCGCTGGGCGTAGGCGCCGATGCGTCCGCTGTCAGCCGCGCCCAGGTCTTTCAGATCGGCCTGGCCCTCGATGCGCCAGGCGTTCGCGTCGGCCGCCGGGTCCACGGGCTCACCCGTGAAGTGGTAGCCGCCGTCGAGCGATCGCAGCTCGGCCGTGCCCGGCCCGTCGGAGCGCGCGACCTCGGCCTTGAGGTAGGTGTTCTCGCCATGGCGCAGCAGCAGGTCCACGCCCGCCAGCGTCTGGTCGCCGCCGGTCTGCTCCTGCTTCGAGGCGGTCACGCCCAGTCGCAGGGCGTCGTTGGCCCACCACGAGAGGCGGCCACCCGTGGCCAGCGTGTCGAGATCGCCCAGCAGGGGCGCGTACTCGTAGTCCACCACCAGGTAGGTCGGCAGGCCGGTCAGGCCACCCGCGCGCACGATGGCGCCGTCGTCCGAGAAGCTGGGCAGCGGGCCGTTGAGCAGCACGCGGCCCTGCAGGTGGTCGATGTCGTAGTCGGACCCCGGCACCAGCAGGCGGCGCGCGCGCACCAGGCCCGAGTCGCGGTCGCGGATCTCCACGAACACGCGCTCGGCGCCGCGCGTGATGTCCTGGTGGCGCAGGTAGTAGAGCGAGCCGCCGGTGCCCCGGAACTCCTCGCGCGCCGACAGCGTGCCGGGCTCGGCCGCGTAGGCGTCCACGCGCAGGCGCGCCTCGCCGGCGGCCGTGCTGTTCTCGCTCAGGTAGCGGCCGTGCAGGCCGTACAGGCCACGGCTGACCTGCGCCAGCGCGGTCTCATCCAGGTTGAGCTTGTAGTTGCCCCACATCGCGTGCGAGCGGCCGTCGTCGATGCGCGCGTAAACGCGGCCCTGCGTGGGCGCGTCCTCGATGGTGGTGGAGTCGTCGCCGAAGGTGGCCCAGGAGTCGACCGGGTCGAGCCGGCGGAACAGGGTGCTCGGGTCCTTGCGATCGAGGTTGCGGAACAGCTCGTTGAGCGGTCGCTCTTCCGTGTCCAGGCTGGCGGTGAGGCTCCAGCGCTCGCCGAGTTGGCGCTTGGTGTAGAAGGCCAGGCGGCCTTCGCTCCAGGAGCCGCCTTCCTGGCGGTTCGGGTCCATGGTGAGCAGCGCGGCCGGGCCGCTGACGCGGTTGCGCCCGAGCGTGAGGTCGGCCTGGCCGACGAAGAAGCCGTCCTCGCGCGGCAGATCGAAGTCGCGCCGGTAGACGCGCTCGGACCCGTCGGCGTCGAGCACCGCGATCTCGCCCGTCTGCACGCGGCGCGGCACGAGCTGCTGGAAGACGAAGCGGCCGTTGCCATCGACGGGCACGGCGTACCCCAGGGCGCGCACGCGCTGACCGGGCTGGATGGCCTCACCGCTGGCGGTGACGGTGCCGCCGCGAACGGGGATGTGGCTGACCGCGAGGCGGCTGTCGCCGTAGCCGCGCAGCAGCTCGCGTTCGGGCTCGTGCGGCATGGCCTCGTGCGGGCGGCGCGCGGTGAGCGTGAGCGAGAAGTCCTCGGTCTCGTCGAAGCGGCCCTGAGCGTCGTAGACGCGCAGGCGGTAGAACACCTTGCCTTCGGGCACGGCGCCCGGGCCGTCGAGCAGGCCCGCCGGCACGGTCCATTCGCCGCGCAGGTTCGCGTCCAGCGCCAGGCTGCGCAGCGGCTGGCGCTGCCCGCCGCTGTTGAGGGTGAACAGGCGCAACTCGGCCTTGTGCAGGAACAGCAGGTAGTTGCTGTGGCCCGCGAAGCGCACGGTGTCGCCGGGCGCCACGGTGGTGGGCCAGGCGGCGGCGTTGAGCCGGCGCGGCTGCGAGAGGTTGTCGTATTGCAGGCGCAGGCGGTGGCGCTCCAGCGCCACGTCGATGCAGCGCTGGCGGTCCGCGCTGGACGAATCGGTGCCGATCAGCGGCGCGCCGTCCACCGTGAGGCGCAGCGGCGCGTCGTCGCTGGCGAGGGGCGAGAGCATGCGGCATTCGCTCGGGTCGCTGCGCCGCACGGCGGTGTGCACCACGGTGGTGGGCGGCGCCTGCTCGCTCCACCACACATGCACCTCGACGCGGCGGTTGGCGGCCCAGTTGGCGCGGTCCTCGCGCGGCGTGGCCAGCGGTTCGTCCGCGCCCCGGGAGGCGTGGCTGAACGCGCTGGCCGGCAGGTTCAGGCGCTCGGCCAGGTAGCGGCCCACCTGGCGCGCGCGCGCCAGGCCCAGGGCGTGGTTGTCGGCGAAGCGCGGGCGCAGGCGCGGGCTGACGGGCTGCACGTCGGTGTGGCCCACGATCTCGAAGCGCAGATCGGCGCGGCCTTTCACCTGCGCCACGATCTGATCGAGCCGCTGGCGGTCGCTCTCCAGCAGCAGGTCCTCGCCGGAATCGAAGCGCGCGGTGTGCGAGCCGTCGCGAGGCACTGCGGCGCCCGGCCGCTCCTCGCGGCGCTCGTCGATGGTTTCGCGCAGCGCGCGCTCGTCGCCCAACACCACGCTGAGGCGAGGCAGCTCGGATTCACCGGTGGCGGGCAGGTGGTCGCGGCCGTCGATCTCGACCGCGCGCGCATCGGCGGCGCAGCGGTCGTCGACGCGGCCACGCGCCTCGGTGCGGCAGGAGGCGCCGTCGTCGCGGGCGTTCTGGGCCGCGGCGGCGCCCATGCCCAGGCAGGCCGCGGCCACGGCCGCGGAGACGGCGGCGCGGCGGAAGCGGCGGTTCAGGCGGATGCGGGCGTTCATGGTCTGTGCGGCGGAGTTCAAGGGGTCGTTCGGGTGGGGCATGGCGGTCCTCCGTCAGCGGTCGACGGAGGACGGCACGCGCTCGACCTCGATGTCCAGGTTGAACAGGGGCGCCTCGCGCGAGGCACCGTGGCGGCGCCAGCGCTCGAGCAGATCGGCCTTGAGCGCCTTCACGCGCGCGTCGCCCAGCGCGGGTGCCTCATCGCGCGCGGCGCGGTACGCCAGGCGCAGCACCGAGGGCCGCTCGGCGAGCGCCTCCATGGCCTTCGCCAGCTCGGCCGAGAAGGCCGGCAGCAGCGCGTGGCCGCCGGGTTCGAAGGCGTCGGCGCGCAGGTCCAGGCGCACCACGCGGTGCACCGTGGTGCCGAAGTTGATCTTCACGAACTTGCCGCGCGTGAAGCGCTCGGACGCCGGGTTCTCGGTGGTCACGCGGTAGCCCGAGGGCAGCGTGCGCTCGTCGAGCTTGAGCACGAAGTTGCTGCCCGTGCCCTCCTTGGGCACCGCCGCGCAGGCGATGTGGTAGCGGCCCTGCGGATCGGTGGTGATCAGCAGCCCGTTGACCGTGGCCAGGCGCACGTTGGGCAGGCCGGGCTCGCCATCGTCCTGGTAGCCGTTGGCGTTGCGGTCGTCGTAGACCTTGCCGATCACGTCGGTGCAGTCGAACAGCGCGTCGGGCACCACGCGCACGGACGCGGTGGCCAGGTTCGACAGCGCGGTCTGCGTGGTGGCCTGCTGCGCCAGCACCTGGTTCACGTAGATGCCCTCACCCACGCCGGTGCCCACGCCCAGCACCATCGACAGGCGCAGCGTCTCGGCGGGTGCGAAGGCACGCGGCGGCAAGCGCAGCACGCGCCCCTCCACCACGGGCACAAGGGGCTCGATGGCGCCGTCGGGCAGGCGCTGCACGGTGAGCGAGCCGCTCACGTACTTGAAGCCCGGCGGCAGCGTGTCGACCAGGGCTACGTCGGCCAGGGTCGCGGCGCTGGTGTTGCGCGCGGTGATGACGTAGGGCACCAGCTCGCCCTTCTTCACGGTGAGCTTGGGCGTGGTCTTGCGCAACTCGATGAGCGCGCCGCCGCCCGGGTCCAGGGGCAGGTGGTTGTTCACCACGTTCTGCGCGCCGCCGCCCGGGAAGAGGAAGCTCAGGAAGTACGGCGAGGGCACGCCGGGCACGGGCGCGGGCGTGGAGACCACGCAGGGGTCGCCCGGCACCGGGTCGACCACGCCGCCGGGCGCGGTGCAGGTCTGCGCGTTCAGCGGGCCGGCCGAGGGCAGGTGCGTGGCCGAGTTCATGTAGCCCGCGGGCGGCGTGACGACCAGCGTGTACTCGCCGGCCGGCGCGCCGGGCATGAGGAAGTACTGGTAGAAGCCATCGGCCGCCGTGGTCACGCTGGCGGTGCCGCCCAGCAGGTGGACCGCGGGGTCGAAACCGGGCGGGCCGCGGAACTCCACCACCGCGCCGGGCACGGGCTGCGTGCTCACGCTGTCGTAGACGATGCCGCTCGGGTCCAGGGGCAGGTCCTGGTTGACCACGGCCATGCCGGCGCCGATGGGCACCGGGATCAGCGGCAGCGGGCGCATGCCCGGCGTGGTGGGCTGCGCGCCGCCGGGCGCGTTGACCACCGGGTCGGTCGGCCAGGCACCGCCGACGGCCTGGCCCGAGGGCGTGCGAAAGCGCAACTGGTAGTCGCCCGGCACCAGGTTCTCGAAGCGGTAGCTGCCGTCGGCCGCGGTGCGCGTGCTGTCGAGCACGATCATGTCGCTCACCGCGCAGCTGGCGCTGCCATCGGCGCAGACCAGCAGCTCCACCGCCCAGCCGCCCATCACGGGCTCACCGCCCGCGCGCAGGCGGTCGTTGTCGGTGTCGTGCCAGACGGTGCCGCTGAGCGTGGAAGGCGCCAGCGAGCGTTCCCAGAAGTCGTAGCCCGTGCCCTGGGCGCCCGGCGTGGTGAGCGGCACCTGCAGGGCATTGGGCGCGGCCACGCTGCCGCCCAGCGAGCCGGGGCGCTCACCGCCTTGCGCGTAACCCGGCGGCTGCGTCTGCGTGATGGTGTAGCCCGCGCCGTTGGACAGCGGCAGGTCGTCGAAGCGGTAGCGGCCATCGGCGCCCGTGGTCACGGTGCGGTTGACCGGGCGGCCGTCCGCATCGGTGCCGGTGAGCGTGAGCGTGACGCCCGCCAGCGGCAGGTCACCGGGGTCGCGCTGGCCGTTGCCGGCGGCGTCGTTGAAGACGCTGCCCGCGATGGAGGCCGCGACTTCGCCGAAGAGGTAGCCGTCGGCCGAGCCACCGCCGTAGACGATGCCCGTGACGACGTCGTTGCCGGCCTGCCCCATGGGCGTGCCATTGACCTGGCCGGCACTGTCCAGGCCGTCGCCATAAGCGGCGGGCTGGGTTTCGGTCAGCGTGTAGCCGCTCGCATCGGAGGGCAGCAGGTCCTCGAAGCGGAAGCGCCCGCTGGCGTCGGTGAGCGCGGTGCGGTTGACGGCCGACCCGTTGGCCGCGGTGCCCGTGAGCGTCAGGGTGACGCCCGCGATGCCGGGCTCACCCGCGTCGCGCTGGCCATTGCCGTTGCGGTCGACGTAGACGTGGCCGCCGAGTTCGCCGCCGAGCTCGCCGAAGTCGTAGCCGCTGCCGGCCTCTTCGGAGCCCAGCACGATGCCGCCGAAGCGGTCGTTCACGCCCCCCGGGTTGGCCGTGCCGCGCGGCGTGCCGGCCACGCTGCCGAGGTGTTCGGCGCCATCGGCCAGGCCCGCGGGTTGGGTTTCGTCGAGCTGGTAGGTGCCGGGCAGCAGGTCGGTGGCGCCGTAGCTGCCGTCGGCCGCGGTGGTGAAGCTGCGCGTGACCGCGCGGCCATAGAAGTCGGTGCCCGTGAGCGCGACCGTGGCGCCGGCCACGCCGGGCTCACCGGGGTCGCGCTGGCCGTTGGCGGCGCCCTCGTCGAGGTAGACGCTGCCCTCCAGAGTGGACGCGCGCACCAGCGCGAAGAGGTTGTTGCTGGAGGACGAGCCCGCGGCGCCGAGCACGATGGTCTGGATCAGGGGCGCATCGGACCCGTTGGGCCCCGCGGTGACGCCCGCGCCGGTGGTGGGCACCGTGCCCGCGGTGGAGCCCGCGCCCGTGACGCCGCCCGCGCGCGTGAGCCCCGGCAGCCAGCCGCCCGGGCGCGTGAGCGTGAGCGTGTAGCTGCCCGGCGGCACGTCGAAATGGAAGTCGCCGGTGGTGGGGTCGCTGGTGACGCTGAGGTTCACCGGCGCGCCCCACTGGTCGGTGCCGGTGAGCGTGACCGTGGCCGGCACACCGGGCTCGCCGCCCTCGCTGCTGCCGTTGGCGTTGCGGTCGTGGTACACGCGGCCGCTGACGCCCGAGGTCTGCACGGTGACGCTGCCGCTGTTGAAGTTGTTGCCGGCGTTGGGGTTGGCGCCGCCGTTGCCGTCGCCCGAGCCGGTGGTGACGATGCGCGCGGTATTGGTGACCACGCTGCCGTTGGCCGGCGTGCCGGAGAAGCGCACCGGAATGCGCACCGTGGCCGTGCCGTTGGCCGGCATGCTGGCGATGGCGCAGCTCACGGCGTTGCCGCCGGCCGCGCCGGTGCAGCTCACCACCGCCGGCGTGAAGCTGCCCGCGGTGATGGTGAAGACGGGTGCGTCGGCCAGCACCAGGCCCGCGGGCAGGGTGTCGGTGAAGCTGGTGACCTCGGCGGCCTGCGGGCCGTTGTTGCGCACGTCCACCAGCCAGTCGAAGGTCTGCGAGGACGCGACCTCGGTGATGTCGGTGGTGGTGCCGGGCTGCACCGCGCGCTTGGACACCACCTGCACGTCGGCCTTGAAGCGGAAGGTGGTGGGCTGGTTGGCGAGGTTGTTGCCGGGTTGCGAATCCAGCGCGTGGATGGCCGGGTCGCTCACGGCCACGCTGGCCTGGTTGGTGTACTGGCCCTTGTCGGCGCCGCGCAGGCGGATCTGCACGGCCTTGCTCGCCGGCTCGCCGGTGGCACCCGCGCCGGTGCCGCCCAGGTGGGTGATGCTGCACACGATGCTGCCGCCGGCCGCGCCCACGGTGACGCCGGAGGTGTCGCAACTCACGCCCGCGGGCAGCGGTGTCAGCACCGAGACGAAGGTGGGCGCCCCCGGGGCGTTGGACAGGGTGTCGGTGAGCACCACGTTCTCGGCGGTGGAGGCGCCGTTGTTCGTGGCGGTGACGGTGTAGGTCACGTCGTCGCCGACGTCCACGGGGTCGGCGTCGTCCACCTTGTTGACCAACAGGTCGAACACGGGCGAGGTCACGGCCGTGGCCTGCGTGGCGCTGTTGTTGGCCGCGCCGCCGGCGACTTCGGGCGTGCTGGTGGCCACCACCACCGTGTTGCTGATGCTGCCGCTGCCGCCGCCGGCCACGCTGTGCACGATCAGGGGCCGCACGCGCAGGCTCACGGTTTCCTGCCCACCGCGCGCGATGGAGGGCCACTCGCACACCAGCGTGCGGTTGCCCGCCGTGGTGGTGGCGCCGGCACCGGGTGTGGTGGTGCAACTGCCGCCCCCACTGGCGGTGGCCGAGAGGAACACCACGCCGATGGGCAGCGTGTCGGTGACGCTGACCGCGTAGGCGCGGCTGGCACTGCTGGCGGCCGGGTTGCTCGCGGTGATGGTGTAGGTGAGCGCCTGGCCGGCGGGCACGGGGTCGGGGTTGTCCGACTTGCTCACGGCGACGTCGGCGCGCGCCTGGAAGTAGCCGATCGCGTCGGCGGAGTTGTTGTTGTCCAGGTTCGGGTCGCCCTGCTGCTGCGCCAGCACGAAGGCGGAGTTGATCACCTGGAACTGATGGTCCGAGGCGGTGCCGCTGCCGAAGTGGCGCACGGTGGCGCGGATGCGCGGGCAGTCCACGCCCGGCGTGCACACCGGCAAGGAGGCGATGGTGCAGTTGTCGAGCGCGACGTGGCTTGAGCTCGCGCTCAGGGCGCAGCTTCCCATGGTCGCGCCGCCCGGCACGGTGCTCAGGCTGTAGTCGGCGGGCGCGGCGTTGAACACGTTGGAGAACACGTCGGTCACCGCCACGTCGGTGGCGGTGGACGGTCCGCTGTTGACGACCTCGATCTCCCAGGTGATGGGCTGGCCCGCGAGCTGGCGGTTGCCCGCTGCGTCGCCAATGCCGATGACGCGCTTGAGCGCGGACACGTCGGCCTGGGCGGCGCCGGCCTGTGGCGTCACGCCCACGGAGGCGCAGTTGTTGGGGGCGTTGTCGTCCACCGGGCCGCTGGCACTGGCGACGCAGGCGTTGTTGACCAGCGCGGCGCCCGTGGCCGTGGCCCGCACGTCGAGGGTGATGGCGGCGGTGGTGGCGTTGAGCGCGAGCGCCACGCCGCTGCTGGTGCAGGTGACGGTGAGCGGGCCGGCCTGCGGGAACGCCCCACCCGCGCTGGACGAGCAGGTGAAGCCGGCGGGCGCGGCGATGGCGTCGAGCTGCAGGCCCGCGGGCAGGTTGTCGGTGAGCGTGAGCGTGCCGCTCGCGGGGAAGGGCGTGGGCCCCAGGTTGGTGGTGGAGATCGTGTACTCGAACGGCGTGTTCAAGGGCACGGCGGCCTGAGGCCAGCTCTTGGCCTTGTTGGCGCGCAGGTCCGACACGGGGTCGATCACCGTGGTGGCCACCGAACCGTCGGCCGGGGCCACGCCGGGCGCGGAGATGCTGGCGGTGTTCACCACGCCCGAGCCGGTGGCGATGGCCTGCACGGGCACGGCGATGTTGCCCAGCGCCACGTTGGCGCCAGGGGCGCCGCCGCCACCGTGCGTGCACGAGATCACCGGCGCGGCTGCCGGGCACTGGCTCGAGGCGGTGCAGCTCCAGGCGCCGCTGGTGAAGCTGGTGGCGCCCCCGGCGAAGCAGAAGGCCGCGGGCACGTTGTCGAGCACCTGCACGCCGCTGGGGTAGTCGCCGCTGTAGCGCGGGTTGAGCGTGAAGCTGAAGGCGGTGCCGGTGGCCACGGGATCGCTGGCCGACTTGGTCTTGCCCACCGACAAGGTGCTGCCCGGCGCCACCACCGTGTTGGCCGTGCGCGCGTTGTTGTCGGCCACGCCGTCGCCCACGCCACCGGCAGCGGCGACGTCGGCGGTGTGCGTGACGGTGGAGCCTCCCCCGGCACCGACGATGCCGGTGACGGTGACGGTGCGCGTGCCGCTCACGGCGATGGCGCCGAGGTTGCAGCTCAAGGTGCTGCCCGCCACGGAGCAGCCGGCCGGCGTACCGGTGAGCACGAAGCCGGGCGGAATGCTGTAGCTCAGCACGGACGCGGGCGAGGCATCGGGCCCCTGGTTGCTCACGGTGAGCACCACGTTGTGCGTGCTGCCGGCGCTGGCGTTGGCCGGGGCCGAGAGGCTCAGCGCGAGGTCGGCGCCGGTGTTGACGGTGGTCACCTCGCTTTGCGCCGGCCCACCCGGCGTGGGCGTGGCGGTGACGGACAGGGTGCCCTGCGCGATCGAACGCACGCGCAGCGGCACCTGCGCCACGGCGTTGAGGGCCAGGTCGATGCCGCTGCACGACAGCAGGCCCGGGCCGTTCTGTCCTTCGGCCATGCCGCTGCAGCTCACCCCCGGCGGCAGCGTGCCCGTGCCCGCGTACTGGCCATTGGCCGGGACGCTGAAGCTGAACGAGCCACCCGTGAGCGGTGTGCCATTGGTCTCGGCCACCCGCACCGCGTAGGTGACGGTGCCGCCCGCGGGCACCGGATCGGGCGAGTCGGGGATGCTGGAGATGATGAGTTGCGCATGCGCGCTGCCCAGCGCGGCGAGCCCGAGGGCCGCGGCGGCGAGCGATCGCCGCCAGGCGCGGATGCAGGCCGCGCGGGGATTCGGGGACAACGGTGTTCGGGTGTGCTTCATGGGTATCGCTTGAAGGCACCAGAGCCGCGCGCAAGCGCCCCCGCACCGTGGCGCGGGCCACGGTGTGAAACGGATGGAACGAGGGAAACGCCGGCGGCGCTCGAGCGGCCTTCAGGCGGGCCGATCGACTCGGTGCGGGCGCGAATGTAAGAAGGGGTTAACGCCGGCGCCAGCGAATTGACAATCGTTGACAGTGCACCGCGCGCCCGGCGCGGGATCGGTCACGCGTCGGCGTGCGCGGGCAGCTGGAGGCGGAACTCGTTGCCCCCGCCCGGGGCGGCGCGCACCTCGGCGCTGCCCTGGTGGCGCGCCATCACCGCCTGCACGAAGGCCAGGCCCAGGCCCGCGCCGCGGGTGCGCGATTCGCGGCCCAGGCGCTTGAAGGGCTCGAACAGCCCGGCCCGCTCTTCGGGCGCGATGGCCTCGCCCTGGTCGATGACCGAGATCACGTGGCGATCGCCTTCGCGCGTGAGCCGGCAGCGCACCTGCGCGCCGGGCGGGCCGTACTTCAGTGCGTTGTCGATCAGGTTGCCCACGGCACGCGTGAGCAGGTCGCGGTCGCCGCGGCACCAGCCGGGCTCGGGCGGCGTCTCGGTGAGGATGTCCACCGACGCCGCGCGGGCCTGGTCCCAGTGGTGGTCGGCCGCGTCGATGAGCACGTCGCGAAGGTCCACCACCTCGGTTTCGCTGGCGTCGGACTGGGCACGCGCCAGCTGCACGAAGTCGTCGGCCAGGGCCAGCGCGCGACGGGCGTGGGCCTCGATGCGCGGCAGCAGTTGCGGGTCCACGCCGGGTTCGAGGCGGTCGATCTCGATCAGGGTGAGGATGGCCGACGGCGGCGCGCGCATGTCGTGCGAGAGGAAACGCAGCGCCTCTTCGCGCTGGCGCTGCACCTCCTGCACGCTGGTGAAGTCCACCAGGCTCACGAGGCTGCCCTCCGGGCGGCCTGGCGCCGACAGGCGCGGGTGGCACTTGAGCACGAGGTCGCGGCGCTGCGCGTCCGTGACGTGCCAGGCGCCGCCGCCCTGCCCTTGCAGCTCGGCGCGCAGATCGGGCAAGGGCGAGTGGTCGGGCAGCGTGAGGCGCGCGGCCAGGTGGTCATGCAGCGGCTGGTTCCGCAAGGCCTGCGCCTCGACGCCGAAGTAGCGGGCGGCGGCGGGATTGACGAGTTGCACACGGCCGTGCGCGTCCAGCACCAGCACGGGGTCGCTCAGGGTGTCGAGGCCGTCGTGCACCAGCCGCTGCAAGGCGCGCAGCTGCTCCAGGCCGCCGGCCATGGCGTGCATCTGCCGATCGAGCGCGTCGCCTCGGGCCCGGCGCACGGCAGGAGCGGGCGGGAACAGGCCGATGCCGCGCTGCGCCCGACGAAACTCCTGGCCCAGGTAGCGAAACACCGCATCGATGCGGAACCAGGCCCACAGGGGGTACGCCAGCGCCAGGCTGAGCAAGGCGGCCAGGGGCGCCACCTGCACGCCCGCGCCGCGGCGCAGCAGCCAGGCCGACAGGCCCACGAGCAGCACCAGGCCCAGCAGCGACCACGGCGCGCGCCGGGGCGGCCAGTGCGTGAGCGCGAGCGCCGCCAGCAGCACGGGCAGGGCGCTGAACAGCGCGTTTTCCCAGGGCAGGGCCGTGCGCCGGTGCACGCCCTGGCGCTGCGCGTCCAGCAACTGGGCCACGACCTCCACGCCGGGCATGAGGCTGTCGCGGCTGGCCATGGGCGTGGCGTAGCCATTGCCCACACTGGCGGCGGTGGCGCCGATCAGCACGTAGCGGCCCCGCAGGCGATCCGGCGACACGCGGCCCTCCAGCACGTCGATGTAGGACACGCGCTCCACCTGCCCGGGCGGGCCTGCGAAGGGAATGAGCACCTGGTGGTCGCGCCGCCAGACCCCGGGATCGTCTGGCGCCGTGGCCGAGCGGCGCAGGCTGGGCAACCGCGCGGGGTCGACGGGTTCGCCACCGGCGGCCAGCAGCGCGAGCACCCAGTGGTCCCAGCGCTGGGCCACGGTGCCTTCGCGCAGGAACACGCTGCGCGCCACGCTGTCGTCGTCCAGCTCCAGGTGGATGTGGCCCAGACCATGGGCCGCCTCCCGCAGCACCGGCACGGGCAGCGCGGGCTCGGCGCGAAGCCCATCGGGCCAGCGCGCATACAGCGGCAACACCACCGCGCCGTTGGCGCGCATGGCATGGGCCAGGCGCGCGTCGTCGCCCGGGTGCGCGGGATCGACGTCGGTGAGCAGCAGGTTCAGCCCGACGGCCCGGGCCCCGTGCGCGGAGAGCTGGCCAATGAGCGCGGCGTGCACCGCGCGGCGCCAGGGCCAACGGCCCAGCGCCGCCAGGCTCGGCTCGTCGATGGCAACGATCAGCACCTGCGGCGAGACGGCGCGTGTGTCGAGCGCCGCGATCTGGTCGGTGAGCGAGAGGTCGACGCGGCCGAGGCCGTTGGCGAAGCCGGCCAGCGCCGCGGCCAGCAGCACCGCCCCCCAGAACAGCCCCCACCGGCCGAACACCGCCACCGGCGCGGGCAGCAGGGGATGGTCCTCGGTCGGGCGCATGTCGGGGTGGCGCTGGGGGCTCACGCGGGTGGGGCTGGCGGCCTCGCAGGCGGTCAGGGCCGCCGGGTGTCCCAGGCCTCGCCGTGCAGCGAGCGCACCGGCGCACCGTCCTGCGAGCACAAGCCGGCGCTCGCGCTCACACGCCGCGGCGCGGAGAACGCCGACGCCAGGCCGTTGGGCGCGAGCGTGCGAAGGCGCACGAAGTAGCTCTGGCATGCGCGAAGGTCGAAGCGCACGGAGGGCTCGTCCACCTCCACGTCCTGCAGGACCTGCCCGAAGGCCTCGTCGCTTGCCAACTGCACGCGGTAGCGGTGGCCCGGCGCGCCGGCCCAGTGCAATCGCAGACCGTCCTCGCTCTGCTCGAGCGCGCCGGGGGCCGAGGGCGGCGGCACCGCCACCATGGGGCTCGGGTCGCTGAAGGGGCCGCGATCGGGTGCGCCGTCGGCGCCCTGCGCGACGCTGGCCACGCGCCAATAGAGCGCGCCAGGCTCGGCGATGCGCACCTCGAAGGCGCAGCGCGCGCTCTGGCGCGCCTCGGCGAGCAGGGTGCTGAACGTGGGGTCGCTGGACACCTGCAGATCGTAGGCGATGGCGCCCGGCACCTCGGTGCAGCGCAGTGCGACGGTGCCGGTGGCCACCACGGCGTTCGGCTCGGGCGAGCGCGCCAGCGGTGCGATGGGCGTGGCCTTCACCCGCAGCAGCGCCGTGGCCTCGGCGCCCATCAGGCCCTCGGCGTCGATGGCGCGCACGCGCACGCGCAAGCCGCCGTCGGGCAGGCCGATCAGGCGCGGCGGCGCACCCGCCGCGACCGCGTCGAACAGCACGCGCGCTGGCGCATCGCCCTGCGCGCCGTCGTCCACCTGCACGCGGTACGCCACGGCGCCGGGCAATGGCGGCAGGGTCAGCGCGTGTGGCATGCGCTCGACGCGCAGCTCGCCGGCGCCCAGCGCCGGCGCCGGCAGCAGCGGCAGCACGCGGGGCGGCTGCGTGGGCGAGGCCACCACCGCCCCCTGCCCCGCGCCCAACGCCACCGCGGCCTGCGGCAGGCCGCTGGCGGCCACCGCGACACGGCCCTCGGTCACGTCGGAGAGGGCGCGCGCGCCATCGCCGGACAGGCCCACGCCGAACTGCGTGCCGCGCACGCCGGCCACGGCCAGCGGCGTGCGCACGTCAAAGCGAGAGCCTTCGGGCTGCGGCCGCACGCGCGAGTCGACGCGGCCGCGATCGAGCTTCAGGGTGTTCTGGTGGCCGCCGATGCCGTCCGACTCGCGCAGGCGCTCCAGCGTGAGCTGGGTGAGGGCCGGCAGGTGCAGCGTGGAACCATCGCCCAGGGCCAGGCCGACGAAGGCGCCCTCGTGCACGCGCAGCGCCGTGCCTTCGTCTAGGCGGTCCCCCACCTGCAGTTCGCGCGCGGGCTCGCCCGCCACCACCAGGCCCTTGAGGTAGAGCACGGTGGCCTGACTCGCCACGCCGCGCAGGCGATCCGCGGGGATCAGCAGCGTGGCGCCAATGGTCAGGCGCCGGGGATCGGCCACGCGGTTCAGGCGCGCCAGCACGCGCCAGTCCTCGGGTGATTCAAGGTAGCGCTGCGCGAGGTGGTAGAGGGTGTCGCCCGCACGCACCTCGTAGGGCATGAGTGCAGGGTCGGCATGGGCCAGGCCAGCGGCGGCGAAAAGCGCGCTCGCGCACAGCGCGCGCCAACGGGCCGGGGTCGCTGCACGCCCTTGCGTGCGGCGCACGGCGGCAGCTGAGTGCCCAGGGAACGGCCCGGCGGCGTTCATGACGCCTCCTCCGCCACCGAGGGATCCACCGCCTCCAGCCGGTAGCCCTGGCCATAGACGGCCACCAGCCGGAAGCCGCGCGCGGGGCGCAGCTCGAGCTTGGCGCGCAGCGAGGAGATGTGCGTGTCCAGGCTGCGCGAGGGCACCTCGACCGCGCGGCCCCAGACGGTCTCGCCCAGGTAGGCGCGCGAGAGCAGGCGCCCGGTGTTGCTGAAGAGGCAGCGCGCGAGCTCGAACTCCCGGTGCTTGAGCTCGATGGGCCGGCCCTCGTAGTGGACCGTGCGCGCGGCGAGATCGATGGTGTAGCCACCAAAGCACAAGGCCGAGCCCTCGGCTTGCGGGTAGCTGCGGCGGATCAGGGCCTTCACGCGCGCCATGAGCTCATGCACGCGGATGGGCTTGAGCATGTAGTCGTCCGCACCGCAGCCCAGGCCCTCGACCACGTCGCGCTCCTCGCTGCGGTTGGTCAGGAAGAGGATGGGCATGGCGTGCTCGTGGTGCTCACGCACCCAGCGCACGACGTCGGGCCCGGCGATGTCCGGCAGTTGCCAATCGACGATCAGCAGATCGAAGCTGTCGCGCCGCAGCTCGCGCAGCAGCGCCTGCCCGCGCTCGAAGAGTTGGCATTCGTAACCGATGGCACGGACCGAGCGCTGGATCAGGTCCAGCTGCGATACGTCGTCGTCCAGGGCGGCCAAGCGCATCCGGCGTGCTCTCCTCGGTCCTTGCTAGCAAAAAAAACTACTGCCAAGGCAGTAGTAAAAGGGGCGATGCTACACGCTTGGGAGCAGACTTCGACCGTTCATCGAACGAAGCCCCTCCCCACTGCAATGCCAAGCGGGGCCGCATCGTGCGCCGGGATCAGCGCCTGAGGGCCCGCGCCGCGCCCGACTCACAGCCGCACCCAGCGCATCCCATCGTGGTGGCTGCGCAGCACGGCCTCGATGAAGGCCATGCCTTGCAGGCCATCGTCCAGCCCCGGCAGCGCCACGCCGGCCTCGCCGCGCCAGGCGCGAGCGAAGTCGCGGTAGAGCTGGGCGAAGGCCTCGAGATAGCCCTCGGGGTGGCCCGAGGGAATGCGGTGCGGCGTGGCGGTTGAGCCCGCTTGCGCGGGCACGCCCCGGTACAGGCACTGCGAGGGCTGCCCCGGCCGCGTGAGCCACAGCTCCTCCGGCTTCTCCTGATCGAACTGCAGCGAGCCGGTGCTGCCGTACACGCGCAGGCGCAGGCCGTTGCGGCTGCCGCTGGCCACCTGGCTGGCCCACAAGATGCCGCGCGCGCCGCCCTCGTAGCGCAGCATCACCTGCACGTGGTCGTCCAGCGCGCGACCGGGCACGAAGGTGCTCAGCTCGGCGGCGAGTTCCTGCAGGCGCAGGCCCGACACGTAGCCGGCCAGGTGGTAGGCGTGCGTGCCGATGTCGCCCAGCGCCCCGGCCGGGCCGGCCTGCAGCGGGTCGTTGCGCCACGCGGCCTGCTTGTTGCCCTGCTGCTCGATGGGCTCGCCCAGCCAGTCCTGCACGTACTCCACCTGCACGATGCGGATGTCGCCGATGGCGCCATCGGCCACGAGTTCGCGCGCCTGGCGCACCATGGGGTAGCCGCTGTAGGTGTGCGTCAGCAGGAACAGCAGGCCGCGCTCGCGCACGCAACGGGCCAGGGCCTCGGCCTCGGCCAGCGAAGTGGCCAGGGGCTTGTCGCAAATGATGTGGATGCCCTGCCCCGCGAAGGCGCGCGCCACGGGTACGTGCAGGTGGTTGGGCGTGACGATGGCGACCGCGTCGATGCCGTCGGCGCGCTGCGCCTCGGCGCGCGCCATCTCGGCGTAGTCGGCGTAGCTGCGCTCGGGGGCGATGTGCAGCGCGGCGGCGCTGGCGTGCGCGCGCTCGGGCGTCGATGACAAGGCGCCGGCCACGAGTTCGAACTGGTCGTCGAGCCGCGCGGCGATGCGGTGCGCGGCACCGATGAAGCTGCCCTCGCCACCGCCGACCATGCCCAGGCGGATGCGCCGTGTCCTTCGCTCGTCGCTCATCGGTTCAGGCCCAGCAAGGTGGACAGGGTCTTCGCGTCGCCCGCGCTGGCGGCGAAGTCGTCGAAGGCGCGGTCGGCGACGCGGATGATGTGCTCGCGAATGAAGGTGGCACCTTCGCGCGCGCCGTCCTCGGGGTGCTTGAGGCAGCACTCCCACTCGAGCACGGCCCAGCCCGGGTAGTCGTATTGCGCCATCTTCGAGAAGATGGCCTTGAAGTCCACCTGCCCGTCGCCGAGCGAGCGGAAGCGGCCCGCGCGGTCAATCCAGTTCGAGAAGCCGCCGTACACGCCCTGTTTGCCGTTGGGGCGGAACTCGGCGTCCTTCACGTGGAAGGCGCGGATGCGCTCGTGGTAGTGGTCGATGAAGGCCAGGTAGTCGAGCTGCTGCAGCACGAAATGGCTGGGGTCGTAGAGGATGTTGGCGCGCGGGTGCTGGCCCACCGCGTCAAGGAAGCGCTCGAAGGTGACGCCGTCGTGCAGGTCCTCGCCGGGGTGCAGTTCGTAGCAGACGTCCACACCCGCGTGGTCGAAGGCGTCGAGCACGGGACGCCATCGTTTCGCCAGTTCTTCGAAGGCCGCTTCCACCAGGCCAGGCGGGCGTTGCGGCCAGGGGTAGAGATACGGCCAGGCCAGCGCGCCGGAGAAGGACGCATGGGCCTTGAGGCCGAGCCGCTTCGAGGCCTGGGCCGCGAGCAGCAATTGGTCGCGCGCCCATAACGTGCGCGCGGCGGGGTTGCCGCGCACCTCGGGCGCCGCGAAGGCGTCGAACTGCAGGTCGTAGGCCGGGTGCACGCAAAGCAACTGGCCCTGCAGGTGCGTGGAGAGTTCGGTCACCTGCAGGCCGTGCGCGGCCAGGACGCCCTTCACCTCGTCGCAGTACGTGTCGCTCTCGGCGGCGCGCTTGAGGTCGAAGATGTGCGCGTCGCTGGTGGGGATCTGCACCCCCTTGTAGCCCAGCGAGGCGGCCCAGCCGGCCAGGCCCTCCAGCGAGTTGAAGGGCGCGGCCGCGCCGATGAACTGGGCCAGGAAGATCCCGGGGCCTTGAATCGTTTTCATGCGGATCCTCCTGGCGCGCGTTCAGAACGGGGAATCAGGGAAGTAGAAGTCCTTCGCGTTCTGCTTGGTGATGAGCACCGAGGGCACGATGGTCGAGGCCGGCAGCTTCTCGCCCTTCTTGCGCGCCAGCGCGGTCATCTTGATGGCCTCGTAGAGGAACTTGGGCGAGTAGGACACGTTGGCCTGGATCAGCGGGTTGCTGCCGTCCATGAGCGTCTTGACCATGGACTTGGCGCCCGCGCCGCCGAAGACGATCTTGATGTCCTTGCGCTTGGCCTGCTCGATCGCGCGCAGCACGCCGAAGGCCATGTCGTCGTCGGCCGCCCACACGGCGTCGATCTCCTTGAAGCGCGTGAGGAAGTCCTGCATCACCTTGAAGGCGTCGTCGCGGTTCCAGTTGCCGTGCTTGGCGTCCAGGATCTTGATGCCGGGGTGGTTCTTCATCACCGCCGTGAACGCGTCCATGCGCTCGTTGTCGATGGTGGTGGGGATGCCGCGCAGCGCGACGATGTTGCCCTTGCCGTTGAGGAACTTGGCCAGGTACTCGGCCGGCACCTTGCCGAAGGCGGTGTTGTCGCCCGAGACGTAGGCGTCCTGCGCGCTGGTGTCGGTGAGGCCACGGTCGACCACCGTGACGTACACGCCCTTGGCCTTGACCTGCTGCACCGGGCGCGTGAGCGCCGCCGATTCGAAGGGCAGGATCACGAGCGAGTCGATCCTGGTGGCGGTGACCAGGTCTTGCAGCTGGTTGGCCTGTTCGGGCGCGCCGCTGGCGGTCTTGATGGTGACCTTGATGTCGGGGTCCTTCTCGAGCTCCTTCTTCGCCTCGTTGGCCCAGTACACCAGGCCGGCGGCGAAGCTGTGGGTGGCGGCCGGAATGGCCACGCCCAGGTTCACCTTGTTCTGGGCCTGCGCCAGCAGCGGGCTGGCCAGGCCGATGGCGGCCACGGCGGCCAGCGCGTGCAGACGGATGCGGTTCTTCATGCTTGTCTCCTTGAGGGTGGTGTTGCTGACAGAGAAAAGGAGGGCCTTGTTTCAAGCCCTAGGGACGCCGCCGCTGCATGAATGCGACGGCGATGATCACGAAGCCCTGCACCGCCGCGTTGAGGTACACGCTGATGATGCTGGTGAGGTTGAGGATGTTGCTGATGACCGAGAGCAGGATGGCGCCGATGACGGTGCCGCCGATGCTGCCGGCGCCGCCGCGCAAGGCGGTGCCGCCCACGATGACGGCGGCGATGGCCTCCAGCTCCCACAGCAGGCCGGTGGTGGGCGAGGCCGAGCCCAGGCGCGGCACGTAGAGCAGCGTGGCGATGCCCACGCACACGCCGAGCAGGGTGTAGGTGAGCACCTTGGTGCGGTCCACGTCCACCGCGGCGTAACGCGCCACCTGTTCGTTGGAGCCGATGGCCTGCACGTAGCGGCCGTAGGCGGTGCGGTTGAGCAGCAGCGCGCCGCCGATGGCCACCAGCGCGAACACCCACACGGGGATGGGCACGCCCAGCAGGCTGCCGTAGTACACGGGGCCGTAGGCGTCGGCCAGGTCGTTGTCGAGCGCGAGCGCGCCGCCGTCGGCGAAGTAGGTGAGGTAGGCGCGGAAGATGCCGAGCGTGCCCAGCGTGACGATGAAGGGCTCGATGCGCCCGCGCGTGATGAGCAGGCCGTGCGCCAGGCCGAACAGGGCACCCAGCAGCACGGCGGTGGCCATGCCCACCACCACCAGCGCCAATGGCGGCCAGCCCAGGGGCACCAGCTTGTTCATCAGCAGGATGGTCACGCCCGCGATGAGCGCGGCCATGGAGCCCACCGACAGGTCGATGCCGCCGGAGATGATGACGAAGCACATGCCCACGGCGATGATGCCGATGAAGGCCGTGCGCGTGAGCACGTTCATGGCGTTGGGCAGAGTGGCGAATTCGCTGTTGAGCAGGGTGCCCACCACACAGAGCAGCACCAGCCCCAGCAGCGGGCCGAAGGACGGCAGGCGCCAGCGCCGCGCCACAGGCGCCGGCGCGGCGGCGGTGGGTTCAGTGCGTTCCGGTGGCATGGGCGATCAGCTCCTGTTCGTTGAGGTGCTCGGCCGACAGCGTGACCTGCAGGCGGCCCGCGCGCATCACCGCCACGCGGTGGCACAGGCCGATGAGTTCCATGAGTTCGGACGAGACCACGACCACCGCGCGGCCTTCGTCGGCCAGGCGGCGGATGAGCGCGTAGATCTCGCGCTTGGCGCCGATGTCCACGCCGCGCGTGGGCTCGTCCAGCACCACCACGCGCGGGCCGGGGTGCAGCACCTTGGCCAGCGCCAGCTTCTGCTGGTTGCCGCCCGAGAGTGAGCCGGCCGGCACGGTGAGCGATCCGGTGCGGATGCCGAACTCGCGAACGGCCTGCTCCAGCGCGGCGGCCTCGCTCGCGGGCCTGAGCCACGGGTTCGCGTGGCGCCGCAGCGCCATGAGCGTGAGGTTCTCGCGCAGGCCGAAGCGCACGTGCAGGCCACGGCCCTTGCGGTCCTCGCTGAGGTAGGTGAGGCCGGCGTCGGCCGCTTCGCGCGGCGAGCGCGGGCGCAGCGCG
This sequence comes from Hydrogenophaga sp., assembly GCF_035481345.1. Lineage (GTDB taxonomy): Bacteria > Pseudomonadota > Gammaproteobacteria > Burkholderiales > Burkholderiaceae_C > Hydrogenophaga. The sequence goes on along the minus strand of NZ_DATIGV010000047.1, from coordinate 16,419 downwards.
CGGCCGGCGATCTCCACCGCGCGCGCCGAGCGCTCGCGCAGACCCAGCAGGCCTTCGAACAGCTCGGTGCGGCCCGCGCCCACCAGGCCCGCGAAGCCGAAGACCTCGCCCGCGCGCACCTCGAAGCTCACGTCCTCGGCCCAGCCCGGCACGCACAGGGCCTGCACCGAGAGGAGCACCGGCGCCTCGGCCGGCACGGGGTGGCGCGGCGGGTAGAGATCGGCCAGCTCACGCCCCACCATCAGGTTCGCCATCTGCGCGCGCGTGAGCGTGCTGGTGGGTTCGCGGGCGACGACGCGGCCATCGCGCATCACCACCACCTCATCGGTGATCCGCTCCACCTCGTCGAGCTTGTGCGAAATGAAGACGACGCAGACGCCCTCGGCCTTGAGGCGCGCCATGAGTTCGAACAGGCGACCGGTTTCGCTGGGCGTGAGCGTGGCGGTGGGCTCGTCCATGATGAGCACGCGCGCGCGGCGCGACAGCGCCTTGGCGATCTCCACCAGCTGGCGCTCGGCCACGATGAGCTCGCGCACGCGCGTGTCGGGGTTCACCTTGTGCAGGCCCACCTCGTCGAGCACGGCGCGCGCGCTGGCGCGCATGGCGGCGTCGTCCAGCCACCAGCCGCGCCGCTTCTCGTGGCCCAGGAAGATGTTCTGCGCCACCGTGAGGTCTTCGGCCAGGTTGAACTCCTGGTGGATGAGCACGAGGCCCTCGGCCTCGGCGGCGCGCGGGCCGTCGAAGCGCGCCAGGCGGTCGTTGACCAACACGTCGCCCTCGCTGGGCGCTTCGTAGCCCGCCAGGATCTTCATCAGCGTGGACTTGCCCGCGCCGTTCTCGCCCAGGAGGCCGACGATGCGGCCGGGTTCGAAGGCGAGGTCGACGCCGTGCAGGACCTGCACCGGGCCGAAGCGCTTGACGATGCCGCGCAACTCGACGCGCACGCCGCCCTTGTCCGCCGATGCCAGGGGCGCGTTCATCAGCCCACCTCCATCTGCCGCAGGCTTTCCTGCATGGCCAGCACGCCCGCGCCGATGAGCCCGGCGCGTTCGCCCAGCGGCGTGTACTGGATCTCCAGGTGCCGCGTGGAGAGCGCGAGCGAGCGGTGGTACACGCTCTGGCGCACGGCGGCCAGGAACAGCGGGCCCACGCGCGTGATGCCGCCGCCGATGAACACGTGCGAGGGGTTGAAGAAGTTCACCACCGAGGCAAGCATCTGCCCCACGAGTGCGCCGGAACGCTGCATCACCTGGTTGGCCGCCATGTCGCCCGCGCGGCTGGCCTCGGCCACGTCCTGCAGGCGCAGCGGGCCGCGCTCGGCGATGAGGCGCGCGAGCAGCGGGCTCTGCCCGGCCTGCGCCGCCTCGGTGGCCATGCGCGCGATGGCGGGGCCGGCGGCCATGGCCTCCACGCAGCCGAGGTTGCCGCAGTGGCAGCGCGGGCCCTCGGGCACCACGCAGATGTGGCCCACGTCGCCGGCCGAGCCGTTGGCGCCGCGGTAGACCTGCCCGTGGCAGACCACGCCGCAGCCGATGCCGGTGCCGACCTTCACCACCAGAAAGTTCTGCAGGCTGCGCTGCATGCGCCAGAGCTCGCCCAGGGCCATGACGTTGACGTCGTTGTCCACGAACACGGGCGCGGCGAAGTCGGTGGCGATGTCGTCGCGGATGGAATAGGCGTCCCACTGCGGCATGAGCGGCGGGTTGACGAGCTGGCCGGTGTCGAAGTCCACCGGGCCGGGCAGACCGATGCCGATGGCGATGACCTGGCGCGGCAGCACGCCGCACTGCGCGAGCAGCTCGCGCATGAGCGCGCGGATGCGCGCGAGCACGGGCACGGGGCCGTCGCGCACGTCGGCGGGTTCGCTGTGGTGGGCGAGCACGCTGAGGTCGGGGCTGAGGACGCCGACCTCCAGGCCGGTGGCGCCGACGGCCACGCCGATGAGCACGCCCAGGCTGCGGCTCAGGCGCAGGGTTTCGGCGCGGCGCCCGCCGGTGCTGGCGAGTTCGCCGGTGGGCTCCAGCAAGCCCTGTTCGAGCAGCTCGGCCACGGCGGCGTTGGCGCGGCTCTTGGAAAACGAGGACGCCGCGGCGAGCGCGTCGCGCGAGATCCCGCTCGCCCAGAACACGTGGTCGAGCAGCGTCTTTTCGCCGTTCTTGAGGCCTTTCCAGCTCACGTCTTGTCTCCTCTGCCGACCTGGGCGGAAGCCCGGGCTTGGCATTGCGGTGCATGCTATTGGGTCGAATTCGGCCCGGAAAGTCCGAACTTTGACCGAAACAGGGTCAAAGTGGGGCCGAGCCCGTGCGGGTATCCGGTCGATCGGATACTCGCGGTCTGCCATGGACCGCGATCCCCCTTCCCTGCCGCCCGAGGTTTCTGTCGTCGTGCTCTGCGCCGAGTGGTGCACGCAGTGCCGCGCCTTCCGCGAGGTGGCCGACGGCCTGCCCGCCGAGGCGCTGCGCTGGGTGGACATCGAGGACGCGGGGCTGGACGCGGACGAGCTGGAGATCACCGCGTTTCCGAGCGTGGCGATCCTGCGGCCGGCGGGGGTGCTGCGTTACCTGGGGCCGGTGCGGGCGGACCGGGAGGGGTTTCTGGCGGCGGTGGGGCAGTTGCACCGATTGCCTGAACGGGCTGTGCCCGAGGAGCTTCGGGCTGTGCTGTCTGGGTCTCGTTGAGTCAGCAGGCGGAGACCTCGCGAGGATCGGGCGCCAGGTGTTGGTGTGCCAGAGCCTCACCCCACCAAACGCCCCAGCGTCTTCAGCGCCGCGTCGAGTTGCTCCACCCGCGGATGCCCCACGTTCAACCGCACGTGGTGGTGAAAGCGCCGGTCGGCCGAGAACAGCGGCCCCGGCGCCAGGCTGATGTGCCGCGCCAGCGCGGCCTGTTGCAAGGCCATGGCGTCCACCGACTCGGGCAACTCCACCCACAGGAAGTAGCCGCCCTCGGGCCGCGTGACGCGCGTGCCGGCGGGGAAGTGCTTCTCGATGCCCAGCAAGGCGCGCTGCTGGCGCGTGGCCAGCGCCGTGCGCAACTGGCGCAGGTGCTTGTCGAACGCGCCGTGCTGCAAAAAATGCAGCACCGCCTGTTGCGCCGGCACCGACACGCCCAGCGTGCTCATGAACTTGAGCCGGTTCACCTGCGGTGCGAAACGCCCCGCCGACACCCAGCCCACTCGGTAACCCGGCGCGAGGGACTTGGAGAATGAACTGCAGTGCATCACGCCCCCGTGCCGGTCCCAGGCCTTGGCGGGCAGCGGGCGCTGCGCGCCGAAGTAGAGCTCGGCGTACACGTCGTCCTCGATCAGCGGCACCTCGTGTCGCGCCAGCAGCGCCACCATGGCCCGCTTGGCGTTCTCGGGCATCAACGCGCCCAGCGGGTTCTGGAAGTGGGGCATGAACCAGCAGGCCTTCACCGGGTGGCGCTGCAGCACCTCGACCAGCGAATCGACCTGCACGCCGGTGCGCGGGTGCGTGGCCACCTCCACCGCCTTGAGCCGCAGCCGCTCCAGCGTCTGCAGGCAGCCGTAGAACGCGGGCGATTCGATGGCCACCACGTCGCCGGGCTCGGTGACAGCCTGCAGGCCGAGCGTGAGCGCCTCCATGGCACCGCTGGTGATCACCACCTCGTCCACGCCGATGTTCACACCCTGCGCCACGCCGCGCAGGGCGATCTGGCGACGCAGCTCGGCGTTGCCGGGGCTGAGGTCTTCGAGCAGTTGGCGCGGGTCGAGCCGGCGCATGGCCGCGCCCATGCCGCGCGCCAGGCGATCGAGCGGGAACAGCTCGGGCGAGGGAAAGGCCGAGCCCAGCGGCGCGACCTGGCGGTCGCGCACCGAGCCGAGCACGGCCTGCACCACGTCGTGGATGGCGACCTCCTGCGAGCCCCGCGTGGGGGCCGCGCCGCGTGGCTCCTCGCGCGGCGCGGGCACGGCCTTGACGAAGTAGCCCGCGCGCGGACGCGCCTCGACCAGGCCACGCGCTTCGAGCCGGTAGTAGGCCTCGAACACGGTGGCCGGGCTCAGGCCGCGGCTGGCCACGGTGTCGCGCACCGAGGGCAGGCGGTCGCCGATGGCCAGCGTGCCGCTGGCGATGAGTGCCTCGATGTCGTTGGCAAGCGCTTCGTATTTGATGGTCACGGGTCGTGGGGAAACGGCCGCTGATTCGGCTGATCCGGTCGATTTGAACGCAATCTGCCCCTACCGCCAGCCGCCGGCCTGGCGCACAGTGCCGGGTGTGAGATTCCCCCGACTTCCCCACCGGCTGCTGGCCGTCGCGCTCGCGCTGCCCGCACTGGCCGCCCAGGCGGCCGACCCCCTGCCCGCGGATCCGATGGCCCGCCGCATGCTGGCCTGCGTGGCCTGCCACGGCCAGGACGGCCGCGCCACGAACCAGGGCTACTTTCCGCGCATCGCGGGCAAGCCCGCGGGCTACCTCTACAACCAGCTCCTGCACTTCCGCGAGGGCCGCCGCATCAATGCGACCATGACCCACTTGGTGGAGCACATGTCCGACGCCTACCTGCGCGACATCGCCGGGTATTTCGCGGGGCTGGACCTGCCCTACCCCGCGCCGCAGACCGCGGGCGCACCGCCCGCGGTACTGGCCCGCGGCGAACAACTGGTGCGCGTGGGTGACGCGGCGCTGGGCGTGCCGGCCTGCGCGTCGTGCCACGGCGCCGCGATGACAGGCATCCAGCCCGCCCTGCCCGGCCTGCTGGGTTTGCCGCGCGACTACCTGCTGGGCCAGTTCGGCGCCTGGCGCAACGGCCTGCGCAAGGCCAGTGCGCCCGACTGCATGGGCGAGATCGCCCGCCGCCTGAGCCCCGAGGACGTGAGCGCGATGGCGGTGTGGCTGTCGTCGCAGCCGGTCACCGGCGGGGCCGCGCCCGCCAGCGCCGCGCCCGATCCCTGGCCGATGCGCTGCGGCAGCGCGGAGGTGCTGAAATGAACAGCCGCCGCCCCCTCCTCATCGCTGCCGCGCTGCTGCTGGGCCTGGTGATCGCAGCGGCCTTGTGGGTGTGGCATGCCACGCGGCTGGTGCCCGTGGAGCCCGGCCCGAGCGCACCGCACACCGCCGAACTCGTGGAGCGCGGCGCCTACCTGGCCCGCGCGGGCAACTGCGCGGCCTGCCACAGCGAGCGCGGCGGCGCGGCCTACGCGGGCGGCAAGGGCATCGACACGCCCTTCGGCACGGTGTACGCGTCCAACCTCACGCCCGACGCCGAGACCGGCATCGGCCGCTGGAGCGCGGGCGACTTCTGGCGCGCGCTGCACCACGGCCAGTCGCGCGACGGGCGGCTGCTCTACCCCGCCTTCCCCTACCCCGACTACGCCCGCGTGACGCGCGAGGACAGCGACGCGCTGCATGCGTTCCTCATGAGCCTGCCGCCTGTGCGCGAGCCCAATCGCACGCACACCCTGCGCTTTCCCTACGACACACAGGCCGCGCTGGTGGCCTGGCGCACCCTGTTCTTCTCGCCCGAACCCTTCCGCCCGGACACCACGCAGCCGGCCGAGTGGAACCGCGGCGCCTACCTGACGCTGGGCCTGGGCCACTGCATGGCCTGCCACGCGCCGCGCAACGCGCTGGGCGCCACCGCGAACGAGCCCGACTTCAGCGGGGGGCAGATCCCCATGCAGGGCTGGTACGCGCCTTCGCTGGCCTCGCCCCGGGAAGCCGGCGTGCAGGACTGGCCGCTGGACGAGGTCGTGCGCCTGCTGCGCGACGGCCACGGCGCGCGCGGCGCCACCATGGGACCGATGGCCGAGGTGGTGGCCGGCAGCACGCGCCACCTGAACGAGGCCGACCTGCGCGCGATGGGGCTGTACCTGCGATCGCTGCCCGTGGTGGAGCCCCCCTCGTCCGACACCGAGACCGCCGAGCCCCAGGTGCTGGCGCTGGGCCAGCGCCTGTACGCCGCCAAGTGCGCGCAATGCCACGGCGAGAACGGTGTCAGCAGCGAGGCGGAGTTCCCCTCGCTGGCCGGGCACCGCACGGTGACCATGGCCTCGAGCGCGAATCTGGTGCGCGTGATCATCGGCGGCGGTTTCCCGCCCACCACGCCGGGCAACCCCGCGCCCTATGGCATGCCGCCGTTCGGGCAGGAGCTGTCGGACGCGGAGATCGCGGCGCTGGCGAGCTATGTGCGCGGCGCCTGGGGGCACGTGGCTTCGCGCGTGCTGCCGCTGGAAGTGCAGAAGATCCGCTGATCCCCCGCGCAGCGCGAGTCGCGCAGGAAGCGCGGCAGGCCCCAGCCGGCGCCCGGCAGCACCATGAGGGCGTGAAAGTCCACAGGCGCAGACACAACGGCAAGTGCCGACACGCTCAGGCCGCCGTCCTCCACGCGGCCATCGGCGACCCGGGCATCGAGAAGCGGCTGGTAGCTGCCTTGTGGGTAATGACGCAGGAACCAGCAGAAGCCGCCCGCGCAGGGGTTCCTGGCTTTCACAAAGCCCTTGGGGGGTTCCATGCCGATCACCCCCGCCATCCGATCGCCCTCGCGATCCACGACCACCAGGTCCCGCGCGGCAACAACACGAGCGACGTCTCGCAGCCGGCCGCGCGCAACGAACCGATTGCGAGTTCAGCGCCTGAAAGGCCTGCAAGCGCACCCGGCGGAACACGTGGTCGAACACCGTCATCTCCCAGGTGGCCGCTGGTGAACGCCGACAGCGTGGTCAGCACGCGCACCCACGGCGACGCACCCTGCGCCTCGCGCAGGACGGGCTGTCGGTGTCGCTCACTTGAGCGGCTCGCGCGAAGCGCGGCGGGGATGTACCCCGTCAACTGGTGTAGTCGCCGCTGGCCTCTGGCTGGAACAGAAGCGTCTCGATGACCAGCTCACGTTCCTGCCCGGCCGGCAACACGCTGCGCACACGCTCGCCCACGCGCCGTCCGATGAGTGCCGCACCCATGGGCGACAGCACGGAGATGAAGCCCGTGTCGGGCTCGGCGTCGGCGGGGTAGCACAGCGTGAGCTTGCTCACCTCGGCCGAAGCGCGATCGCGCACGAGCACCTGCGAGTACATGGTGACCACGTCGGCCGGCACGCGCTGCGACGGCACGAGATCGGCTTCGGCGAGCAACTCGGCCAGGGCGCTGCCACGCGTGGCGTCCTGCAGCTTGCTCAAGCGCGCGTGGTCCAGTTCGGTGAGAACGCCCTCACCGCGAACGATGGATGACATGAACGGCTCCTTCGGATCGCCGCGACAGGGACGCGCGGCAAGGGAATCGCACTGGCTGCGGGGCCCGGCGATGGAAGGTGTGCGTTCGAGGGGGAAGGGGTTATCGCCGGGCGGGGAAATGTGCGGCCAGCAGTCGGTGGCCGCGCGGGGCCATGGGCTGGCCCTGCACCTGACGCTCGCACGCAATCCCGCGCGCGGTGGCGCGGTGCGAATGGGCGTGGATCCGGCACGAGGACATGGACGGGGAGTCTAGGCAAGGGCCCCGCATGCGTCAAACCGCTGGACGCAATGTCGCACGTGAGCGCGGGGTTGAACTGCGGTAGGCTCAGCCTTCCGATCACCGGCCCTGCATGCCCGCCACTCACGCATGCCACCCACCGACAACAGCCTCTCCCCCATCGCCCCCTTGCGGTTGCCCGTGTTCCGCATGATGTGGAGCACCTGGCTCGTGGCCAACCTGTGCATGTGGATGAACGACGTGGCCGCGGCGTGGATGATGACCTCGCTGACCACCACACCGATCTGGGTGGCCCTGGTGCAGACGGCGTCCACCCTCCCGGTGTTCCTGCTCGGCCTGCCCAGCGGCGCGCTGGCCGACAACCTCGACCGCAAGCGCTACTACCTCGTCACGCAACTCTGGGTAGCGGTGGTTGCCACCATCCTGAGCGGCTTCGTCTTCTTCGGCGTGATGTCGCCCCCTTTGCTGCTGGCGCTCGTTTTTCTCAACGGCATCGGGATGGCGATGCGCTGGCCGGTGTTCTCCGCCATCGTGCCCGAGCTGGTGCCGCGCGAGCAGTTGCCAGCGGCACTGGCGCTCAATGGCGTGTCGATGAACGCCTCGCGCATCATCGGCCCGCTGGTGGCCGGCGCGCTGATCGCCGGCGCGGGCAGCGCCTGGGTCTTCGTGCTCAACGCCGTTCTCTCACTCGTGGCGGCCGCGCTCATCGCGCGCTGGCATCGCGAGCACAAGCCCCATCCGCTGGGCCGCGAACGCCTGGGCACTGCGATGCGCGTGGGCTGGCAGTACGTCTCGCAGTCCTACCTGCTCAAGGGCGTGCTGCTGCGCATCTGGATCTTCTTCTTCCACTCCACCGCCTTGCTGGCCCTGCTCGCGCTGCTGGCGCGTGGCATGCAAGGCGGTGGCGCCGGCACCTTCACGCTGCTGCTGGCTTCCATGGGCGCGGGGGCCATCGTGTCCACGGCCTTCCTGCCGCGCCTGCGCCGCCACTATGCGCGCGACGCGCTGGTGCTGCGCGGCGCGATCCTGCAGGCCGTGGCCATGGCAGTGATGGCCATGACCGATCGGGTCTGGGTCGCGGTGCCGGCCATGTTCTTCGGCGGCGCGGCCTGGATCACCACCGCCAATACGCTGAGCGTGTCCATTCAGATGGGCCTACCCGACTGGGTGCGCGCGCGCGGCATGTCGATCTACCAGATGGCCATCATGGGCGCGAGCGCGAGCGGCGCCGCCCTGTGGGGGCAGATCGCCACCTGGACCAGCCTGCCCATCAGCCTGGGCATCGCGGCGGTGAGCGGCTGGCTCGCCATGGCGGCGGCCAACCGCTGGATGCCCGACAGCGGACAGGAGGACGACCTGACGCCCAAGCGGGTGATCACGGCGCCGGTGATCGAGTCGCCGCCGAAACAGGGGCACATCATGCTGACCGTCGAGTACTTGATCGAGCCGGCGCGCGCCCGCGAATTCCGCGAGCTGATGTTCAACGAGAGCCGACGCAGCCGACTGCGCCAGGGCGCCTTGTCCTGGGAGCTGCTGCACGACATCAACGAGCCCGGGCGCTTCGTCGAAGTCATCGTCGACGAATCCTGGACGGACCACCTGCGCCGCTTCGACCGCGCCACGGCGTCCGATGTCGCGTTGCGTGATCGCCGCCTGGCATTCCACATCGGCCTGGAGCCACCGAAGGTCACGCGCAGCCTGATGGAGACGACGGTCAGGGGCGGTTGAGCATCCTCCAGGAAGTGCAGCGTGCGCGACACTGGCGGGCGGGACAGTCTGCGCGACAAACAAAAAGGCCCTCGTTTCCGAGGGCCTTGATGACAAGCAAGCGCTTGATTTTGTTGGTTGCGGAGGCAAGATTTGAACTTGCGACCTTTGGGTTATGAGCCCAACGAGCTACCAGGCTGCTCCACTCCGCGTCAAGCCAAAAATTATATCACGCTTTCTCTGCTTCACCGGGGTCCGCAGCCGGCTCGGCGCGATCAACCAGTTCCACCAGAGCCATGGGCGCGTTGTCGCCCACACGGAAGCCCATCTTGAGAATGCGGGTGTAGCCGCCCGGCCGGGCCTTGAAGCGCGGGCCGAGCTCGTTGAAGAGCTTGACCACCACGTCGCGATCGCGCAGGCGGTTGAAGGCCAGGCGGCGGTTCGCCACCGTAGGCTCCTTGGCCAGGGTGATCATGGGCTCGACGACGCGGCGCAGTTCCTTGGCCTTGGGCAGCGTGGTCTTGATGGCTTCGTGCGTGAGCAGCGAATTCATCATGTTGCGCAGCATCGCCAGGCGGTGCTCGCTGGTGCGGTTGAGTTTGCGAAGTCCGTGTCCGTGACGCATGGTGTTTCCTTTCCGTCTTTTGCCGCCGGCCGGATCAGGTACCGGCGGTTCGTCATGGTCTGGCCCGAAGGCTCAGGGGGTTAGAGCGATCAGTGCTTGTCGAGACCAGCGGGCGGCCAGTTCTCGAGCTTCATGCCCAGCGTGAGTCCACGCGAGGCCAGCACTTCCTTGATCTCGTTGAGCGACTTGCGACCCAGGTTCGGGGTCTTCAGCAGCTCGTTCTCGGTGCGCTGGATCAGGTCACCGATGTAGTAGATGTTCTCGGCCTTCAGGCAGTTCGCCGAGCGCACGGTGAGCTCGAGCTCGTCCACCGGGCGCAGCAGGATCGGGTCGAACTGCTGCGAGCTGCGCTGCTGGGGCGCTTCAGTGAAGAGGTCAGCGCCTTCAAGCTGGGCGAACACCGCGAGTTGCTCGACGAGGATCTTGGCCGCGGCACGCACAGCCTCTTCGGGGCCGATCGAACCGTTGGTTTCGATCTCGAGCACGAGCTTGTCCAGGTCGGTGCGCTGCTCGACGCGCGCGCTTTCCACGGTGTAGCTCACGCGCTTGACCGGCGAGAAAGAAGCGTCGAGCACGATGCGGCCGATCGAGCGGGCCACCTCGTCGCCACGGCGCAAGGTGCCAGGCACATAGCCTCGGCCCTTCTCGACCTTGATCTGCATGTCGAGTTTGGCACCCGCGGACAGCGTCGCAATGACGTGACCCGGGTTGACGATCTCGACGTCGTGCGGCGTCTGGATGTCGGCCGCCGTCACGACGCCTTCACCATCCTTGCGCAGACTCAGCGTCACCTCATCGCGGTTGTGGAGCTTGAACACCACCCCTTTGAGGTTGAGCAGCAGGTTGACCACGTCTTCCTGCACGCCGTCGATGGACGAGTACTCGTGCACCACGCCGGCAATGGTCACTTCGGTGGGCGCATGGCCCACCATGGACGACAGCAGCACGCGGCGCAGCGCGTTGCCGAGGGTGTGCCCGTAGCCGCGCTCGAAGGGCTCCAGGGTGACCTTGGCGCGATTCGCCGAGAGTTGCTCGACGGTGATGGATTTGGGCTTGAGCAGGTTATTCAGCATTCAGACTTCCTTCAGTACCCTCGGCTCGTTACACCGATAAGGCAGACGGAGCATGGAATGGCCCGGAAGGCGCAGCGCGTGCCGCGCCCTGCCGGGGACGGGATTAACGAGAATAGAGTTCGACGATGAGCGACTCGTTGATGTCCGAGCCGAATTCGTCGCGATCGGGGGTCTTCTTGAAAACCCCTTCCACCTTGTCGGCCGACACCTCAACCCAGCCGGGGAAGCCGATCTGCTTGGCCAGCTCGAGGGCCTCGATCACGCGCGCCTGCTTCTTGGACTTCTCACGCACGGCGACCACATCACCGGCCTTCACCAGGAAGGACGGAATATTGACCGCTTGGCCATTCACCGTAATGGCCTTGTGCGACACCATCTGGCGCGCTTCGGCACGGGTGGAGGCAAACCCCATGCGGAACACCACGTTGTCCAGGCGCGACTCGAGCAGGAACAGCAGGTTGGCGCCGGTGTTGCCACGGCGGCGATCGGCTTCAGCGAAGTAGCGGCGGAATTGGCGCTCCAGCACGCCATAGGTGCGCTTGACCTTCTGCTTTTCGCGCAATTGCACGCCGAAGTCAGAGGTGCGCTGACCGGAGGTGCGGCCGTGCTGGCCGGGCTTGGAGTCGAATTTGGCCTTGTCGCTGATCGAGCGACGGGCGCTTTTGAGCAGCAGGTCGCTGGCTTCGCGACGGGACAGCTTGGCCTTGGGGCCGAGGTAACGTGCCACGGTGGTTTCCTTTTGTGTCTGCCGCAACCCACATTGGACTGTGATTGCGGGAGCCATCCCGCGATGGCGGGGGCGGTGGGCTTAGCAAAAATGCCACCGCAGCATGACTGCGGTGGCGCTGGGAGAACCCGGCATTCTAGCGCGAAGCCAGAGCCCGGGTAGCTGCAGGTTCAGATGCGGCGGCGCTTCTGGGGACGGCAGCCGTTGTGGGGCACGGGCGTCACATCGGAAATCGAGGTGATGCGGATGCCGAGGGCACCCAGCGCGCGCACCGACGACTCACGACCCGGGCCGGGGCCCTTGATCTCGACGTCGAGGTTCTTGATGCCTTGTTCCATGGCGGCACGGCCGGCCACTTCGGAGGCCACCTGGGCCGCGAACGGGGTCGACTTGCGCGAACCCTTGAAGCCCTGGCCACCCGACGAAGCCCACGACAGCGCGTTGCCCTGACGGTCGGTGATGGTGATGATGGTGTTGTTGAACGACGCGTGCACGTGCGCAATGCCATCCGCAATGTTCTTGCGGACCTTTTTGCGAACGCGGGCCGCGGCGCTGCTGGAGGGGGACTTGGCCATGGTTTTCCTTCGAACCGATTACTTCTTCAGCGACTGGGCAGCCTTGCGCGGACCCTTGCGCGTGCGCGCATTGGTCTTCGTGCGCTGGCCGCGCATCGGCAGGCCGCGACGATGGCGGAAGCCGCGGTAGCAGCCGATGTCCATCAGGCGCTTGATGTTCATGGTGGTCTCGCGACGCAGGTCACCCTCGATGGTGAACGTGCCCACCTGGTCACGCACCTTCTCGAGCTCCGCATCGGAGAGGTCCTTGATCTTCTTGCTGTACGCAATGCCGCATGCGTCGCAGATCTGGCGAGCACGGGTGCGGCCAATGCCGAAGATCGCGGTCAAGCCGATTTCTGCGTGCTTGTGCGGCGGAATGTTGATGCCTGCAATACGGGCCATGTGAATCCTCTTGACGAATCGATCAGCCTTGACGCTGCTTGTGGCGGGGATCGGTGCAGATCACGCGCACGACACCGTGGCGCTTGATGATCTTGCAGTTGCGGCACATCTTCTTGACCGAAGCCGAAACTCTCATTTTTTTCTCCTAGAAATCCGGTAAACGTTCAGTACAGGCGCTTCACTTGGCGCGGAACACGATGCGGGCGCGCGTGAGGTCGTAGGGCGTGAGCTCCACTTTGACCTTGTCGCCCGGCAGGATGCGGATGTAGTGCATGCGCATCTTGCCGGAGATATGGCCGAGGACCACGTGCCCGTTTTCGAGCTTGACGCGGAAGGTCGCATTGGGGAGGTTTTCGACCACCTCGCCCTGCATTTCGATCACGTCGTCCTTGGCCATGGTTCAGTTGCCGAGGGAAGTCTTGAAATTCGCCTTCTTCAGCAGCGACTCGTATTGCTGCGACATCATGTAGTTTTGCACCTGGGCCATGAAATCCATGGTCACGACCACGATGATCAGGAGTGAAGTGCCGCCGAAATAAAACGGCACGTTGTACTCGAGGATCAGGAATTCGGGCAGCAGGCACACCGCGGTGATATAGATCGCGCCGGCAAAGGTCAGCCGAAGCAGGATCCTGTCGATGTGGCGCGCCGTCTGGTCGCCGGGACGGATGCCCGGGATGAACGCACCACTCTTCTTCAGGTTGTCCGCGGTTTCCCGGCTGTTGAAAACCAGGGCGGTATAGAAGAAGCAGAAAAAGATGATCGCCGCGGCGTACAGCGCCACATAGATCGGCTGTCCGGGCGACAGGGCCGAAGCCAGGTCGCGCAACCAGCGGGTCGAATCACCCGTGCTGATCCAGCTCACCACCGTGGTGGGCAACAGGATGATGGACGAGGCGAAGATCGGGGGAATCACGCCGGCCATGTTGAGCTTCAGAGGCAGATGCGACGACTGCCCGCCGTAGACCTTGTTACCCACCTGGCGGCGTGCGTAGTTCACCAGGATCTTGCGCTGGCCTCGCTCGACAAACACCACGAAGTAGGTGACGAGCACCACCAGCGCGATGATGAACAGCGCGATCAGGACGTTCATCGCACCGGTGCGCACCAGCTCCAACAGGCCGCCGATCGCGTTCGGCAACCCGGCCACGATGCCAGCAAAGATCAGCAGCGAGATGCCGTTGCCCAGACCGCGCTCCGTGATCTGCTCGCCCAGCCACATCAGGAACATGGTGCCCGCCACCAGGCTCACCACAGCCGTCAGGCGAAAGCCCATGCCGGGGTCGATCACGAGGCCCGTCTGGCCTTCCAGCGCGAGCGCAATGCCCATGGCCTGGAAGATCGCAAGTCCCAGCGTGCCGTAACGGGTGTACTGGGTGATCTTGCGGCGACCGGCCTCACCCTCCTTCTTCAGCTGCTCGAACGTGGGGACCACGTACGTCATGAGCTGCATGATGATGGAGGCAGAGATGTACGGCATGATGCCCAACGCGAACACGGTGAAGCGCGACAGCGCGCCCCCCGAGAACATGTTGAACAGGCTCAAGATGCCACCCTGCTGCCCTTGGAAGAGCTGCTGGAGCTGCTCCGGGTTGATGCCCGGCACAGGGATGTGCGCGCCGATGCGGTACACCACCAGCGCCAGCAGCAGAAAGACCAGCCGGCGACGCAGATCGCCGAACTTGCCGGTCTTGGCCAGGGACGGGGAAGCGGTTGCCACGTGGTCCTTTCGAACGGGCGTGATCAGGCCGCGGCGACCTGGCCGCCAGCGGCTTCGACAGCGGCCTTCGCACCAGCGGTGGCCACCACGTCCTTGAGGGTCACCGCACGGGTGATTTCACCGGACTTGATGAGCTTCACGCGCTTGGTGAGCTGGGGCACGAGGCCGAGCTGCTTGAGCGTCAGCACGTCGATATCGGTGGCGTCGATCGCGTTGAGTTGGGCCAGCGTCACTTCGGCGTTGAACTGCAGTTGCGCCGACTTGAAGCCGCGCTTGGGCAGACGACGCTGCAGAGGCATCTGGCCGCCTTCGAAGCCGACCTTGTGGTAGCCACCGGCGCGCGACTTCTGACCTTTGTGCCCACGACCCGCGGTCTTGCCCAGGCCCGAACCAATGCCACGGCCCACGCGGCGCTTGGCGTGCTTGGCGCCGCCAGCCGGCTTGATGTTGTTGAGTTCCATGTCGTCGTCTCCGATCAGAGGACTTTGACCAGGTAGCTGATCTTGTTGATCATGCCGCGCACGGCCGGGGTGTCCTGCAGTTCGCTGGTGCTATTGAGCTTGCGCAAACCCAGACCACGCGCCGTGGCGCGGTGGTCCTCTTTGCAGCCGATGAGGCTGCGCACGAGCTGGACCTTGACGGTATTCGTGTTGCTCATGGTGATTCCTCTCAGCCCAGGATTTCCTCGACCGTCTTGCCGCGCTTGGCGGCAACCTCGGCCGGGGTGGTGGACTTCTCGAGTGCGTCCAGCGTGGCGCGCACCAGGTTGTAGGGGTTGCTCGAGCCGTGGCTCTTGGCGACGACGTCGGTCACGCCCAGCACTTCGAAGACGGCGCGCATGGGGCCGCCCGCGATGATGCCGGTACCTTTGACGGCCGGGAGCATCATCACATTGGAGGCTCCGTGCTCACCATGCACCGCGTGGTGCAACGAGCCGTCCTTGAGCGACACCTTGATCATGTTGCGGCGGGCCTGCTCCATGGCCTTCTGCACGGCCACCGGCACTTCACGCGCCTTGCCCTTGCCCATGCCCACGCGGCCGTCGCCATCACCGACGACGGTGAGCGCAGCGAAACCGAGGATGCGACCGCCCTTGACCACCTTGGTCACGCGGTTGATCGCGATCATCTTCTCGCGCAGACCGTCTTCGTTCGCTTCGTTCTTGATGTTTGCCTGAAACTTAGCCATGTCGTTGATCCCGTTTCATCAGAACTGCAGGCCGGCCTCGCGGGCGGCATCTGCAAGGGCCTTGACGCGGCCGTGGTAGGCAAAGCCGGAACGGTCGAACGCCACTTTTTCGATGCCGGCGGCCTTGGCCTTCTCGGCAATGCGCTTGCCGATGACGGCGGCAGCGGCGGCGTTGCCACCCTTGCCGGAAGCACCCAGCTGAGCGCGCACTTCCTTCTCGGCCGTGGAGGCCGAGGCGAGGATGCGCGAACCGTCGGCGGACACGACGTTGGCGTAGATGTGCAGGTTGGTGCGGTTCACCGTCAGACGCACCGCGCCTTGCTGGGCAATGCGGATGCGGGTCTGGCGCGCGCGGCGCAGGCGTTGTTCTTTCTTGGTCAGCATGATCGGACTCCTTATTTCTTCTTGGTTTCCTTGATCACGACCTTTTCATCCGCATAGCGGATGCCCTTGCCCTTGTAAGGCTCGGGCGGACGCACCGCGCGCACTTCCGACGCGATCTGGCCGACGCGTTGGCGGTCGGCGCCCTTGATCACGATTTCGGTGGGCGACGGCGTCTCCACCTTGATGCCGGCAGGCATGTCCATGATCACCGGGTGCGAGAAGCCCACCGTGAGGTTGAGCTTGGCGCCCTGGGCCTGGGCCTTGAAACCCACGCCGACCAGACTGAGCTTCTTCTCGAAGCCCTTGCTGACACCGTTGACCATGTTGTTGACCAGCTGACGCATGGTGCCGGACATGGCGTTCGCATCGCGCGATTCATCGACGGGGGTGAAGTTCACCTTGCCGGCGTTGATCTCGATCTTGACCAGCGCGTTGGCGGCCAGACTCAGAGCGCCATTGGCGCCCTTGACATTGATCAGGCCGTCCTTGACGGCGATCTCGACCCCGGTGGGCACCGCGATCGGCTGTTTTCCAATACGTGACATTCAGTCTCTCCTCGATGCCAGCATCAGGCGACGTAGCACAGCACTTCACCACCGACACCGGTGGCGC
>NZ_DATIGV010000046.1:0-77653 GCF_035481345.1 Hydrogenophaga sp. | reverse complement strand
GCCTTGATGCACACTCGGCGCCCATGCGACGAATCGAGCTGGCGTACCAACTGAGCACGCGCGAACGCGCCGCCGGCGAGGGATCGGCGCTGCTGCGCAACCCCATGATGGACGTGCTGCACGCCGTCAAGGCCTCGGGCTCCATCTCCGCTGCCGCGCGCGAACTGGGCCTGTCCTACCGCCATGTGTGGGGCCAGCTCAAGGACTGGGAGGCCGATCTCGGCCAGGGCCTGATCTTCTGGGAGCGCGGCCAGGCCGCGCGCCTGACGCCCTTCGGCGAGAAGCTGCTGGCGGCCGAGCGCCTGGCGCAGGCCCGGCTGGGGCCGCAGATGGAAAACCTGCGCGCCGAACTGGAGCGCGCCTTCGCGCTGATGCTCGACGACGACGACACGGAGCAGGCGCAACTGACCCTGTATGCCAGCCACGACCACGCCTTGACCGAGCTGGTGGACTTCGCCGCTCGCGAGCCGGGTGGCAGTGGCAAGGGGGAAGCGAAGCGGCTGCACCTGGACGTGCAGTTCTGCGGCAGCGTGGACGCCATCCGCGCGCTCAACGAGGGCCGCTGCAAGATCGCGGGCTTTCACACGCAGCCGTTCGCCGGCGCGAGCACGCTGACCGCGCGCACGTACCGCCCGCTGCTCAAGCCGGGCCTGCACAAGATCATCGGCTTCGCGCGGCGCACGCAGGGCCTGGTCGTGGCGCCCGGCAACCCGCTGCGGCTGCGCGACATCGCCGACGTGGCGCGCCTGCAGGCGCGTTTCGTCAACCGGGCCAAGGGCACGGGCACGCGGCTGCTGCTGGACGAGCTGCTGGCGCAGGCCGGCCTGCCGAGCGCCGACATCGACGGCTACGAGCGCGTGGAGCGTTCGCACGCGGCGGTGGCGCACGCCGTGGCCAGCGACAGCGCCGACGTGGGCCTGGGCACCGAGTACGCGGCGCGCAGCGCCGGCCTGGCCTTCGTGCCGCTCACGGACGAGCGCTACCTGCTGGTGTGCCTGAAGGACACCCTGGAGGAGCCGCCCGTGAAGCGCCTGCTGGAGCGGCTGCGCGGCCGCGCCTGGCAGGAGCGCCTGAGCGCCCTGCCCGGCTACCGGCCCGACCACTGTGGCGAAGTGGCGGCGATGAAGCGGCTGCTGCCGTGGTGGGGGTGAGCCGCCGCCGCGGCAATCAGAGCAGGCTGGCGCTGCGCGCCGCGGCCTCGATGCCCTTGTAGTTCTCGGCCTTGGTCGGCACGAAGCGCGTGGCGCGCTGCAGGTCCAGCACCGCCTTGCCTTCGGGCGTTGCGCGGTCCAGCTTGAGCAGCGCGGCCGCCAGCTTCTCGCGCTGCGCGGCGGGCATGTCGGCGTGCACCGACCAGTTGTAGTCGTAGTACGGCGGGGTGGTGTAGATCACGCGCACCTTGTCGGTGTCGACCTTCTTGTCGGCCACGAACTTCTCCCACACCGAGATGTTGAGGGCCCCGCCCTGCACCTTGCCCGAGGCCACAGCGGCGATGGTCGCGTCGTGCGCGCCGCTGTAGGCCACGCGGCCGAAGTCCTTCTCGGGGTTGATGTTGGCCTGCAGCAGGAAGCTGCGCGGCATGAGGTGGCCCGAGGTGCTGCTCTGCGAACCGAAGCTCACGTCCTTGCCCTTGAGGTCGGCCAGGGTCTTCACTGCCGGGTCGCTGGAGATGAAGACCGAGCGGAACTTCTCGTCTTCCTCGCGCTGCACCAGGGGAATGATCTTGCCGCCCGAGCGCGCGTTGGCCTGCACGAAGGTGAAGCCGCCGAACCAGGCCATGTCGACCTTCTTGTTCACCAGCGCTTCAACGGCGGCGGCGTAGTCGGTCACGGGGGTGTACTCCACCTTCATGCCGAGCGTTCCCTCGAGGTACTTCACCAGCGGCGCGGCCTTGCGCGCGAGCTCGGTGGGCGATTCGTCGGGGATGGCGGTGAGGCGGAACACCTGCTGCGCCTGGGCGGCGACGGCGATCAGGCCGAGGCCCAGCACAAGGGCGTTGCGGAATCGATGGAGCGGGTTGAAGCGGGTCATGGTGGCTTCCTGATGAAGTGAGGAAAGGACTCGGGGAATCGGGCGCAGCCTTGCGGTCAGGGAAGGCGGCATGCCCGCGGCGCAAAGGCCGCTGGCCTCGAAGGCCGGCGGCGGATGTTAACGGTGCGGCGTGTCGGTCGGGCCCGGCGGGGCGGGCCATTCGCCGAGCAGCTCGGCGGGCGACGGTTTGTCGAACTTGGGCCGGCCCACGCCCTGCGGCGTGCCCAGCACCATCCAGCCGACGAGGCTTTCGCCGGGCCGGCAGAAGGCGGACATGACGGCGTGGTCGCGCACCTTGCTGCCCGAGAGCATCTTGCCGCCGTAGCCCAGGGCGTGCGCGGCCGTCAGGAAGTTGGCCAGCGCGGCCCCCAGGGCGATCCACTGCTCGTGCACGGTGGCCAGCGGGTGGCCGGCGTCGATGCGCGCGATCACGGCCACCAGCAGGGGCGGCGCCGTGGCGCGTTCGCGGTCGCGCCGCGCCTGTTCGGCGGTCTTGCCCTGCGCCAGGGCGGCCGCCTCGAACAGATCGGCCAGGCGCTGCTTGGCCGCGCCGCGCACCACCGCGAAGCGGTAGGGCACCAGGCCGGCGTGGTCGGGCGCGCGCAGCGCGGCGGCGGCCATGCGCAACAACTCGTCGTGCGAAGGCGCGGGCTCGCGCAGGTGGCGGGTGCCGACGGAGATGCGCGAGAGCAAGGGCGCGAGCGGGTCCTTGGGCGGCGCTGAAACGGGGGATGTGTTCATGTCGATCGGACGGACGTGGTCGTCGCAGGGACCGCGGCATGGCGCTGGTGAACCGCCCTGGCCAGGCGTTCGACCTCCGCGCGCAGCGCAGCGGGCTCGATGGCCTCCACCTCGGCACCATAACCCAGGATCTGCCGCGCGCCGTGTTCCACGGACTCGAGCGACACGGCGAGGCACGACCAGCCCGAGGGCATGCGCACGTGTGGCGGGGCCACCGCGGGCACCGCCGGGAGCCGGGCGTTGGCAAGCCAGACCATCGCCCGCGGCGACGCGAGCACACGGGCCCGCAGCGGGCGCAAGTCGGCCTCGAAGCGCGCGGACGATTCCTGCCAGTAGCGGGCCAGGTGAAAACCGCGCGGGCGCCTCACGCCCGCCTTCAACACGGCGAGCCCGCGCACGCTGGCCAGCCGCCAGGTGCGCACCTCGGGCTCGCCGGCCTCGCGCGCCACCAGGTACCAGGCGCCCGCCTTGAGCACCAGGCCCAGCGGCTCCAGTTCTCGCCGCGACAAGCCGCGCCAGCTGGCGTAGTCCACCTGCAGGCGGCGGCCGGTCCACACCGCCTGCGCCGCTTCGCGCAGGAAGGCCGGGTGGTCCGAATCGCGGTACCAGTCGAGCGGATCGATGTGCAGGCGCTGCGCCACCACGGCCGCGCTGTCGCGCCAGGGCGCCGGCACGCTGGCCACCAGCTTCAGGCGCGCCGAGGCCGCCGCCTCGCCCAATCCCAAGGCCGTCGCCGGCCCCGGCAGGCCGGCGAGCAACAAGGCATTGGCCTCGTCCCCGGTCATGCCGGTGAGTTGGGTCGTCCATCCGGGCTGCAACTGGAAGCCGCCCTGGTGGCCGCGCTCGCCCCACAGCGGCACACCGGCCGCCGAGAGCTGGTCGATGTCGCGCAGCACGGTGCGCTCGGACACCTCGAGCGTGCGGGCGAGCGCGCCGGCCGTCATGCGGCCGTTCGCCTGCAGCAGCATGAGGATGGACAACAGGCGGCTGGCTTTCATCGTCGTTCAATCATGACATGCCTTGTCGTATTGGTGCTGCGAGGATCGCGCACCCCATCAGCACGAGGCGCCCGCCATGAACACACCCGCCACCCCTAGCACCGCCGCGCACGATTTCGACTTCCTCGTCGGCCACTGGACCACCCGCCAGCGGCGCCTGAAACACCGCCTGCAGGGCAGCGACGACTGGGAGAGCTTCGACGCCACCACCACCAACCAGCACCTGCCGGGCGGCGTGATCAACTTCGACACCCTGGTGGCGCCGCACTGGCGGCCAGGATGGGTGGGCATGTCGGTGCGCGTGTTCAACCCGGCCACGAACCTGTGGAGCATCTACTGGGTCACCAACGAAGGCGGTGGCATCGACCCGGCGACGGGCCACCTGGACGCGCCGGTCGTCGGCCGCTTCCATGGCGACGAGGGCGTCTTCGAAGGCGAAGACGTGTTCGAAGGCCGCGCGATCCGCGTGCGATTTCACTGGCAGCGCCTGGGCGCCGACCGGGCGCGTTGGCAACAGGCCTTCTCCGACGATGGCGGGCAGAGCTGGGAGGTCAACTGGGTCATGGCGTTCGAGCGAGTGGCCGCGCCGTGCCCCGACGACGTGCCGGCCCTCGACATCGACTGCCAGGTGGTCGAGCTGCGCCAGTACACCCTGCACCCGGGCCAGCGCGACACGCTGATCGGGCTCTTCGACAGCGAGTTCGTCGAACCGCAGGAAGCCGAGGCGATGGCCGTGATGGGCCAGTTCCGCGACCTGGACGCGCCCGAGCGATTCGTGTGGCTGCGCGGCTTCGCCGACATGGCCAGCCGGGCCCGGGGCCTGGCGGCCTTTTACGGCGGTCCGGTGTGGCAAGAACACCGCGACGCGGCCAACGCCACGATGATCGATTCCGACGATGTGCTGCTGCTGCGGCCCGCCTGGCCAGGCTCGGGCATTCCCATGCAAGGGCGCCATCGGGCACCGGCCACGGAGGGCCCGACGCCCCGGGGCGTGCTGAGCGCCCGGGTGCTGCCCCTGCGTGAACCAGCGAGCGCGGAGCTGCTGCGCCACTGCCGCGAAACCCTCACGCCGTGCCTTCACGGCGGCGGCGCTGACGTGCTGGGCTGGTACGTCACCGAGCACGCGCCGAACAACTTTCCGCGCCTGCCCGTGCGCGAGGGGGCGCCGGTGCTGGTGGTGTTCGCGGTGTTCGCCGACCCGGCGGCGCTGGAGGCGTTCGAGCGCAGCGGCGCCTGGTCGCGCGCCTGGCAGGGCGAGCCATCGGACTGGCTGGCGGGAGCCCCGCAGTGCCTGCGGCTGCAGCCCACCACGCGCTCGGCGATCCACGCCTGAACGGCGCAAGCGCGCGAGGACTCCGGTAGGAACCGGCTCAGCCGCGCGGCAGGCGGCGCGCGATCTCGGCCACCAGCCGGCGCGCCAGCGACAGCTTGCCGGCGCGCGGCAGCTCGGTGCTGCCACGCTCGTCCACCAGCAGCAGCGCGTTGTCGTCGCGGCCGAAGGTGTCGGGCCCGATGTTGCCCACCAGCAAAGGCACGCCTTTGCGCGCGCGCTTGGCCTGGGCGTGGGCCAGGAGGTCGTGGCTTTCGGCGGCGAAGCCCACGCAGTAGAGCGCGCCGCTCCGGGCGCGGGGGCTGGCGGCCGCGCCGGCCAGGATGTCGGGGTTCTCCACGAAGGCCAGCGCGGGCACCTCGCCGCTGCCGTCCTTCTTGATCTTCTGCCCGGCCGCGCTGGCCGGGCGCCAGTCGGCCACGGCGGCGGCGGCGATGAAGACGTCGGCCGCGTCGGCGCTGGCCGCCACGGCGCGCTGCATCTCCTGCGCGGACATCACGTCCACCCGCTGAACGCCGCGCGGCGTGGGCAGGGCCACCGGGCCAGCCACCAGGGTGACCTGCGCGCCGGCCTCGTGCGCGGCGCGTGCCAACGCGAAGCCCATCTTGCCGCTGGAGCGGTTGGTGAGCCCGCGCACGGGGTCGATGGCCTCGAAGGTGGGCCCGGCCGTGATGAGCACGTGCCGGCCCGCCAGCACCTTGGGCTGGAAGTGACGCACCACCTCGTAGAGCAGTTCGTCCGGCTCCAGCATGCGGCCGTCGCCGGTCTCGCCGCAGGCCTGTTCACCGGCCCCCACGCCCAGCACCACGGTGCCGTCGGCGCGCAGTTGCGCCAGGTTGCGCTGCGTGGCGGGGTGGGCGTACATCTCGCGGTTCATGGCCGGGGCCACCAGCAGCGGCACGCGGTCCATGGGCCGGGCCAGGCACAACAGGGACAGCAGGTCGTCGGCGCGGCCGTGCAGCAGCTTGGCCATGAAGTCGGCGCTGGCCGGGGCGATGACGATGGCGTCGGCCTCGCGGCTGAGGTTGATGTGGGGCATGTTGTTGCCCTCGCGGGCGTCCCACTGCGAGCTGTAGACCGTGCGGCCCGACAGCGCCTGCATCGTCACCGGGGTGATGAAATGCTCGGCCGCCTCGGTCATCACCACCTGCACGGTGGCGCCGGCCTTGACCAGCCCGCGGCAGAACTCGGCCGCCTTGTAACAGGCCACGCCGCCGCTGAGGCCCAGCACGATGTGTTTTCCCGCGAGATCGCTCATGGAGGCGCAATGTAGCAGCGCCGGCCATGAACACCCTGGCGGGCGGGTCATCCGGGAGGGGCCACCTATAATCGGAATTTCCCACCTGTGCGAGCCCGCGGGCTCGCCCGAGACATGACCAAATACGTGTTCGTCACCGGCGGTGTGGTGTCCTCCCTGGGCAAGGGCATTGCTTCTGCGTCTCTCGCCGCGCTGCTCGAATCGCGCGGCCTCAAAGTCACCCTCATCAAGCTCGACCCGTACATCAACGTGGACCCGGGCACCATGTCACCGTTCCAGCACGGCGAGGTGTTCGTCACCGACGATGGCGCCGAGACCGACCTGGACCTGGGCCACTACGAGCGTTTCATCGAAACGCGCATGAGGAAGTCCAACAACTTCACCACCGGCAAGATCTACCAGTCGGTGCTGGAGAAGGAACGCCGGGGCGACTACCTCGGCAAGACGGTGCAGGTGATCCCGCACGTCACCAACGAGATCCAGGAATTCATCCGCAAAGGCTCGGGCGAAGGCACGCCCGACGCGGTGGACGTGGCCATCGTCGAGATCGGCGGCACGGTGGGCGACATCGAGTCCCTGCCCTTCCTGGAAGCCGTGCGCCAGATGAGCCTGCGCCTGGGCCCCAACAGCTCGGCCTTCCTGCACCTGAGCTACCTGCCCTGGATCGCCGCCGCGGGCGAACTCAAGACCAAGCCCACGCAGCACACCGCCAAGGAGCTGCGCGCCATCGGCATCCAGGCCGACGCCCTGCTCTGCCGCGCCGACCGCCGCATCCCCGACGAGGAGCGCGCCAAGATCAGCCTGTTCAGCAACGTGCCCGAATGGGGCGTGATCAGCATGTGGGACGTGGACACCATCTACAAGGTGCCGCGCATGCTGCACGAGCAGGGCCTGGACGGCCTCATCTGCGACAAGCTGCGCCTGAACACGCCGCCGGCCAATCTCAAGCGCTGGGACGACCTCGTGCACGCGGTCGAGAACCCGCAGGCCACGGTGCAGATCGCCATGGTCGGCAAGTACGTCGACCTGTCCGACAGCTACAAGTCGCTCAACGAGGCGCTGCGCCACGCGGGCCTGAAGAACCAGGCCAAGGTCGCCATCGAGTACGTCGACTCCGAGACCATCACGCCGGCCAACGTGGCGCAGGTGCTGGGCCGCTTCGACGCCATCCTGGTGCCCGGCGGCTTCGGCAAGCGCGGCATCGAGGGCAAGATCTGCGCGGCGCGCTTCGCGCGCGAAACGCGGGTGCCGTACCTGGGCATCTGCCTGGGCATGCAGGTCGCCACCATCGAATACGCGCGCCACGTGGCCGGCCTGAAGGACGCCAACAGCACCGAGTTCGAGCCCGGCACGCCGCACCCTGTCATCGCCCTCATCACCGAGTGGAAGGACGCCGACGGCAGCATCCAGCAGCGCGACGCCAACTCCGACCTGGGCGGCACCATGCGCCTGGGCGCGCAAAGCTCCGACGTGGCCAAGGGCACGCTGGCGCACAGCATCTACGGCGACGTGGTGACCGAGCGCCACCGCCACCGCTACGAAGCCAACGTGCACTACCTCGACCAGCTGCGCGCGGCCGGCCTGGTCATCTCCGCGCTGACGCAGCGCGAGCAGCTCACCGAGATCGTCGAGCTGCCGCAGGCCGTGCACCCCTGGTTCGTGGGCGTGCAGTTCCACCCCGAGTTCAAGTCCACGCCCTGGGCCGGCCACCCGCTGTTCAACGCCTACATCAAGGCGGCGCTCACGCACCAGGCGCAGCGCCAGCCCGCCAAGGCCCTGGCCTGAGGACATCCCCATGAAGCTCTGCGGATTCGACGTCGGCCTGGACAAGCCCTTCTTCCTCATCGCCGGCCCCTGCGTCATCGAGTCCGAGCAGTTGCAGATGGACGTGGCCGGCCGCCTGAAGGAGATCACCGGCTCGCTGGGCATCCCCTTCATCTTCAAGAGCAGCTTCGACAAGGCCAACCGCAGCAGCGGCAAGAGCTTTCGCGGCCCGGGCCGCGAGGCCGGCCTGGCGGTGCTGGCCAAGGTGAAGGCGCAGCTCGGGGTGCCCGTCATCACCGACGTGCACAGCGAAGACGACATCGCCCCCGCCGCCGCCGTGTGCGACGTGCTGCAGACCCCAGCCTTCCTGTGCCGCCAGACCGACTTCATCCGCGCCGTGGCGCAGAGCGGGCGGCCGGTGAACATCAAGAAGGGCCAGTTCCTCGCGCCGCACGACATGAAGAACGTGATCGACAAGGCGCGCGACGCGGCCCGCGAGGCCGGCCTGCCCGAGGACAGCTTCCTGGCCTGCGAGCGCGGCGCGAGCTTCGGCTACAACAACCTCGTCTCCGACATGCGCTCGCTGGCCATCATGCGCGAGACCGGCGCGCCGGTGGTGTTCGATGCCACGCACAGCGTGCAGTTGCCCGGCGGGCAAGGCACCAGCTCCGGCGGCCAGCGCGAGTTCGTGCCCGTGCTGGCGCGAGCGGCGGTGGCGGTCGGCGTGTCCGGCCTGTTCATGGAAACCCACCCCGACCCGGCCAAGGCCCTGAGCGACGGCCCCAATGCCGTGCCCCTGAAGCACATGCCCGCGCTGCTGGAAACCCTGCTCGCGCTGGACGCGGTGACCAAGAAGAACGGTTACCTCGAGGACCGGTTCGACGCATGAAACCCCGCACGCTGCCATCGGACGACACCATTGCCGCAGCGGTCGCGGACGTGGTGCCTTCGTCTACCGCCATCTGGCTGTTTGGCAGCGCAGCAAAGGGGCACTGGCATGCCGGCAGCGACCTGGACCTTGCGGTGCAGACGAGCGGATCCTGGCCCATGGCCGATCGCCTGGAGGCGGCCAACACGCTCAGCCAACGCCTGGGCATCGACGTCGACCTGCTCGACTTCCAGCGCCTGGACACCGTGATGCAGGTGCAGGTGCTCGACACTGGCCGGCTGCTGTTCGCGCGCGATCCGGTGGCGTTGATCCAGTACGCGGGTTTTCTTCACACCGAATACCAGCACATTCAGCGCTGGCGGCAGCCGATGATGCGCGCCTTGGCCGAGCGATTGGCCACCAGCGGAGGCGCAGCGTGAGCACGGCACCTCTGGCTGACGCCCTGGCGCAAAAGGCGGCTCGCCTTGAGCGGTGCGTAGCCCGGGCCCGAGAAGAGTTGGCCGCGGCCACTGACTTTCGTCACGACCAGACCCGGCAGGACGCCGCCATCCTCAACGTCCAGCGCGCCTGCGAACTCGCCATCGACATGGACAACATGGTCATCGCGCACGAAGGCTGGGGCTTCCCGCAGGGCGCGCGCGAAATGTTCGCCTTGCTGGGCGGCAGAGCGGGCGTGGCCGACGAACTGGTGGCCACGCTGCAGCGCATGGTCGGCTTCCGTAACGTGGCCGTGCACGAATACGATGCGCCCGATCTGACCATCGCAGAGCGCGTGATCCGCGACGAACTGGACGGGCTGAAGCGTTTTGCCAGCCTGCTTCTGCGGCGTTACCTGAACACCCCTTGATTTCCAACTTTGACCTGAGGACCCTTGATTCATGAGTGCCATCGTTGACATCGTCGGCCGCGAAGTGCTGGACAGCCGCGGCAACCCCACCGTCGAATGCGACGTGCTGCTGGAAAGCGGCGTGATGGGCCGCGCGGCCGTGCCCTCGGGCGCGTCCACCGGCTCGCGCGAAGCCATCGAGCTGCGCGACGGTGACAAGAGCCGCTACCTGGGCAAGGGCGTGCTCAAGGCGGTGGAGCACATCAACACCGAAATCAGCGAAGCCGTGCTGGGCCTCGATGCGTCGGAGCAGGCCTTCCTGGACAAGACCCTGATCGACCTGGACGGCACCGAGAACAAGGGCCGCCTGGGCGCCAACGCCATGCTGGCCGTGTCCATGGCCGTGGCGCGTGCCGCCGCCGAGGAAGCCGGCCTGCCGCTGTACCGCTACTTCGGCGGCATGAGCGCGGTGCAGATGCCCGTGCCGATGATGAACGTCATCAACGGCGGCGCGCACGCCAACAACAACCTCGACCTGCAGGAGCTGATGATCATCCCCGTGGGTGCGCCGAGCTTTCGCGAGGCCCTGCGCTGGGGCGCCGAGGTGTTCCACGCGCTCAAGAAGATCCTGCACGACAAGGGCATGAGCGTGGCCGTGGGCGACGAAGGCGGCTTCGCACCGAACGTGGCCAACCACGAGGCCGCGCTGCAACTGCTGATGGAAGCCATCGCCGCCGCTGGCTACACCGCCGGTGATCAGATCGCCCTGGGCCTGGACTGCGCCGCCAGCGAGTTCTACAAGCATGGCAAGTACGAGCTCGAAGGCGAAGGCCTGCAGCTCAGCGCCGAGGAGTGGACCAACATGCTGGCCACCTGGTGCGACAAGTACCCCATCGTCAGCATCGAGGACGGCATGGCCGAAGGCGACTGGGACGGCTGGAAGCACCTGACCGAGCGCCTGGGCAAGCAGGTGCAGCTGGTGGGCGACGACCTCTTCGTCACCAACACCAAGATCCTGCAGGAAGGCATCGAGAAGGACATCGCCAACTCGATCCTGATCAAGATCAACCAGATCGGCACGCTGACCGAAACCTTCGCCGCCATCGAGATGGCCAAGCGCGCGGGCTACACCGCCGTCATCAGCCACCGCAGCGGCGAGACGGAAGACAACACCATCTCGGACATCGCCGTGGGCACCAACGCCGGCCAGATCAAGACCGGTTCGCTTTCGCGCTCGGACCGCATGGCCAAGTACAACCAGCTCCTTCGCATCGAGGAAGACCTGGGCGAAGTGGCCGTGTACCCCGGCCGCGCCGCGTTCTACAACCTCCGCTGATCCACTGATGGCCAACCGCCTTATCCCCGGCCTGCTGGTCGCGCTGCTGCTGGTGCTGCACGCGCAGCTCTGGTTCGGCCGGGGCAGCGTGCCCCAGGTGGCGCAGTTGCGCCGCGACCTGGCCGCGCAACAAGAGGCGAACGAACTGGCCAAGCAGCGCAACGCACAGATCGCCAGCGAGCTGCGCGACCTGCAGGAGGGGCTGGAGATGGTCGAGGAACTGGCGCGCCAGGACCTCGGCATGGTCAAGCCCAACGAGATCTTCGTTCAGATCGCGCGCTGATCCCCGCGGGTCGGCGCCCCCTTTCCCCGTCGCCCATGCTCACGGTGTCGCTGCTCGGCGGCGAGTCCAGCGGCAAGTCCACGCTGGCGCGGCAGTTGCACGCCGCCCTGCAGGCGCAGGGCATCGATTGCGCGCTGGTGCCCGAGCACCTGCGCGCCTGGTGCGAGGCGGCCGGCCGGGCCCCGCAGGCCCATGAGCAGGCCGCCATCGCGGCCGAACAGACCCGTCTGATCGAATCGGCGCGCGCCGAGGTGGTGATCGCCGACACCACGGCGCTCATGGTCGCGGCCTACAGCGAGCTCTACTTCAACGACCGAGGCCTCTGGGCCGAGGCCCTGGCCGCGCAGCGCCGCCTGGGCCTGACGCTGTTGATGGGCCTGGACCTGCCCTGGGTGTCCGACGGCTTGTTCCGCGACAGCCCCGCCGTGCGAGAGGCCACCGACGCCGTGCTGCGTCGCGAGCTGCAGGGCTCGGGCATCGGCTTTCAGACCATCTATGGCCAGGGCACACAGCGCCTGGGCGCCGCGCTGCGTGCCGTGGGTGCCGCGCTGGGCCGCGAGCTGTTGCCCGACGACCCCTTGCTGCGCGACGGCTCGGGCCGCTGGCAGTGCGAGGCCTGCAGCGACCCCGACTGCGAGCACCGCCTGTTCAGCGCCCTGCTGGCGCGCCGCGGCGGCGCCTGAGGCTCACTGCGGCCGGTCGGTGCCGGGCGGCTGGGCCAGCGGCTGCAGGAAGATCTGCGCCGCGTCCACCGGGTCGAAGGCGTAGCCCGCGCCACAGAACTCGCAGTTCACCTCGATCTGGCCCTGCTCTTCCAGGATGGACTCGATTTCGTCGCGGCCGAGCGAGCGCAGCATGCCGCCCACGCGCTCGCGCGAGCAGGTGCAGGCGAAGCGCGGCCCCGCGCCGGCCAGCAGCGGGTCGAAGCGGCGCAGGTTCTCCTCCCAGAACAGCCGGTGCAGGATGGTGTCGGCGTCCAGTTCCAGCAGTTCCTCGCGCTTGAGGCTGCTGGCCAGGATGGCGATGCGGTTGTAGTCCTCGCTGCGGCCGATCTGGTCCTCGTCGCGCTGTTGCGACTGCGCCGCGAGGTTGCCCTCGCCCTGCAGCGGCAGGCGCTGGATCAGCAAGCCGGCGGCCATCTTGTCGTTCGCGGCCAGCACCAGCTTGGTGTCGAGCTGCTCGCTCTGCAGCATGTAGTGCTCGATCACCTCGCTGAGCTTTTCCAGCTTCTCGCGCCGATCGCCGAACAGCGAGACCACGCCCTGGTAGGGCTGCTGGCCGGGCTGGCGGTCCTTCGGGTCGAGCGTGATCGCGCAGCGGCCCTGGTTGGTGACGTTGACCATGTGCGACAGCGGCGCGTCCTCGGCCACCTCGCCGTCCACACTCGCGGTGGCGCGCAGGCGCAGGTCGGGCTGCACCTCGGCCACGGCCAGCTTCACCGGGCCGTCGCCATGGATCTGCATGACCAGGGCCCCGTCGAACTTGATGTTGGCCTGCATCAGCGTGGCCGCGGCCGTCATCTCGCCCAGCAGTTCGGTCACGGCCGCGGGGTAGCCGCCGGCCTGCGCGCGGCGCTGCAGGATCTCCTGCCAGGCGTCGGTGATGCGCACCAGCATGCCGCGAACCGGCAGGCCTTCGAACACGAATTTGTGGAGCTCGGACACGGATTTCCTTCAAGCAAAGGTCGGCAGATGGTGCTCAGCCGACGCGATTCAAGCCCTTGCGGTAGCGCTCGGCGTTCTCCACATAGTGGGCCGCGCTGCGGCGCAGCCCCTCGATCTGCTCGGGCGTGAGCTGGCGCACCACCTTGGCGGGGCTGCCCAGGATCATGGAGCCGTCGGGGAATTCCTTGCCCTCGGTCACCAGGGCGCGCGCGCCCACCAGGCAGTTCTTGCCGATCTTCGCGCCGTTGAGCACGGTGGCGCCGATGCCGATGAGCGACTCGTCGCCGATGGTGCAGCCGTGCAGCATGACCTGGTGGCCGATGGTGACGCGCTCGCCCACCACCAGCGGGAAGCCGTAGTCGGCGTGCATCACGGTGCCGTCCTGCACGTTGCTGCCCTTGCCGACCGTGATGGTCTCGGTGTCGCCGCGCAGCACGGCGCCAAACCAGACGCTGCTGTCCTCGTGCAGGTGCACGTTGCCCATGACTTGCGCGCTGTCCGCGACCCAGGCCGATTCGGCCATCGTCGGCGCCACGCCATCGAGTTCATACAGTGCCATGCGGCGGTCTCCTCGGGTGCTGGGGGGTCGAAACCTAGAATTGTAGGGATGCCCCCCACCCTATCGTCCCCCACGCGCGACAAGCCCCCCTGCCTGCGGGAGCAGGCCCTGGCCGCGCTGTGCACGGCCGAGCCCTCGGCCAAGGTGGCGGCCACGCACACGCTGTGGGAACGCTGGCGCGCCTTGGGCGCGGACGACGAATCTGCCTGGGCCGCGTCGGCCCTCATCAAGCCGGACCTCGACCTGGCCCTGCCGGGCCGCCCCGCACGCCCAGAACTGGTGCCGCCGCAGGCCGTGGCCCAGCGCTCGCCCTTCACGCGCGACGGCCTCGCGGCCCTGCTGCACGCCATCGCGCACATCGAATTCAATGCCATCAACCTGGCCCTGGACGCCCTGTGGCGCTTCCCCGGCCTGCCGCTGGACTACTACCGCCAGTGGCTGCAGGTGGCGCACGAGGAGGCCACGCACTTCGGCCTGCTGCGCGATCTGCTGGGCGAACTGGGCCACGGCTACGGCGACTTCCCCGCCCACGACGGCCTGTGGGAGATGTGCGTGAAGACGCAGCACGACCCGCTGGCCCGCATGGCCCTGGTGCCGCGCACCCTGGAGGCGCGCGGCCTGGACGCCACGCCGCTGATCCAGGCGCGCCTGCGCCAAGTGACGGCGCGCGAGGTGAAGCAGGAGGCGCAGCGCGCGGTGGAGATCCTGGACATCATCCTGCGCGATGAGATCGGCCACGTGGCGGTGGGCAACCGCTGGTACGGCTGGCTGTGCGCGCAGCAGGGCATCGAGCCCCTGGCCCACTACCGCCGCCTGGCGCGCGAGCACGCGGCGCCGCGCCTGAGGCCGCCCTTCAACGACGCGGCGCGGCGGGCCGCCGGCTTCAGCCAGCCCGAACTGGACGCCCTGCTCGACCCCTGAGTCCCTGAAACCGGGACGAGCCGACACAAACCGGGACAATCGGGGATGACTTCCGCCCCCTCGACCGCTTTCAGCACCCTCCCCCTCTCCCCCGCCACGCTGGCCAACCTGGAGCAGTTGGGCTACGCGGCCATGACGCCGATCCAGGCCGCCGCCCTGCCGCCCGCCCTGCTGGGCAAAGACCTCATTGCCCAGGCCCAGACCGGCAGCGGCAAGACCGCCGCCTTCGCCCTGGCGCTGCTGGCCAAGCTGAACCCGCGCCGCTTCGCCGTGCAGTCGCTGGTGCTGTGCCCCACGCGCGAGCTGGCCGACCAGGTGAGCACCGAGGTCCGCCGCCTCGCGCGCGCGGCCGACAACATCAAGCTCGTCACGCTGTGCGGCGGCGTGCCGCTGCGGGGGCAGCTCGCCTCGCTGGAGCACGGCGCGCACATCGTGGTAGGCACGCCGGGGCGCGTGATGGACCACCTGGAGCGCGGCAGCCTGGCGCTCGACGCACTCAACACCCTGGTACTGGACGAAGCCGACCGCATGCTCGACATGGGCTTCTTCGACGACATCGCCACCGTGGCGCGGCAGTGCCCCGCCGCGCGCCAGACCCTGCTGTTCTCCGCCACCTACCCCGAAGGCATTCAGCAGCTCGCCTCGCGCTTCATGCGCGAACCGGTCACGGTGAACGTGGAGGCCCGGCACGCCGGCCCCTCGATCGAGCAGCGCTGGTACGAGGTGAGCGAGGCCCAGCGCCTGGACACGGTGAGCCGCCTGCTCGCGCACTTTCGCCCGGCGAATGCCCTGGCCTTCTGCAACACCAAGGCCCAGTGCCGCGACCTGGTGGCCGTGCTGCGCGCCCAGGGCATCGGCGCGCTGGCGCTGTTCGGCGAGCTGGAGCAGCGCGAGCGCGACCAGGTGCTGGTGCGCTTCGCCAACCGCAGCTGCCCGGTTCTGGTGGCCACCGACGTGGCCGCGCGCGGGCTCGACATCGCCAGCCTGGCCGCGGTGATCAACGTGGACGTGACGCCCGACCCGGAGGTGCACGTGCACCGCATCGGCCGCACCGGCCGCGCCGGCGAAAGCGGCCTGGCGCTGAACCTGGCCAGCCTGGACGAGATGGGCAGCGTGGGCCGCATCGAACAGCTGCAGGGCCGCGCCTCGGATTGGCATCCCCTGAGCGAGCTCGTGCCCACCGGCGAGGGCCCGCTGGTGCCGCCCATGGCGACGCTGCACATCCAGGGCGGCCGCAAGGAAAAGATCCGCCCCGGCGACGTGCTGGGCGCGCTCACGGCCGACCTGGGCTACACGCGCGAGCAGGTGGGCAAGATCAACGTGAACGAGTGGTCCACCTACGTCGCGGTGGAGCGCGGCATCGCCCAGCAGGCGGCGAGCCGGCTCAACGCGGGCCGCATCAAGGGCAAGGGCGTGAAGGTGCGGGTGCTGGAAGATTGATATCTGCCCGAAAGGGGGTCCCAGCGGCTCTGCTGCACTGCAGCAACACCAAGATGCGGTGCCGAGGCCACACCCGCTATTGAGTCGATACGTTTCGTGACATAGCATGCCCGCCATGGAGGAGGCACCGCCATGCCGAACAGCCGGATCGAGCTCGACGACTACCTGGGCCAGGCGTTCCACCGCATGCCCGTTGCGATGATCGTCGTCAACCAGCGCGGCGAGATCACGCGGCTCAACCAACTGGCCGAAACCACCTTCGGCTATGAGGCCAGCGAACTCATCGGCCGGCCCGTCGAGTCCCTCATTCCCGAACGCTACCGCGCCGCCCACCCCCATTACCGCCAGGGCTTCCTGGCCGAGACCACCGCGCGGCCCATGGGCCTGGGCCGCGACCTCAGCGGGCGGCGCAGGGACGGCAGCGAGTTTCCGGTGGAGATCGGCATCAACCCGGTGGAAACCGGCGAAGGCACCATGATCCTCTCGGTGATCCTGGACCTGTCGGAGCGCAAGCAGGCCGAGAAACGCATCCAGGACGCGCTCACGCAAAAGGACCTGCTGCTGCGCGAGGTGCACCACCGGGTGAAGAACAACCTGCAGGTGATCCACAGCCTGCTCGACCTGCAGGCCCTGAAGCTCAACGACCACGAAGTGGTCGAAGTGCTGCGCGACAGCCAGAACCGCATCCGTTCGATGTCGCTGATCCACCAGACCCTGTACCAGTCGCGCAACTTCGCGCGCGTGGACTTCCAGCGCTTCCTGGACGAGCTGCTGCCCAGCCTCACCGAGTCGTACCGCTCGGTGGCAGGCCTGGTGTCCATCGCGGTCGACGCGCACGAGGTCAAGCTGCCGATCAACGAGGCCATTCCCTGCGGCCTCGTCATCAACGAGCTGGTGAGCAATGCGCTCAAGCACGGGTACACGCAAGGGCGCGGCGGCCAGATCACCGTCGCGGTGCAGCAGCACGGCGAGCGCACGATCGAGTTGTCCGTCAGCAATGACGGGCACGGCATCCCCGCCTCGCTCGACCTGGAGCAAACCACCACACTGGGCCTGCAACTCGTTCAATTGCTCACGCGCCAGCTCAACGGCACCATGGAGATTCAGCGCGAAAACCCCACCCGGTTCACGCTGCGCTTCGAACTGGAAGGGGACTCATGACCGCAAGCGCCTCGAAAATCCTGATCGTCGAAGACGAAGGCATCGTCGCGTTCAACCTGCAGCAGCGGCTGCAGCACATGGGCTACCGCATCACGGGCCTGGCGGAATCCGGCCAGGAGGGCCTGGCGCTGGTGTCCCGCGAGCGGCCCGATCTCGTGCTGATGGACATCCACATCAAGGGCGAGATGGACGGCATCGAGCTGGCGTCGACGCTCAACCGCGACTTCGATCTGCCGATCATCTACCTCACCGCGTACTCCGAGGACACCACCTTGGAACGCGCGCGGCGCACGCGGCCGTATGGGTACCTCATCAAGCCGTTTTCGGAGCGCGAGCTGCACGCCACCGTCCAGATGGCCCTGGAGCGCCACGAGGTGCAGGCCGCGCTGAGCGAGAGCCAGGCCCAGCTGCAGCAGTCGCTGGAGGCCGTGCGGCGCGTGAACGAGCAGCTGGAAGAGCGCGTGGTGGAGCGAACCGCCGAGTTGCGCCAGCACGTGCGAGAACTCGAGGCCTTCAGCCACACGGCCGCGCACGACCTGCGCTCACCCATCCGCGCGATCTCCGGCCTGAGCCAGATCCTGATCGAAACCCACGGAGACGCACTGGGCGACGAAGGGCGCCAGATGCTGGAGCGCATGGCGCATGCGGCGCGCCGCATGGGCGAGCTGATCGACGCCCTGCTGAGCCTGTCGAAGCTTTCGCGCGCGCCGCTGCTGCGGGCCGACGTGGACCTGGGCGCGCTGGCACGTGAAGTGGAACGCGCCTTGCGCGAGGCCGAGCCCGGGCGCGACGTGCGCATCGACATCGCCGACGACCTGCACGTGCAGGCCGACCACGCGCTGATGCGCAGCGTCATCGACAACCTGATGCGCAACGCCTGGAAGTTCACGCGCGAGCGCCGCCAGGGTTATATCGAGCTGGGTCGCCAGAACCAGGGGGGGCGCACGGTGTACTACGTGCGCGACAACGGCTGCGGTTTCGAGATGGTGCACGCCGACAGGCTCTTCAGTGCCTTCTTCCGGCTGCACGACGAGCAGCACTACGGCGGCTCGGGCCTGGGGCTGAGCATCGCCCAGCGCATCGTGCAGCGCCACGGTGGCGAGATCTGGGCCGAAGGCGAAGTGGGCCGCGGTGCGACGATGTATTTCACCCTGGGCGACTGAGCTCGCACCGACGCCGCGATGGGCGCAGGCGCAGCCGCGCGTTCGCACAATTGGAGACGTTTGCGGCTGAACCCGCCGCGGCGGTGCGCGTCGAACCGGCTGCATGCGCCGCAGAACCCTTCTCATCACCCTGCCCCTGGCGTCCACCGCGCTCGGTGGTCTGGCCTTGGCCACAGCGGCCGGGTCCGAGCCGGACGCGGGGCCGTCGGGCCACCGCGTCTCGACGGGGCAGTTGCAACAGGCCCTCGCCCGGCGCTTCCCGCTGCGCTACCCGGCGTCAGGCCTGTTCGACCTGCACGTGCGCACGCCGCAGCTGCGCACACTGCCCGACCAGAACCGCCTGCTTGCCGAGATGGCGATCGAGGCCAGCGGCCCGGCCCTGCACCGCGCTCACGAAGGCAGCTTCGACGTCGACTTCACCCTTCGCTACGAGGCCAGCGATCGCACACTGCGCGCGCAGGATCTGCGCTTGAGCCGCCTGCGCTTTCCCACGCTGCGGCCCGACGTCGTGAAGCTGCTCGACGCCTACGCGCCCGCCCTGGCCGCGCAGTCGCTGCAGGAGGTGGTGCTGCACCAGTTGCAGCCGCAGGACCTGAAGGCCATCGATGCCATGGGCATGCAACCCGGTCCGATCACGGTGACGGACACCGGCCTGGTGATCGGCCTGGTGCTCAAGCCGCTGTAGGCACGCTCACCCCCGCGGGTGGTGCTGCGCCACCACGGTCTTCAAGCGCTCGCGCGCCACGTGCGTGTAGATGGTCGTCGTCGAAATGTCCGCGTGGCCCAGCAGCATCTGCACGGCCCGCAGGTCGGCGCCGTGGTTGAGCAGGTGCGTGGCGAAGGCGTGGCGCAGCGTGTGCGGCGACAGCGGCGCCGTGATGCCGGCCTCGCGCGCGTAGCGTTTCACCAGTTGCCAGAACATCACCCGCGTCATGGCCGAGCCCGCTCGCGCGCCGCGCGAGGTGACGAACAGGTCCTCGCTTGCGAGGCCACCCAGGATCGCGGGCCGGCCTTCGGCAAGGTAGCGCTGCAGCCAGTCGCCCGCCACCTGCCCGAAGGGGACCAGCCGCTCCTTGTTGCCCTTGCCGGTGATGCGCAGCACCTGCTCGACCAGGCCCAGGTGCCAGGTCTTGAGCGTGACGAGTTCGCTCACGCGCAGGCCGCTGGCGTACATCAACTCCAGCATGGTGCGGTCACGCAGGCCCAGCGGCGTGGCCTCGTCGGGCGCGTTCAGCAGCGCCTCCACCTGGGCCTCGCTCAGCGTCTTGGGCACGCGCAGGGGCTGGCGCGCGGGCGACAGCCGCAGGGTCGGGTCGGCGGTGATGAAGCGCTCGCGCAGGGCCCAGCGAAAGTAGCGCCGGAACACCGTGAGCCGTCGATTGGCCGTGGTGGCGCGCGTCTGCGCGTGGCGTTCGGCGAAGTAGCCGTGGATATCGGTCTCGCCCGCGTCGGGCAAGGCCTTGGCATTGGCGCGCAACCAGGCGTCGAACAACGCGAGGTCACGGCGGTAGGCGTCGAGCGTGTTGCGCGACAAGCCCTCTTCGAGCCAGAGGCTGTCGATGAAGGCCGACAGCGTGGGGTGCTCGTCGGCCTTCTTCGGATCGGCCATCAGTCGAGGCGCAGCTTCTGCTTGGCCACCACCTGCTTGTAGACCTCGAACTCGGCCTTGATCTGCGCGGCGAACTCGCTCGGCGAGTTGCCCACCACGACGGAGCCGGTTTCCTCGATGCGCTTGCGCACGGCCGGGTCCTTGAGCGCCTCGGTGGTGGCGGCATGGATCTTGTTCACCACATCGGCCGGCATGCCCTTGGGCCCGATCAGGCCGTAGTAGGCCATGCGGTTCACCGGCTCCAGGCCCAGCTCCTTGAAGGTCGGCACATTGGGCAGCGCCGCCACGCGTTGCGGTGCCGCCACCGCCAGCGCCACGAGGCGGCCACCCAGAATGTGAGGCAGCGCCGAAGGCAGGTTGTCGAAGATGATGGGCACCTGACCACCGATGGTGTCGTTGAGGGCCGGGCCCGCGCCGCGGTAGGGGATGTGGGTGATGAAGGTGCCGGTCAGGCTCTTGAACAGCTCGGTCTGCAGGTGGCCGATGCCACCGGTGCCCGAACTCGCGTAGCTGTACTTGCCCGGGCTCTTTTTCACCTCGGCCAGAAACGCCTTGAAGTCCTTGGCCGGGAAGCTCGGGTGCACGGCGATCACGTTCGGCGTGGCCGCGATGTTGATGATGGGCGTGAAATCGTTGAGCGTGTCGTACGGAATCTTCGGATTGATCGCGGGGTTGGCCGCCGTGGTCGACACCGTGGCCATGCCGACGTAGTGCCCGTCCGGCGCGGCACGCGCCAGTTCCTGAGCGCCCACCACGCCGCCGCCGCCGGCCCGGTTGAGCACGATCACGTTCTGGCCCAGGGCCTTGGCCAGCGGCTCGGAGACGACGCGGGCCACGATGTCGGTGGTTCCGCCTGGTGCGAAGGGCACTTGCAGCGTGATCGGTTTGCTCGGGAAACCCTGGGCCAGGCTCAGGCCATGGATGCCCAGGGCGGCGACGGCAGCGGCGCTGGCCAGCGCGGTGCGGCGAGAAATCATGCGGGTACTCCTCGGGAGGTTGCGGTGGAACTCGAACCCCGGACTGTACCCATCCGGGCATGCGCGCGTGTCGGGGACTTTACATAAGTGAAAACCCGGGCCCCGCAGCCCGCCCGCTACGATTCGCGCCGTGAACTTCGCCCAACTGCTCTTTCCCGACTTCTCGCTCATCCTCTGCGGCTACCTGGTGTGCCGCTTCACCAAGCTCAACCGCCCGGTGTGGGAGCAGGTGGAAAGCCTCGTCTACTACTTCCTGTTCCCGGTGCTGCTGTTCCAGAGCATCGTGAAAAACCCGCTGGACCTCGGAGCGGCCTCCAGCCTGGTGGGCGCGGCGGTCTCGCTCGCGGTGTGCGCCATCGCCCTCACCTACTCGCTGCCGCACTGGCCCTGGCTG
Organism: Hydrogenophaga sp.; assembly: GCF_035481345.1. Taxonomy (GTDB): domain Bacteria; phylum Pseudomonadota; class Gammaproteobacteria; order Burkholderiales; family Burkholderiaceae_C; genus Hydrogenophaga. Next base: position 56,309 of record NZ_DATIGV010000046.1, on the reverse strand, counting down.
GGCCGGCGCATCGACGTGCGCCTGCACGCGGCCAGCGCGCAGGTGGGCTTTCGCTTCAACTCCTTCATCCTGCTGGCGCTGGCCGACCGCGTGGCCGGCCCGCAGGCCCTGCTGATGGTGGCGGTGATCATCGGCTGCTGCGTGCCCATCTTCAACGTGGGCGCGGTCTGGCCCATGGCGCGCCACGCCAACAAGGGCTTCGCGCGCGAGCTGCTGCGCAACCCCTTGATCATCGCCACCGCCTCGGGCCTGGCGGCCAACCTGCTGGGCTTCACCCTGCCCGACTGGCTCTCGCCCACGGTGAACCGCATCGGCCAGGCCTCGCTGGCGCTGGGCCTGATGGCGGCGGGCGCGGGCATGCAGTTCGGCAGCATGGCCAGCGCCAAGACCCTGGCGGTGGCGGTGCTGGCCATCAAGCACCTGGCGGTGCCGCTGATGGCCTTCGGCCTGGCGCTGCTGTTCCGGCTCGACCCGGTGCAGACCGCCGTGCTGCTGACCTTCTCCGCCGTGCCAACGGCCTCCAGTTGCTACGTGCTGGCCGCGCGCATGGGCTACAACGGGCCTTACGTGGCGGGGCTGGTCACGCTGTCCACCTTGCTGGGCATGCTGAGCCTGCCGTTCGCGCTGGGGGTGCTGGGCGGCTTGCGCTAGGCGGACCGCCCCGCACCACCGCAGGGCCAACGCCGTGCGCGATTGCGGGCCCGGCGGCAGCGGCCCACAATGCGGCGCATGAAACGCCGCCACCTCTGCCTCGCCGCCCCCCTGGCCCTGCTGGGCGCGCCCTTCGCCCGGGCCACTACCTGCCCCGCCCTGCTGAACCACCAGTTCCCGCGCCTGCAGGACGGCGCGCCGCAGAACCTGTGCCAGTACGCGGGCAAGGTGCTGCTGGTGGTCAACACCGCGAGCTACTGCGGCTTCACCAAGCAGTACGAAGGCCTGGAAGCGCTGTTCGCCAAGTACCGCGAACAGGGCCTGGTGGTCCTGGGCTTTCCGTCCAACGACTTCGAGCAGGAGACCGGCGATGCGAAGCAGATCGCCGAGCTGTGCTTCAACACCTACGGCGTGCGCTTCCCCATGTTCGACAAGACGGCGGTCACCGGCGCCAAGGCCAACCCGCTCTACCTGCAGTTGCGCCAGGCCACGGGTGTGTCGCCGCGCTGGAACTTCCACAAGTACCTCGTCGGCCGCGACGGCCGCGTGATCGAGCAGTTCGCCAGCGCCACCGAGCCCATGGGGCGCACGCTGACGAAGGCCGTGGAGACGGCGCTGGGGGCCAGGGGTTGAGCGCTCTCTGACCCGCGCCCAAAGAAAAAGCCACCGCAAGCGGTGGCTTTTTGCTGCCGGGGGCTGATCGAAATCAGCGGATCACGGCGATGGTGGTGCGGGCACCGCCCTTGTAGGTCATGAGCGTCAGGGCACCGTTCTTGATGTCGCCCTTCTCGTCGAACTCGATCTTGCCGGTCACGCCGTTGTAGCTGGACGCCTTGAGCGCGGGCAGGTAGACCTTGGGATCGGCCGAGCCGGCGGTGACCATGGCATTGGCCATGACCTTGACGGCGTCGTACACGTACGGAGCGTACACCTGCACGTCGGCGTTGAACTTGGCCTTGAAGTCCTCACGGAACTTGTCCATGCCGGCCTTCTGTTCGCCTTCGACACCACCGGCCTCGGCGCAGTAGACCTGCTCGTCGCTCATGCCGTCGCCGGCCAGCTTGGGCAGTTCGCTGGTGCAGATGCCGTCGCCACCCATGAACTTGGCCTGGATGCCGAGCTGCTTCATCTGCTTGAGCATGGGGCCGGCCACGGCGTCCATGCCACCGAAGAACACCACTTCGGGCTTCTTGGCCTTCAGGGTGGTCAGGATGGCGTTGAAGTCGGTCGCCTTGTCGTTGGTGAACTCGCGGCCCACCACGGTGCCGCCAGCGGCCTTCACGCCCTTCTCAAACTCGTCGGCCACGCCCTGGCCATAGGCGGTGCGGTCGTCGATGACGGCCACGTTCTTGGCCTTGAGGGTTTCGATGGCGTACTTGCCGAGCGTGCCGCCCAGGTGCACGTCGTCGGCCACCACGCGGAACGCGCCCGCGAAGCCCTGGCGGGTGTACTTGGGGTTGGTCGCCGAGGGCGAAATCTGCGGAATGCCGGCGTCGTTGTAGAGCTGCGAGGCGGGGATGGTGGTGCCCGAGTTCAGGTGGCCGATGACGCCATTGACCTTGGCGTCGACCAGCTTCTGAGCGGCGGCCGTGCCCTGCTTGGGATCGGCGGCGTCGTCTTCGGCCAGCAGCTCGAACTTGGCCTTGCCGCCACCGATGGTGAGGCCGGCGGCGTTGAGTTCCTCGATCGCCATGCGGGCGCCGTTCTCGTTGTCCTTACCCAGGTGAGCGATGGCGCCACTGGTGGGGCCAACGTGACCGATCTTGACCACGACCTCTTGCGCAGGGGCCGGTGCGGGGGCTGCGGCGGGCGCAGCGGCCGGGGGAGCAGCCTCTTCCTTCTTGCCACAGGCCGCGAGCGCGACGGCTGCGGCAAGCACTGCCAGTTTCATGTTCACTTGCATGGGATTTCCTCGGTAAGGATGGGTTGATTTGCGGAGGGAACTTTTTTTACTCCACCGCATAAAGATACTCCAAAAAGAACAGGCTTTTGGCCGGGACCGCAGCCTAAAGCAAGGTTCTAAGCGCGGTTCGAGGGTTTTCCTGAAGCGGCGCGTGCACCGGAAACGCTCACTCGCCGCCCGCGGACTTGAGGTCGTGGCGTTGCGGTTCGACACCGTCGGCCAGGTACTGGCGCCAGCGCTGGCGAGCCTGCGCACGGTCCTCGTCGTCCAGGCCCACCACCTCGATCACACGCTCGAAGCGCGAGTAATCGGCCGGCACCGCATCGGTGAGGTTGACCAGCACCTGCGTGGGCGCGCGCTCGTCGAGCCGCTCGAGCAGGTGGATGGGCGAGTGGCGGCGCGTGGACTCGGGGTCCGCCCCAATACAGTGCGGCACGAACTCGCCCTGGGCGAGCAGCCACAGGCCGCGATCCAGCGTGTCGAGTTGTTCGCGTGGCGCCAGCACGGCCACCCGCGCGCCTTTGAGGTAGGCCTTGCGCAACAGGCGGCAGGCGTAGGCGGCCTTGTCGGGCGCGTTGAAGTGGAAGGCCACCTCGGCCATGGCGGTGCGCGGACTCAGGCCTTGGAAGCCCGGGCCTTGGCCCGCGCCTTGCCGGCGGGGCGTGCGGCTTCGTTCAGCAGGTACTGCAGCAGCAGCGGCACGGGGCGGCCGGTGGCCCCCTTGTTGGCGCCACCGCGCCAGGCGGTGCCGGCAATGTCCAGGTGGGCCCAGGGCAGTTCGGTGGCAAAGCGCTGCAGGAACTTGGCCGCGGTGACGGCACCGCCCGCGCGCCCGGCCACGTTGGCCACGTCGGCGAAGTTGGACTTGAGGCCTTCGGCGTACTCATCGTCCAGGGGCATGCGCCAGCACGGGTCACCCGCTTCCTCGCCGGCCTGGGACAGGGCCTGGGCGAGTTCGTCGCGCGCGCTGAAGAGGCCGCTGCGCACGGCGCCCAGGGCGATCACGCAGGCACCCGTGAGCGTGGCGATGTCGATCACCGCGCGCGGCTTGAAGCGCGCGGCGTAGGTGAGCGCGTCGCACAGGATCAGGCGGCCCTCGGCGTCGGTGTTGAGGATCTCGATGGTCTGCCCGCTCATGCTGCGCACCACGTCGCCGGGCTTGACGGCCTTGCCGTCGGGCATGTTCTCGCAGGTGGGGATGAGGCCGACCACGTTGATGGCGGGCCTGGCCTGGGCCAGGGCGGCGAAGGTGCCCAGCACGCTGGCCGCGCCGCCCATGTCGAACTTCATCTCGTCCATCTCGGCCGCCGGCTTGAGGCTGATGCCACCGGTGTCGAAAGTGATGCCCTTGCCCACCAGCACCACGGGCGCGTCGGCCTTGCCGGCGCCCTGGTAGCGCATGACGATGAAACGCAGCGGCTCGGCCGAGCCCTGCGCCACCGCCAGGAAGGCACCCATGCCCAGGGCCTCGATCTGGCGCGGGCCGAGCACCTCGGTCTTGATGCCGGGCAGGCGGCCGAGCTGGCGAGCCGCGTCGGCCAGGCGACTGGGCGTGGCGTGGTTGGCGGGGCGGTTGGCCCATTCCTTGGCGAATTCCACGCCGGCCACCACGGCCTTGCCGGTCTCGAAGGCGGCGCGCACGGCGCCGGCGTCGCTCACGCCGAAGGTGACCTTGTCAAGCGCACGCGGCTTGGCGCTGGGCTTGGTGGTGGTGTAGACGTAGGACGCGTCGGCGCAGATCTGCAGGGCGGCGCGCAGGCCATCGGCGTCGGCGGCCACCAGCGAGAACACCACCGCCAGGCGCGCGACGCCCGGCGCCTTGAGCTGGGTCATGCCCATGCCAACCGCCTTGCGCACCGAAACGGCGTCGGCCGCGCCAGCGCGCACCAGCAGCACGCGCGCCGCCTTGATGCCTTCGGGCCGGTAGCAGGCCAGGCTTTTGCCCACGCCGGGCTCCAGGTCATCGCCCTTGAGCGCCTGGGCCGCCAGCGTGTGCAGCGGCGAGCTTCCCTTGGGCAAGGTGTCGGGCACCAGCACCAGCAGCGCGTCGGCGGGGAATTCGGCGGCCTGTGCCGGGCTCAGAGTCTTGAGGTCGAAGTTCATAATCCGGGGTCGTCCTGTAGCCAATCGATGTTATTCCATTCGTCCATCCGCAAGGAGCTGGCCCGCAGTTTCGGGGCCACGCTGGTGATCCTGTTCACCATCGTGCTCACCATGCTGCTCATCCGCACGCTGGGCGCGGCCTCCAAGGGCAGCGTCGACCCGCAGGAGATCATGCTGGTGCTGGGCTACACCGTCATCGGGCGCATGCCCACGGTGCTCACGCTCGCGCTGTTCATCTCCATCGTGTTCACGCTCTCGCGCATGTACCGCGACAGCGAGATGATCATCTGGTTCACCAGCGGGCGCTCGCTCGGGGGCTTTCTTCGTCCGCTGATGCGCTTCGCGTGGCCGGTGTTGCTGGTCATCCTGCTCATGGTGTTCTTCATCTGGCCCTGGGCCAACCAGCAGGTGAACGACCTGCGCGACCGCTTCGAGCGCCGCGGCGACCTGGAGCGGGTGGAGCCGGGCCAGTTCCAGGAGTCCTCCAGCGGGCGGCGCGTGTTCTTCATCGACAAGGACACGGCCGACGGCACCGAGGGCCGCAACATTTTCATCTCCAGCACCGAGCCCAACGGTGACGAGACCATCACCTCGGCACGCTCGGGCCGCATCGAGTGGCTGGGCGAGCGCCAGTTCCTGATGCTCAACAACGGGCAGCGGCTCGAGTCACAGGCCCACAACGGGCTGCGCGTGAGCGATTTCGCCGAGTACGGCACGCAGATCGGCCAGGCAGGAGGCAAGCTGGGCGCGGAGGTCGAGCTCAAGGCCCGCCCGAGCTGGGAACTCGTCATGAACCCCGACCGGGCCAACCTGGCCGAGCTGGGCTGGCGCGTGGGCCTGGCCATCACGGCCTTCAACTTCGTGCTCATCGCCCTGGCCACCACGGTGGGCAACCCGCGCGCGGGCCGCAGCGGCAACCTGTTCTTCACGCTGTTCGCCTTCGTGTTCTATTACAACCTGCTCAACATCGGCCAGAACTGGGTGGCGCGCGGCGTGATCGATCTGATCCCCTTCATGCTTGGCCTGCACGGCGGCGTGCTCGCCCTCACGCTGGTGTGGTTCTACAAGCGCCACCAGGGCCTGAGCCTGCGCGACCTGCTCACCGGCTGGCGCCGGCGGCGGGAGGCCTCGGCATGAAGACGATCCGCCGCCTGATTTACGGCGAGGTGTTCTCGGCCGTCTTCTTCGTGCTGCTGGCCTTCCTGTCGCTGTTCTTCTTCTTCGACTTCGTCGACGAACTGCCCGACATCGGCAAGGCCTCGGTGCTCGAGCCCGAGCGCGTCTACGGCCTGCCCGACGCCCTGCTCTACGTGGGCCTGCTGATGCCCAGCCGCATCTACGAGCTGCTGCCCATCGCGGTGCTGATCGGTTCGGTGTTCGTGCTGGCGCGCCTGGCCCAGGGCTCGGAATACACCATCCTGCGCACCAGCGGGCTGGGGCCCTGGCGCGCGCTGCGCACGCTGCTGGGCCTGGGCACGGTGTTCGTGCTGCTCACGTTTGCCATCGGCGACTACCTGGCGCCCCTGGCCGACCGCGGCGCGCAGTTGCACAAGTCGCGCTTCCAGGGCGTCATCAGCCTGGGCCAGACCGGCGCCTGGCTGAAGGAGAAGCAGCCCTACAGCAACTTCTCGGTCAACGTGGGCTCCATGTCGCCGCAGGGCGATCTGGGCAACGTGCGCCTCTTCGAGTTCAACAACCAGGGCTTCCTGGTGTCCACGCTGCACGCGCAGAGCGGGCGCATCGAGAACGACGAGAGCTGGACACTGCGCCAGGTGGAGCGGCGCGAGTTCGACGCAGCGGGCCAGCAATCGGCCAAGGTGCAGCGCAGCACCCTGGAGAGCTTTCGCTGGCCCACCAGCCTGAACACCGAAATGGTGTCGGTGGCCCTGCTCAAGCCGGAGCGCATGCGCACGGCCGACCTGTTCGCCTACATCCGCCACCTGGAGGCCAACGGCCAGACCGCGCAGCGCCACGAAATCGAGTTCTGGCGAAAGGTGTTCTACCCGCTGTCCTGCCTGGTGATGGTGGTGCTGGCGCTGCCGTTCGCGTACCTGCACTTCCGCTCGGGCAGCATCACCGGCTACGTGTTCGGGGGGGTGATGATCGGTATCAGCTTCTTCCTGCTCAACAACGTGTTCGGTTACATCGGCAATCTCAACCAGTGGCAGCCCTGGCTGGCAGCGGCTTCGCCGGCGCTCATCTACTCGGTGTTCTCGCTCGGCGCCTTCGGGTGGCTGGTGCTCAAGCGCTGACGCACACATGCTCGGCGTCATCGTCTTCGCTCATGGTTCGCGCGACCCGCAGTGGCGCGCGCCGGTGGACGCCGTGGCGCGGCGCATCGCCGAGCGCGAGCCGGGCACGCTGGCCTGCCCCGCTTATCTGGAACTCACCGAGCCCGACCTGCCATCGGCCGCGCGCGAACTGGTGCGCGCGGGCGCCACGCGCATCCGCGTGCTGCCGCTGTTCTTCGGCATGGGCAAACATGCCCGCGAAGACCTGCCGCGGCTGGTGCAAGGCCTGCGCCTCGAGTTCGCCGGCATCCCCATCGAACTCATGCCCACCGCGGGCGAGGATCCGCGTTTGATCGATCTGCTGGCCGAACAGGCCCTGAAGGAGGGTGCATGAACCTGCACCAGTTCAAGTTCGTGCAGGAAGCGGTGCGCCGCAACCTCAACCTCACCGAGGCCGCCAAGGCCCTGCACACCTCGCAGCCCGGCGTGTCCAAGGCCATCATCGAGCTGGAGGACGAACTCGGCATCGAGATCTTCGCGCGCCACGGCAAGCGCATCAAGCGCGTCACCGAGCCGGGCCAGCAGGTGCTCAAGAGCATCGACATCATCCTGCGCGAGGTGAACAACCTCAAGCGCATCGGCGAGCAGTACTCGGCGCAGGACAGCGGCACCCTGTCCATCGCCACCACGCACACGCAGGCGCGCTACGTGCTGCCCGGGCCGGTGGCCGCGCTGCGCCAGGCCTACCCCAAGGTGGGCATCAGCCTGCACCAGGGCTCGCCCGACCAGGTCGCGCGCATGCTGATCGAAGAAGTGGCCGAGATCGGCATGGCCACCGAGTCGCTGGTGAACTACCCCGAGCTGGTGACCCTGCCCGCCTACGAATGGCAGCACGTGCTGGTGTTCCCCTTCGACCACCCGCTGCTGGCGCGCGAGCGCATCGGCCTGGAAGACCTGGCGCAGCTGCCGCTGATCACCTACCACCCCAGCTTCACCGGCCGCACGCGCATCGACCAGGCCTTCGCGCTGCGCCACCTGCAGCCCAACATCGTGCTCGAGGCCATCGACTCGGACGTGATCAAGACCTACGTGAAGCTGGGCATGGGTGTGGGCATCGTGGCGGAGATGGCGGTCAAGGGCGAGAACCAGACGCCGGACCTGGTGTCGCGCCCCGCCGGCGCGCTGTTCGGCCACAACCTGGCGCGCGTGGCCTTCAAGCGCGGCACCTACCTGCGCCAGTTCGTGCTGCGCTTCGCCGAACTGCTGTCCGATCGCCTGTCGCGCGATCTCATCCAGCGCGCGATGGCCGGCGAACCCGACGAATACGAGATCTGAGCCCATGGACACCAAGACCCAGCCCCGCACCCCCGCCCTCGCCTCGCGCCTGCCGCAGGTGGGCACCACCATCTTCACCGTGATGTCCACGCTGGCCGCCGAACACGGCGCCGTCAACCTGGGCCAGGGCTTCCCGGATTTCGGCTGCGACCCGGCCTTGCTGGACGCGGTGGACACGGCCATGCGCGCCGGCCATAACCAGTACCCTCCCATGACCGGTGTGCCCGCGCTGCGCCAGGCCATGGCCGACAAGGTCGAGGCCCTGTACGGCCGCCGCTACCACCCCGACACCGAGATCACCGTCACGGCCGGCGCCACGCAGGCCATCCTCACGGCCATCCTGGCCGTGGTGCACCCGGGCGACGAGGTCATCGTGCTGGAGCCCTGCTACGACAGCTACGTGCCCAACATCGAGCTGGCCGGCGGGCGCGTGGTGCGCGTGCCGCTGGTGCCGGGCACGTTCCGGCCCGACTTCGATGCCATCGCCCAAGCCATCACGCCGCGCACGCGCGCGCTGATCGTCAACACGCCGCACAACCCCAGCGGCATGTGCTTGACGGACGCCGAGATGCGCCGCCTGGACGAGCTGCTCGCGCCCACCGACATCGTGCTCATCAGCGACGAGGTCTACGAGCACATGGTGTTCGACGGCCTGCCGCACCACAGCGCGGCGCGCTACCCCGGCCTGGCGGCGCGCGCCTTCATCGTCAGCAGCTTCGGCAAGACGTACCACGTGACCGGCTGGAAGGTGGGCACCGTGCTGGCGCCCGCGCCGCTGACGGCCGAGTTCCGCAAGGTGCACCAGTTCAACGTGTTCACGGTGAACACGCCCATGCAGCACGCCCTGGCCGCCTACATGGCGGACCCGGCGCCCTACCGCGATCTGCCGGCCTTCTACCAGCGCAAGCGCGACCTGTTCCGCGAGGGGCTGGCGAAGACGCGCTTCAAGCTGCTGCCGGGCGAAGGCACCTACTTCCAGTGCGTGGACATCTCGTCGCTGGGCGTGGCCGAGCGCGATCTGCCCGAGGCCGATTTCTGCCGCTGGCTCACGAGCGAGATCGGCGTGGCGGCGATTCCGCTCTCCGCGTTCTACGGCGACGGCTTCGACCAGAAAGTGGTGCGCTTCTGCTTTGCGAAGAAGGACGAGACCCTGGTGGAGGCGCTCAAGCGCCTGTCCAGGCTCTAGCAACGGACGGGGTTGCGGCAGAAGCGCTCCAGCTCCCGCACCGTGCTGCGCCCGGCCACCGCCTGGCGCACGCCCGAGCCCATCTCCAGGCTCAGCTTCATCTCGTACTTCTTGAAGAAGGCGTCGAACAGCTCGCCGCCCAGCGTGCCCGTGGCCGTGAGCTGGTCGCTCTTCGCATCGTGCTCCAGCAACACCGCGCACAGCGGCTGTTCGGCCGGGCCGCGCAGCACCCGCGCGCCGCGCGCGGGGTCGTACTGGCTGTGGTCGGCGCAGCAGTGGATCAGGTCGCTGCCCTGGCTGGGCGTCTGCGGGTTCACCGCGGGGCCCTTGCGGAAGCTGATGAAGCTCAGGTCCTTGGTGGGGTAGACCAGTTGGTGCGCGCAGATGGCCGAGAAGGCCACCACGCTGCGCTTGGCACCCACGCCACCGGGCCACTCGTAGGCCTGCTTGTCCTTCGTGTTCAGCGTAGCTGGCGCGGCCGCCTTGCCCAGGTCGAGCAGGAACACCGGCGTGGCCTCGAACGGGTAGTGGAAGACGTAGTTGACCTGCGGCCTCAGCTGGCTGGCCTTGAAGGGCTGGCCCTGCTCGTCCACCAGCAGGGTGCGCGCATAGGCCTTGGGCTGCGCGTTGGCCGCCCAGGCGGTCGTGCTGAGCGCGCTGGCCAGAGAGGTGGTGGTCGCGCCGACGGCGCAGGCCTGAACGAAATCGCGTCGGTCCATGGGCGGGGTCTCCTGGCGTGAACCGACCCAGTGGAGCGCAGGCGCGCCGCACCTGTCAAGCGGTCGTCACGCGTTGATCTGCGCCCAGCTTTTCTCCAGCCGCTTGAGGCTCACCGGCTGCGGCGTGCGCAGCTCTTGCGCGAAGAAGCTCACGCGCAGTTCCTCCAGCAGCCAGCGCAACTCCTGCAGGCGCGCGTCCTGCACGCCCTTGCGCTCGGCCACCAGGCGCCAGTAGCGCTGGTCCTGGGGTTTGAGCTCGGCCAGTTTGGCGGCATCGCGCGCCGGGTCGGCTCGCAGCTTGTCCAGCCGCAGTTGCACCGCCTTGAGGTAGCGCGGCAGGTGCTGCAGTTGCGCGTGCGGCGTCTCCACCAGGAAACGCCGCGTCACCAGGCGCTGCAACTGCTGCGACACGTCGGCCGCCACGTCGGCGGGCGGCCTGGCGTCCTTGAGTTTGCGTTGCGCTGCCGCGAACTCGGTGAGGATGGCACCGGCCGCGCGCGCGATTTCGGCCGCGATGAGGTTCAGGCGCCCGCGCCCGTCGGCCACGCGCTGGTCGAAGGCCTTGGCGTCGGCCGGCAGGGGTTCCTGCAGGAAGGCGCGGTCGAGGGCGAGCTCGATGATCTGCGCCCGCAACTCGTCCAGCGTGCCGCCGCCGCGCTCCTTGTCCACACCCATGAAGGCCGCGCCCATGGCCTGCAGGCCGGCGATGTTCTTCTCGAGGTACTTCAGCGCGTCCTTGATCTGCAGCGCCACCAGCCGGCGCAGGCCCTCGCGGTGGCGCGCTTGTGCGATGTCCGGCTCGTCGAAGACCTCCAGGCGCACCGCGTCGCCGTCGTCCACCAGCGCGGGAAAGCCGATGAGGGTCTGGCCGCCGCGGCGGATCTCCAGCAGCTCGGGCAGCTCACCGAAGTCCCAGCGGGTGTGGCGCTGGCTCGCGTCCACCGCCGGGGCGACAGGGGCCGGCGCCGCTTTCGCCACCCGCACGGCCTGGCCGCCCGGGCTCGCCGGCGATGGCGCGGGTGCCGGGGCGGCGCTGGTCTTCAGCGCCGCGAGCGCCTGGAACGCGCCGCGCGCCTGCGAACCGAGTTCGGCCTTGAGCGCGCCCAGGTTGCGCCCCTGCCCCAGTTGCCGCCCGTGCTCGTCCACCACGCGCAGGTGCATGAACAGGTGCGGCGGCAACTGGTCGGGTTTGAGGTCGTTGCGCACGACGTCGAGCTGCGTGGCGTCGCGCACGAGCTTGAGCACGGCGTCCTGGAAGCCGCCGTGGGCGAAGGCCTCAGGCGCGCTCAGCGCCTCGGCGAAACGCTCGGCCGTGGCGGGCAGCGGCACCAGCCGTGAGCGCGGGCGCTGGTGCAAGGTCTTGAGCAGGGCCAGCACCTTGTCCTTCAACATGCCAGGCACCAGCCAGTCGCAACGCTCCTCGCTCACCTGGTTGAGCGCGTAGATCGGCACCGTGACCGAGAGGCCGTCGCGCGCATCGCCGGGCTCGTGCAGGTAGCTGGCCGCGCAGTCCACGCCGCCCAGCCGCACCGTGCGCGGGAAGGCCTGGGCGGTGATGCCAGCGGCCTCGTGGCGCATCAGGTCTTCGCGCGTGAGGAACAGCAGCTTGGGGTTCTCGCGTGCGGCCTGGGCGTACCAGCGCTCGAAGGCGGCGCCGCTGCTCAGATCGGGCGGGATCTGCTCGTCGTACCAGGCATAGATGACCTCGTCGTCCACCAGCACGTCCTGCCGGCGCGACTTGTGCTCCAGTTCCGTCACCTGCCGCACCAGCTTGCGGTTGGCGGCCAGGAAGGGCAGCTTCGTGTCCCACTCGCCCTGCACCAGGGCCTCGCGGATGAAGATGGCGCGCGCGCCCTCCGGGTCGATGCGGCCGTAGTCGGCGCGGCGGTTGTGGTAGATCACCAGGCCGTAGAGCGTGGCGCGCTCCAGCGCCGACACGCGAGCGGCCTTCTTTTCCCAGTACGGGTCGAGCAACTGCTTCTTGAGCAGGTGCGCGCCCACGCGCTCCACCCAGCCCGGCTCGATGGCCGCGATGCCGCGCCCGAACAGGCGAGTGGTCTCCACCAGTTCTGCGCAGACGATCCAGCGGCCGGGCTTCTTGCTGAGGTTCGCCCCCGGGTGGCGGTGGAACTTGATGCCGCGCGCGCCCAGGTACCAGTCTTCCGTTTCGCTCTTGACGCCGATGTTGCCGAGCAGGCCGCTGAGCATGGCGCAGTGCAGTTGCTCGTAGCTGGCGGGGCTGGTGTTGAGCTTCCAGCCCTGCTCGCTCACCACGGTGTGCAACTGGCTGTGCGTGTCGCGCCACTCGCGCACGCGGCGCACGTTGATGAAGTTCTCGCGCAGCAGGTTCTCGTACTGGCGGTGGCTGAGCTTGTGGTCCTGGCCGTGGCCACCCCGGCTGTCCTCCAGCCACTTCCAGAGCTTGAGCGTGCCCGTGAACTCGCTCTTCTCGTCGTCGAACTTGGCGTGCGCCTGGTCGGCCTGGGCCTGCTTGTCGATGGGGCGGTCGCGCACGTCCTGCACGCTCAGGGCCGCAGCGATCACCAGCACCTCGTCGAGCGCGTTCTGGTCGCGCGCGGCCAGGATCATGCGGCCCACGCGCGGGTCCAGCGGCAGGCGCGACAGCGACTGGCCGATGGCGGTGAGCTCGTTGTCCTCGTCCACCGCGCCGAGCTCGGCGAGCAACTGGTAGCCGTCGGCGATGGCGCGGCGCTGCGGCGCATCGACGAAGGCGAAGTCCTCCACCGAGCCCAGGCGCAGGGCCTTCATGCGCAGGATCACGCCCGCGAGCGAGCTGCGCAGGATCTCCGGGTCGGTGAAGCGCGATCGGCCATTGAAGTCGGCCTCGTCGTAGAGGCGGATGCAGATGCCGTCGGCCACGCGCCCGCAGCGGCCCGCGCGCTGGTTGGCCGCGGCCTGGCTGATGGGCTCGACCTGCAACTGCTCCACTTTCTGACGGAAGCTGTAGCGCTTGACGCGCGCGGTGCCGGCGTCGATGACGTAGCGAATGCCGGGCACGGTGAGCGAGGTCTCGGCCACGTTGGTGGCCAGCACGATGCGCCGCTGGCCGTGCGGCTGGAAGATGCGGTCCTGCTCGGCCTGACTCAGGCGCGCGAACAGCGGCAGCACCTCGGCATCGCGGTGCAGCGGCTGGTGCGCCAGGTGCTTGCGCAGGTGGTCGGCGGCTTCGCGGATCTCGCGCTCGCCGGGCAGGAAGACGAGCACGTCACCGCCCTGTCCGCCGCGCCACAGCTCGTCCACGCCGTCGGCGATGGCGTCGTTCAGGTCGTACTCGCGGCTCTCTTCGAACGGACGCCAGCGCACCTCCACCGGGTAGGTGCGCCCGGACACCATCAACACCGGCGCCCTGCCCTTTGTTGACGAGAAGTACTCGGCGAAGCGGTCGGCGTCGATGGTGGCCGAGGTGACGATGAGCTTCAGGTCGGGCCGGCGCGGCAGCAACTGACGCAGGTAGCCGAGCAGGAAGTCGATGTTGAGGCTGCGCTCGTGCGCCTCGTCGATGATGATGGTGTCGTAGGCGTTCAGGTCCGGATCGGTCTGCGTCTCGGCGAGCAGGATGCCGTCGGTCATCAGCTTGACCGAGGCCTCGCGCGAGAGCCGGTCCTGAAAGCGGACCTTGTAGCCCACCACCTCGCCCAGCGGGGTTTTCAGCTCCTCGGCGATGCGCTTGGCCACCGAGCTGGCGGCGATGCGGCGTGGCTGCGTGTGGCCGATGAGGCGGCCGCGCTCGCCGGGCTTGGCATTGAGCTTGCCGCGCCCCATGGCCAGCGCGATCTTGGGCAACTGCGTGGTCTTGCCCGAGCCGGTCTCGCCGCAGACGATGACCACCTGGTGTTCGCGGATGGCCGCCTCGATCTCGTGGCGGCGCGCCGACACGGGCAGCGCGTCGGGGAACTCCAGGTGCAGGGCGGGCGTGGGCAAAGCGGGACTTGGGTGAAAATCGGCGAACCCGCGATTATCCCGTGCCCCCACGCCCCTTGCAGCCGCTCAAGCCCTGATGTCCAACGTCTTCAACTTCACCTTCGTCCCGTGGTTCCGTTCGGTCGCGCCGTACATCCACAAACACCGAGGCAACACCCTGGTGGTGGGCATCGCGGGTGAGGCCATCGCCGCGGGCAAGCTGCAGAACATCGCGCAGGACCTGGCCCTCATCCAGAGCATGGGCGTGAAGATCGTGCTCGTGCACGGCTTTCGCCCGCAGGTGAACGAGCAGTTGCGCCTCAAGGGCCACGAGGCGAAGTACTCGCACGGCGTGCGCATCACCGACGAGGTGGCGCTGGACTGCGCGCAGGAAGCCGCCGGCCAATTGCGCTACGAGATCGAAGCCGCCTTCAGCCAGGGCCTGCCCAACACGCCCATGGCCGGCGCCACGGTGCGCATGATCTCGGGCAACTTCATCACCGCGCGGCCCGTGGGCCTGATCGACGGGGTGGACTTCCTGCACTCCGGCCTGGTGCGCAAGGTGGACACCGATGGCATCCAGCGCTCGCTGGACATGGGCGCCATGGTGCTGCTCTCGCCCTTCGGCTTCTCGCCCACGGGCGAGGCCTTCAACCTCACCATGGAGGACGTGGCCACCTCCATCGCCGTGGCCCTGCAGGCCGACAAGCTGGTGTTCCTGACCGAGATCCCGGGCATCCGCGTGGACGCCAACGACCCCGACAGCGAGGTCGACACCGAGCTGCCCCTGGCCGACGCCAAGCGGCTACTGGCCAGCCTGCCCAAGCCCGAGCGCCCGACCGACACGGCCTTCTACCTGCAGCACTGCATCCGCGCCTGCGAAGGCGGTGTGGAGCGCAGCCACATGGTGCCCTTCGCGGTGGACGGTTCACTGCTGCTGGAGATCTACACGCACGACGGCATCGGCACCATGGTGGTGGACGAAAAACTCGAGAGCGTGCGCGAGGCCTCGATCGACGACGTGGCCGGCATCGTGGCGCTCATCGAGCCTTACGAAAAGGACGGCACCCTGGTCAAGCGCGACCGCAACGAGATCGAGCGCGACGCGGGCCTCTACACCATCATCGAACACGACGGCGTGATCTTCGGCTGCGCCGCGCTCTACCCCTACCCGGAGGAACGCACCGGCGAGATGGCGGCGCTCACGGTGTCGGCGCAGTCACAGAGCCAGGGCGACGGTGAAAGACTGCTCAAGCGCATCGAGGCGCGCGCGCGCGCCCAGGGGCTGCAGAGCATCTTCGTGCTCACCACGCGCACCATGCACTGGTTCATCAAGCGCGGCTTCGTGCAGGTGAACGCGGACTGGCTGCCCGAGGCCCGCAAGCGCAAGTACAACTGGGACCGGCGCAGCCAGGTGCTGGTGAAGAAGCTGAGCTGATCAGGCGGCGCGGCGGCGCGCCAGCAGCAGCCACACGGCCAGCAGCGCGAAGGCCGCGAACCACAGGAACGACCAGTTCGCGATCGTCAGGCCGAGGAAGGTCCAGTCGATCTTTGCGCAGTCGCCGCTGCCGCGAAAGATCATGGGAATGGCGCGTCCCAGCGGGAAGGCCTCGATCATCCCGAAGAAATCCCGCCCGCAGGACAGGATCTCGGGCGGGTTCCACTGCAGCCAGCTCTGGCGCGCCGCCGTGAAGGCGCCGAACACCGCGAGCAGGCCCATGGCCGACACCGCCACGGCGCGCGCCACCGGGGCGCGAAGGCAGGCCGCCAGGCCCGCCAGCACCGCCACCAGGATCAGGGCGTAGCGCTGCACGATGCACATGGGGCACGGCTCCAGCCCCACCACATGCTGCAGGTACATGCCAAAGGCCAGCATCGCCACGCAGACGGCGGCGACGAGGGCGAGCACCAGTCGGGGGCGCTGGCCGGGCAGCGCGAGCAAGGCGTTCATGCCGCGCTCAGCTCACGAACGCGCGTTCGATGACGAAGTCGCCGGGCGTGGTGGTATTGCCTTCCTTGAAGCCCAGCTTCTCGCACAGGGCCTTGAGGTCGCGCAGCATCTCGGGGCTGCCGCAGATCATCACGCGGTCCTCGGCGGGGTTGAGCGGCGGGATGCCCAGGTCCTTGGCGACGATGCCGTCGGCCAGCAGCTGCGGAATGCGCCCCTGGTGCATGAAAGGCTCGCGCGTGACCGTGGGGTAGTACAGCAGCTTCTGCTTGACCATGTCGCCCAGGAATTCGTCCTGCTTGAGTTGCTCGGTGATGAGCTCGCGGTAGGCCAGTTCCTTGACCTGGCGCACGCCGTGGATGAGCACGACCTGCTCGTAGCGCTCGTAGGTTTCCGGGTCGCGGATGATACTCATGAACGGCGCCAGGCCGGTGCCGGTGCCCAGCAGGTACAGGCGCTTGGCGGGCAGCAGGTAGTCGATGAGCAGGGTACCGGTGGGCTTGCGGCCGACGACGATGGAGTCGCCCGGCTGGATGTGCTGCAGGCGCGAGGTGAGCGGGCCGTCCTGCACCTTGATGCTGAGGAATTCCAGGTGCTCGGCCCAGTTGGGGCTGACGATGCTGTAGGCGCGCAGCAGGGGCTTGCCGTCCACCCGCAGGCCGATCATGGTGAAGTGGCCATTGGAGAAACGCAGCGAGGTGTCGCGCGTGGTGGTGAAGCTGAAGAGGCGGTCCGTCCAGTGGTGAACGCTCAGCACGCGCTCTTCGTTGAATGCACTCATGATGAAAGATGATCCCGGGAGAAAGACGGGCTGTTATTGTAGAAAGTGGCGCGGCGGCGGCGGCTTGGGCCGACCCTGACGACATTGAGGCCGATCAAAGTTGCTACAGTGCGGGCCTCGCGATGGCCCGTGTCCGCGGCGCGCATCTTGCCGCAGCAGCGCGTGAAACCGAACGAATCGTTTATTCCATCCGATATAACTCCCTCGCATAACGAGGGGCCCACGACAAGGACTCACCGATGGCACGAATGGTTCAATGCATCAAGCTCGGCAAGGAAGCCGAAGGCCTGGATTTCCCGCCCTACCCGGGCGAGCTGGGCAAGAAGATCTATCAAAACGTGAGCAAGGAGGCCTGGGCCGCCTGGCTCAAGCAGCAGACCATGCTGCTCAACGAGAACCGGCTCAACATGGCCGACGCGCGCGCCCGCCAGTACCTGGCGCGCCAGATGGAGAAGCATTTCTTCGGCGAAGGCGCCGACCAGGCCGCGGGCTACGTGCCGCCCAGCGCGTCCTGATGCTCCGCTGTTCGGCACCCGCAGGCCCGCCACGCGCGGGCCTTGTGCTTTCTGCATGTCACCCGACGAATCCCGCCATGCGCTGGTGATCGGCGCCGGCCTCGCGGGCGCGGCGGTCACGGCCGCGCTGTGCCGGCGCGGCTGGCGGGTCACGCTGCTGGACGCCGCCGAGGCCCCGGCCCGCGCGGCCTCGGCCCTGCCGGTGGGCGTGCTGAGCCCGCACCTCACGCGCCAGCCCACGCCGATGTCGCGCCTCACCGCCCTGGGCGTACCCGTCACGCGGGCCGAGTTGGAGCGCCTGGTGCCCGCGGGCGCGGGCTGGCAGCCGGTGGACGTGGACAACCGCGGCGCGCACGCCCCGGGACGGCAGGCCGCCGCCCTGGTGCGCCCCGGCGCGCTGGTGCAGGCCTGGCTGGCCGAAGCCGGCGAACGCCTGCACACCCACTGGAACGCGCCGGTGGCCAGCCTGTCGCGGCACCAGGGACAGTGGCGGGCGCTGGACGCCCGGGGTGCGCCGATCGCCACCGCGCCGCACGTGGTGGTCGCCGCCGCGCTGGGCACCCGCGAGCTGGCGCCCGAGGCCGGCGGCGCCTGGCCGCTGGGACCGGTGCTGGGCCAGATGAGCCTGGGCGCACTGGACGGCGCGCCCCTGGCCGAGCGCCCGCAGCGCGACGACGGCGTGTTCGTGCCCGAGTACCGCGACAGCGGGCTCGCACCGCGCTGGCCGGCCGCGATCTGGGCCATGGGATCGACCTACGCCCGCGGCCAGACCGGCACCGCCCTGACCGACGCGGCGCACCGCGACAACGCGGCCCGGTTGCGGGCCCTGGTGCCCGCCGCCGCCGACCGGCTGGAGGGACTGCTGGCCGACGGCCGCCTGCTCGGCTGGGCCGGGGTGCGCTGCGCCTCGATGGACCGCTTGCCGCTCGTGGGCGCCGCGCCCGACCCGCTGTCCTGGACCACGCGCCAGCGCGCGGTGGCCGCCGTACCGCGGCTGCCGGGCCTGTGGCTGCTGAGCGCGCTGGGCTCGCGCGGGCTGTCGCTGGCGGCGGCCTGCGGTCAGTGGCTGGCCGCCGACATGGACGGGGAAACCCCGCCGCTGGACGCCGAGCTGCGCGCCGCGATCGACCCGGCGCGCTTTGCCTGGCGACGCGCGCGGCGCGCGCCCTGAATCAGAGCATTTCGAGGTAGCGCGAGATGGCGGGCGGCTGCAGGGGCCGCGCCAGCAGGCCCGAAATGCCGAGCCGCTTGGTGTGCACCCGCACGCGTCGGCGGTGCCACCAGCCCGCGAACGGCCCCGCGTGCTCGGTGGTGGCCAGGGTCATGGCCTGGGGGTAGCGCTCGCGAAACAGCTGCATCAGGCCCCAGGCGTCGATGTGGTGGTCGTCGAGGTTGAACACCCCGCACAGGTAGTGGTGCTGGGCCATGCACTCGGCCGCGCGCTCGGTGCTGGGCGCCTCGTCGATGAAAGACACCGCGGCGTGCGTGAGCCGCTCGCGCAGGTACCCCGATTCGTGCTCGGCGATGCCCACCACCAGCGCCCGGCGCACCTCGGCCGAGGGGAATTCGCCCAGGTCCATGTCCAGGGGCGCGGGGCGCGATACGTCCAGGTCCAGAAAGCCGGAATCGCTCTGGGTGGCGGCAAAGGAGGCGTCCAGGTCGTGCAGCAGGCCGGCCCAGGCGATGGGGCGTGCCACCACCCGCCAGGCGTGCTCGGGCGCGTGCTCGCCCACCCAGATCAGCCGCTGTCCCGGTCGGGGCTCGCGCGCCTGCACCAGCACGGCCTCGGCGCAGTCGCCGTCCACCAGCAACACCGGGGGCACCTCTTCCAGCATGCCCGAGGCAGGCCGCCAGGGGCCGTAAGACACCTCGCGCTCGCGCGAGAGCCGGAAAACGGTGTTCAGGGCGTGGCGTTCCACATCGGAAAACCCGATCACCTGAACGCGGACATCAATGCTCCTCATGTTGGGGGATGTTACTTCGGTCTCGCTGTGGTAATTGCGCCGCCCATAGCCTGCGGGCATTTCCTTATTTCAGATTGATATAGCGGCATGAAAAAAATGTAGTTCACTGAATAAGGAAGGCTTTCTACAGTGCCGGACATCCCCACGACCTTGCCGACCGCCCCAGCGGTCACACGGCCCATTCCATGTACCGCCACGACGCCTTCGACCGCCAATTCGTGCAACAGCGCGCCGCCCAGTACCGCGACCAGCTGGAGCGCTGGCAAGCCGGCACTCTCTCCGACGACGCCTTCAAGCCCCTGCGCCTGCAGAACGGCTGGTACATCCAGCGCTTCGCGCCCATGCTGCGCGTGGCCGTTCCCTATGGCGAGATCAACAGCGCCCAGTTGCGCGTGCTGGCCCAGGTGGCGCGCGAGTTCGACCACAAGGAAGACAACGACATCTCCAAGGCCAACGCGGCCCTGTCCGACGTGCCCAGCCTGCCCGACCGCACCGCGCACTTCACCACGCGCACCAACGTGCAGTTCAACTGGATTCCGCTGGCCCGCTCGGCCGACGTGATGGACCTGCTGGCCAGCGTGGGCCTGCACGGCATCCAGACCAGCGGCAACTGCATCCGCAACACCACCACCGATTCGCTGGCCGGCATCGCGGTGGACGAGGTCGCCGACCCGCGGCCCTTCGCCGAGATCCTGCGCCAGTGGAGCACGCTGCACCACGAATTCGCCTTTCTGCCGCGCAAGTTCAAGGTGGCCATCACCGGCGCCCGCGAGGACCGCGCCGCCACGCCCTGGCACGACGTGGGCCTGCGCCTGCTGCGCAACGTCGACGGCGAGCTGGGCTTCCAGGTGCGCGTGGGCGGCGGCATGGGCCGCACGCCCCTCATCGGCGCGGTGCTGCGCGAGTTCCTGCCCTGGGACCAGATGCTCAACTACCTGGAGGCGGTGGTGCGCGCCTACAACCGCTTCGGGCGGCGCGACAACATGTACAAGGCGCGCATCAAGATCATCGTGAAGGCCGAAGGCCAGGCCTTCACCGACCAGGTCGAGGCGGAGTACCGCGACATCCTCGCGATCGACGGCGCGCCGCACACCATCACCCAGGCCGAGCTCGACCGCGTGAGCGCCTTCTTCGCGCCGCCCGACCTCGCCTGCGACCGCAAGAGCGCGGACGCCAAGATCGCCCACATCCTCAAGGCCGCCGCCGAAGACGACCTGGAGTTCAGCCGCTGGCTCACCCGCAACGTGGCGCCGCACAAGAACCCCGACCTGCGCGCGGTCACGCTGTCGTTCAAGCGCTTCGGCCAGGCGCCCGGCGACGCCACGGCCGAACAACTGGAACGCGCGGCCGACCTGGCCGACCGCTTCTCCGGCGGCGAAGCGCGCGTGACGCACACACAGAACCTGCTGCTGCCCTGGGTGCGCTGCGACCAGTTGCCCGAGCTGTGGCGCGAGGCGCGCCGCCTGGGTCTTGCCAAGCCCAACATCGGCCTGCTCACCGACATGATCGCCTGCCCCGGCGGCGACTTCTGCGACCTCGCCAACGCGCGCTCGCTGCCCATCGCGCAGGCCGTGCTCTCGCGCTACACCGACCTCGACGAGCTGCACGACCTCGGCGAGATCGACCTGCACATGAGCGGCTGCATCAACAGCTGCGGCCACCACCACAGCGGGCACATCGGCGTCCTTGGCGTCGACAAGGACGGCCAGGAGTGGTACCAGATCACGCTGGGTGGCTCCGACGGCAAGCGCCTGTCGGGCGAGGCCGTGCCGGGCAAGGTGATCGGCCCGTCCTTCGCCGCCAACGAAGTGCCCGAGGTCATCGAAGCCCTGCTCAGCACGTACCGCGACCAGCGCGAATCCGGCGAGCCCTTCATCCGCACGCTGCGCCGCGTCGGCATCGATCCGTTCAAGCTGGCCGCCAACGCCGTGCGCAGCACGACGGCACGGCCCAACCACACGGCCAGCGACGCCGCCACCGCCTGAGCCAGGAGCCGACGATGAGCATCCAACTGTTCCGCGCCGACACCTTCAGCGCCCCCGAAGCCGAGGCCGAGCGCCTCGTGATCGCCAACACCGACGAACCGCGCGAGGCCAACCTGGCCGGCGTGCGCGTGGTCGAACTGCAGTTCCCCAAATTCAGCGACGGCCGCGCCTTCAGCCAGGCCTTCCTGCTGCGCCGCCGTCTGGGCTATACGGGCGAGATCCGCGCCACGGGCGACGTCCTGATCGACCAGGTGCTGCAGATGCAGCGCAGCGGCTTCACGCAGGCCGTGCTGAAGGAGGACCAGGACCTGGCCCACGCCGAGCGCCTGCTGGCGCACTACAGCGGCTTCTATCAGGGCGACGCGGTGAACACGCACCCGCGCTTCGCCAACGCCTGAGGTCCGCCACATGAGCGCCATCGAACTCTACGACCGCCCCTCGGCCGACTTCGCGGCCAAGGTCGAACGCGCCATCGCCCTGCTGCGCGAACAGGCCGCCGCGCACCCCCGGCTCACCCAGGCCTCCAGCCTGGGTGTCGAGGACATGGTGGTCACGCACCTCATTCACCTCGCCGGCATCGAGGCCAGCGTCTTCGTGCTGGAGACCGGCAAACTGCACGCCGAGACGCTCGCCGTCATTCCGAAGATCGAGCAGCGCTATTCCACCAGCGTGCGCGTGTTCCGCCCGAAACACGAATCCGTGGTGCACTTCGTGCGCCACAACGGCGAGGACGCCATGTACCGCAGCATCGAGCTGCGCAAGGCCTGCTGCGACATCCGCAAGATGGAACCGCTCTCGCGCGCCCTGGCCGACCACGACGGCTGGATCACCGGCCTGCGGCGCGAGCAGTCGAACGCGCGCGCCGAGGTGGCCGAGGTGGTTCAGGAACCCGGGCGCGTGAAGATCAGCCCGCTGGTGGACTGGACCTGGGGCGATGTGTGGCATTTCGTCGCCTTGCACGGCCTGGACTACAACGAACTGCACGACCGCTTCTTCCCCAGCATCGGCTGCGAGCCCTGCACCCGCGCCATCAGCGTGGGCGAGGACTTCCGCGCCGGCCGCT
The DNA here is from genome assembly GCF_035481345.1 of Hydrogenophaga sp. Classification (GTDB taxonomy): domain Bacteria; phylum Pseudomonadota; class Gammaproteobacteria; order Burkholderiales; family Burkholderiaceae_C; genus Hydrogenophaga. The sequence goes on along the minus strand of NZ_DATIGV010000046.1, from coordinate 34,004 downwards.
GGTGGTGGGAGCAGGAAAGCGCCAAGGAATGCGGGCTGCACGTGCAGTCCGCTGTCTCGTCTCTCGATCGGACCCCCGCATGAACGCCCGCCCCGAACCCGCCGTGATCGAAGCCGCCCTGGCGCACGACAGCGGCCACCAGCTCAGCAACGCCCACCTCGACGCGCTCGAAGAGGAAACCATCTTCATCCTGCGCGAGGTGGCCGGCGCCTTCGAGCGCCCCGCCCTGCTCTTCTCGGGCGGCAAGGACTCGCTGGTCATGCTCAAGTGCGCTGAGAAGGCCTTCGGCGCGGGCCGCATCCCCTACCCGCTGCTGATGATCGACACCGGCCACAACTTCCCCGAGGTGACCGACTTCCGCGACCAGCGCGCGAAGGAACTCGGCGCCGAACTGATCGTGCGCAGCGTCGAAGACTCGATGGCGCGCGGCACCGTGCGCCTGGCCCACCCGGGCGAAAGCCGCAACGTGCACCAGTCGGTCACGCTGCTGGAGGCCATCGAGGAGTTCCGCTTCGACGCGCTGATCGGCGGCGCGCGCCGCGACGAGGAAAAGGCGCGCGCCAAGGAGCGCATCTTTTCGCACCGCGACGGCTTCGGCCAGTGGCAGCCCAAGGCCCAGCGCCCCGAGCTCTGGACCCTGTTCAACACCCGCCTGCAGCAGGGCGAGCACTTCCGCGTGTTCCCCATCAGCAACTGGACCGAACTCGACGTCTGGCAGTACATCGCGCGCGAGAACATCGGCCTTCCCTCCATCTACTACACGCACCCGCGCGAGGTGGTGGACCGCCGCGGCCTGCTGGTGCCCGTGACCGGACTCACCCCGCCGCGCGATGGCGAGCAGGTGCAAGTGCGCGACGTGCGCTTTCGCACCGTGGGCGACATCACCTGCACCTGCCCCGTGGAGAGCACGGCGGCCACGCCGCAGCAGATCGTGATCGAGACCCTGGCCGCCGAGGTCAGCGAGCGCGGCGCCACGCGCATGGACGACAAGACCAGCGACGCCTCGATGGAGCGCCGCAAGAAAGAGGGCTACTTCTGATGAGCACCGCCACCCCCGCCCCCGCCGAGGCCGCCCACGACACCCGCGCCGCGCTGCGCCTGATCACCTGCGGCAGCGTCGACGACGGCAAGAGCACCCTGATTGGCCGCCTGCTGGTCGACAGCAAGGCCGTGCTGCAGGACCACCTGGCCGGCGTTCAGCGCCAGGGCCAGACCGACCTCGCCCTGCTCACCGATGGCCTGTCGGCCGAGCGCGAGCAAGGCATCACCATCGACGTGGCCTACCGCTACTTCAGCACCGAAGCGCGCAAGTTCATCATCGGCGACGCCCCGGGCCACGAGCAGTACACCCGCAACATGGTCACCGCCGCCAGCAGCGCCGACGCCGCCGTGGTGCTGGTGGACGCCACCAAGCTCGACTGGCGCAACCCCGCGCTGGCCCTGCTGCCGCAGACGCGCCGCCACAGCCTGCTGGTCAAGCTGCTGCGCGTGCCCTCGGTGGTGTTCGCGGTCAACAAGCTCGACGCCGTGGACGATGGCGCCACCGCTTTTGCCCACATCGCGGCGGCGCTGAACGCCTTCGCTCAACAGGCCGGCATCACCGTCACGGCCGTGGTACCGGTCTCGGCCCTCAAGGGCTGGAACGTGGTGGACGCGGCCGAGCAGGACGGCTGGTGCGGTTACCACGGCCCCACGCTGCTGGAAATCCTCGAGCACCTGCCGGTGACCGGGCCCGAAACCGGACTGCCGCTGGCCTTTCCGGTGCAATGGGTGGAGAAGTTCTCCTCCTCGTCCGACACCTCGCAGGGCCGGCGCGTGTTCTGGGGCCGCGTGGCCGCCGGCCAGGTTCGCCCCGGCCAGGCCGTGCGCGTGGCACCCAACGGCCAGACGGCCGTGGTGGCGCAGGTGCTGGACCACGTGCGCCAGGCGGGCGAGGTGTCCGCCGGCCACAGCGCGGGCATCGTGCTCGACCGCGAGCTCGATGTGTCGCGTGGCGACTGGTTGCTGGCCGTCGACACGGCGGGCGCCTCGCTCGAGGCCAGCCGGGAGATCAGCGCCACGGTGGCCTGGCTGGACGACGAAACGCTGGTGCCGGGCCGCGTGTACTGGGCGCTGCACGGCCACCGCTGGGTCAAGGCCAAGGTCAAGCGCATCGTGCACCAGCTCGACATCCACACCCTGGCCGAGCACGACGCGGGCGAACTGCCCCCCAACGCCATCGGCCACGTCGAACTCGCCCTGCAGGAGCCGCTGGCCACCCGCCCGTTCGCCGAGTCGCGCTCGCTGGGCGCGCTGGTGCTGGTGGACACCGCCAGCCACCGCACGGCCGGCGCCGTGCTCGTGCGCTGAATAACCCCACGACCACCGACCGGGAAGCCACCAAGGGCAAGCCCGGCCGGGCTTGTGCGGCGCCGTAAAATCGCCGTTTTCCGTCTGTCCGACCCCGCCACCATGACCCACGTCGTCACCGAAGCCTGCATCCGCTGCAAATACACCGACTGCGTCGATGTATGTCCCGTGGACTGCTTCCGCGAAGGCCCGAACTTCCTCACCATCGACCCCGACGAGTGCATCGACTGCGCCGTCTGCATCCCCGAATGCCCGGTGAGTGCGATCTACGCCGAGGAAGACCTGCCCAAGGACCAGCTCCACATGACGGAGATCAACGCCGAGCTGGCCAAGCTGCCGACGTGGAAGAGCATCACCAAGCGCAAGGCCGCGCTGCCCGACGCCGAAGAGTGGAAAGACAAGACCGGCAAGCTCAGCGAGCTGATCCGCTGAAGGCATGAGCGCTGCACGGCCGCCCGAAAGCGCTCGCACCGCAGCGCGCCGCGCGAAGGTTTCCATGTGACCGCAACCGCGCCGATCGAGACCGACGCGCTGGTCATCGGCGCCGGGCCCGTGGGTCTGTGGCAGGTGTTCCAGCTTGGCCTGCAGGACATCCGGGCGCACGTGGTCGACGCCCTGCCCCACGCCGGCGGCCAGCCCGCCGAGCTCTATCCCGACAAACCCCTCTACGACATCCCCGGCCTGCCCCTGTGCAGCGGCCGCGAACTGGTCGATCGCCTGCTCCAGCAGGTCAAGCCGTTCGCACCCGCACTGCATCTCGACCAGTCGGTGAGCGCGCTGGCGCGCGACGCCGATGGCCGCTGGGCCGTGCAGACCACCGCCGGCCAGCGTTTCCTCGCGCGCCTGGTGTTCATCGCCGCAGGGGTGGGGGCCTTCCAGCCCAAACGCCTCAAGCTCGAGGGCATCGACGCTTTCGAGGGCCGGCAGCTGCACCACCGCTTCGACCCGGCGCGCGACTGGCGCGGCCAGCACGTGGTGGTGCACGGCGGTGACGATCTCGCAATCGACTGGGCGCTGCGCCTGATGGACAGCCCCACCCCGCCCGAGCGCCTGAGCCTGCTGCACCGGCGCGAGCTGCTGCAATCCGGCGACGGCGCCGCGCTGGCGCGCGTGCAAGACGCCATGGCCACCGGCCGCGCGCGGCTGGTGGTGGGGCAGCCCGTCGGCTTGACCATCGCTAACGACCGGCTGCAGGCCCTGCAGGTGCTCGGTCCGCAAGGCGAGATGCAGACGCTCGCGCTGGACCAGCTCGTGGTGGCCCTGGGCCTGTCGCCGCGCCTGGGGCCCATCGCTGACTGGGGCCTGGCCATGGACCGCAAGCAACTGGTGGTGAGCACCGACGGCTTCGAGACCAGCGAAGCCGGCCTGTACGCCGTGGGCGACATCAACACCTACCCGGGCAAGAAGAAGCTCATTCTCTGCGGCTTCCACGAGGCCACGCTGGCCGCCTTCGCCGCCGCCGAACGCCTGCGGCCCGACCAGCGCGTGCCGCTGCAATACACCACCACCAGCCCGCGCCTGCACCAACTGCTGGGCGTGGCGCCGCGCTGACCTACAATCCGCCCGCGTTTCCGAACGCATCCGCTAGGGGTGTTGCGACCGGCTCCGGTCGCGACTGAGAGAGTCCCTTCGAACCTGATTGAGGTAATCCTCGCGCAGGGAAGCATGAGCACAGCGACCACCGCCCACACGCGGCCCCGGACGCGGCGGCTCGGCTCCCTGCCATGAACCGTCCGCAGGACACCGCACATGGCACCACCGCTCCGCTTCCTGCTTCACCCGCTGGCCCTCGCGGCTTTGTTCGCCGCTGCGCCGGCTCACGCGCAGTCCGACGCCGCCACCCTGCCGGCCGTGACCGTGCGCAGCGGCGCCACCACCACCGCGGGCGATGTCTCCGGCTTCGCCGACCAACCGCTGTCCAGCGCCCCGCTCAGCGCCACCCTCATCGGCAGCGACACCATCGCCGAAACCGGCGCGCGCAGCCTGCGCGACCTCTACCGGCTCGACTCGTCGGTGAGCGACGCCTACAACGCCGTCGGCTACTACGACTACGCCAGCGTGCGCGGCTTCGTGCTCGACCACAGCTACAACTACCGCCGCGAGGGCCTGCCCATCAGCGCCGAGACCAGCCTGCCGATCGACCACCTGGAACGGGTGGAACTGCTCAAGGGCACCAGCGGCATCCAGGCGGGCACCAGCGCGCCCGGCGGCCTGTTCAACGCCGTGGTGAAGCGCCCCACGGCCACGCCACTGCGCCGTGCGCGCGCCGAGGTCAACAGCGAAGGCAACGCCCTCCTGCACCTCGACCTGAGCGAGCGCCTGGCCGAGGGCGACCTGGGCTACCGCCTCAATGTGCTGGGCGAGCGCCTGAACAGCGAAGCGCCCGGCACCGAGGGCTGGCGCGGCCTGCTCGCCCTGGCCATGGACGCGCGCCTCTCGCGCGACAGCCTGCTCGAAGCCGAGTTCGAACTCTCGCGCCGCCGCCAGGCCACCGTGCCCGGCCTGAGCCTGCTGGGCGACAGCCTGCCCCCCGCCGACGCGGGCCTCAACATCAACACCCAGCCCTGGAGCCAGCCCACCGACTTCCGCAATTTCAGCGGCAGTCTGCGCTTCACCCAGGCCATCAACGAGCGCTGGAACTGGCAGGCGCAGGCCGGCTGGCAGTCGCTGGACACCAACGACTTCCTCGCCTACCCCTATGGCTGCTGGGACGCCGGCAGCGGCACCTACTACGCCGACCGCTACTGCCCCGACGGCGGCTTCGACCTCTACGACTTCCGCAGCCTTGGCGAAGAGCGCCGCAGCACCGCCGTGCAATGGCGCCTGAACGGCCAGTTCGACACCGGGGCGGTGGGCCACAAACTCAGCACCGGCGTGTTGTTCAACCGCTTCACGCTGCGCGGCCAACCGCAGGCCGACAACAACGCTGCCGTGGGCACGGGCAACCTGTTCACCCTGCCCACCTTCGCGCCGCTGCCCGACTTCACCGACCCCTTCGTCAACCGCACCGAGCGCAGCACCGAGTTCTTCGCCACCGACGTGATCCAGTGGACGCCCGCGCTGCAGACCTGGATCGGCCTGCGCCACACGCGGCTGGACCGCCAGAGCGTGCGCACCGACGGCAGCCGCGCCACCGACCACACGCAAAGCTTCACCACGCCCTGGCTCGCGCTCGCGTACAGGCTGGACGCGGCGCGCACCGCTTACGCCAGCTGGGGCGAAGGCGTGGAGTCGGAAGTGGCCGCCGGCCGCGCGCGCTACAGCAATGCCAACCAGGCCCTGCCAGCGCTCAAGAGCGAACAGTGGGAAATCGGCCTGAAGTCCGACGACGGCCGATCGCGTTGGCAGGTCACGGTGTTCGACATCGCGCGCCCCGTCTCCGGCGACCGCCTCAACGACCCCGCAGGTTGCGACGACGGCGTGCCAGGCTCATGCACCCGCGTCATCGACGGCGAGGCCCGCCACCGCGGACTGGAACTGGGCGGTGGCCGCAGCGCGGGTCTCTGGCGCTACGACGCCAGCGTGACCTGGCTCGATGCCAAGCGCCAGGGCTCCACACTGAACCCCGCCCTCAATGGCCGGCGCGTGACCAACGTGCCGCGCTGGGTGCTGCGCGCCAACCTCACGCGCGCCATCGAGTCGGTGCCCGGCCTGCGCCTCGGCGCCCATGTCTCCCACGAAGGCCGTCGCGCGATCGTGCCCGACAACACGCTCACGCTGCCTTCGTGGACGCGCGTGGACGCCACGCTGCGCTACGACACGCGCTTGCAGGGCCGCGCCGCCACCTGGACCGTCGGCGTCCACAACCTGTTCGACCGCCGCTATTTCCAGGAATCGCCGTACCAGTACGAACACATCTACCTGTTCCCCGGCGCATCGCGCACGCTGCGCGTGGCGCTGGAGACCAATTTCTGAGTTTCTCGGCGGGCGGCCAGAACCGCCTCAAAACGACGCTATAATTTGAGGCTGTTCCCTGATAGCTCAGTCGGTAGAGCGACGGACTGTTAATCCGCAGGTCCCTGGTTCGAGTCCAGGTCGGGGAGCCACCCAACACCCGCACAACGGCCTTCTCACGAAGGCCGTTGTCGTTTCCGGGCCTTCCTTCGTCCGCACACCATGCAACGCCTGATCACCCTCGGCTTCTGGTGCAGTGTCGCCGGCCTCACCATCGCCTCACTGGTGCCGGTGGACCTGCTGCCCCCGCAGGCCATGAACATCTGGGACAAGGCCCAGCACGCGCTGGGCTTCGCCTGGCTGGCCCTGTTGGGGCTCATCGCCTACCCGCGCCAGGCCCGGGCCGTGCTCGCAGGGCTCATGGTCTGGGGTGGGCTGATCGAACTCATGCAACTGGCCACCGGCTGGCGCTACGGCGAATGGATCGACTGGCTGGCCGACGCCATCGGCGTGTTAGCCGTGTGGCTGCCCTGGCGCCTGCTGCCGGATCGCCTGACCGGCCGCGCGGTGCCCGCACGCACTTGATGTCACAAGGGCGCCGCGCACAATAGCGGGGAAACCATCCCGCGCCATGACCCAGACGCCCCCCACCCGACCGCTGCCCTGGCTGGAGCCGGGGGAACCGTTCCCGCCGGTCGAGCAGGCCTGGGGCGCGCACGATCCCGCGCCGGGCCTGCTGGCCGCCGGTGGCGTGCTGGACGTGCCCACGCTCGTGGCCGCGTACTCGCGCGGCATCTTTCCCTGGTACAGCTCGGGCCAACCCATCCTGTGGTGGAGCACCGACCCGCGCATGGTGCTGTTCCCGCGCGAGTTCCGCCTGCACCGCTCGCTGCGCAAAACCATCCAGAAGCTGCAGGCCGAGCAGCGGCTCGACTTGCGCATCGACCACGACTTCGAGCGGGTGATCCAGGCCTGCGCGCAGACGCCGCGCCACGGCCAGAGCGGCACCTGGATCCTGCCTGCGATGGTGCAGGCCTATGTGCGCTTGCACCGCGCCGGCATGGCCCATTCGGTGGAAACCTGGATCGATGGCGAGCTGGTTGGCGGCCTCTACGTGGTCAACGTCGGCGCCATGGTGTTCGGCGAATCCATGTTCAGCCGGCGCAGCGACGCGTCCAAGATCGCCCTGGCGGGCTTGATGGCCCTGTGCCGCCACCACGGCATCACGCTGGTCGACTGCCAGCAGGACACCGCCCACCTGGCCTCGCTGGGCGGGCGCCTGATGCCGCGCGAGGACTTCGTGCAGCACGTGCGCCTGGCCCTGCTGCAACCCGCGCCCCGCTGGGAATTCAGCCCCGTATACTGGCGCGAGCACTTTCCCATCGGCGACGAACGCGCGTGACGCACCTCAAGGACCTCCCGCTCCAGGCGCTGCAGTTCTATGCCACCGCGCCCTACCCGTGCAGCTACCTGGCCGGCCGCCAGGCGCGCTCCCAGGTGGCCACGCCCAGCCACCTCATCCACAACGACGCGTACTCCGACCTCGTCACGCACGGCTTTCGCCGCAGCGGCATGTTCACCTACCGACCATATTGCGACGGCTGCAACGCCTGCGTGCCGCTGCGCGTGCCGGTGAACCGCTTCGAGCCCAGCCGCAGCCAGCGGCGCAGCCAGCGCCAGCACGGCGGACTGATCACCCGGGTGCTCAAGCTGTGCTTTCTGCCCGAGCACTACCAGCTCTACCTGCGCTACCAGAACAGTCGCCACGCGGGCGGCGGCATGGACCACGACAGCGTCGACCAGTACACGCAGTTCCTGCTGCAGAGCCGTGTCAACTCGCGCCTCGTCGAATTCCACGAGCCTGACGCCCAGGGCCAGCCCGCCCGGCTCAAGATGGTGTCCATCATCGACGTGCTCAACGACGGCCTCTCGGCGGTCTACACCTTCTACGAGCCCGACGAGCGCTGCAGCTACGGCACCTACAGCGTGCTCTGGCAGATCGAGCAGGCCCGCACGCTCGATTTGCCCCATGTGTACCTGGGCTACTGGATCGCGCAGAGCCCGAAGATGAACTACAAGGCGGGCTTTCGGCCGCATGAGGTGTTGATCGATGGCCGCTGGGTGCAGGCCGACACCTGAATCGACCCCGACGCAGGGTTTTTCCAGAATGCTGCGGTGCGGCGATTTCATCTTGTAAGATGGGGTTTGCACATTCGATCATGAGCAAACGATCCGACTCCCCCCCCACCGCGCCCACCGTCCAGGTGCTGGAACGCATGTTCAATCTGCTCGAGGTGTTGGCCTCCCGCGAGGAAGCGGTCTCGCTCAAGGAGATCAGCGAGAAGACCGGCTTGCACCCATCCACGGCGCACCGCATCCTCAATGACCTGACCATCGGGCGCTTCGTCGATCGCCCGGAAGCCGGCAGCTACCGCCTCGGCATGCGTTTGCTGGAACTGGGCAACCTGGTCAAGGCCCGTCTGAGCGTGCGCGACGCCGCTCTGGGGCCCATGCGCGAGCTGCACAAGCAGATCCAGCAACCAGTCAACCTGAGCGTGCGCCAGGGCGACGAGATCATCTACGTGGAGCGCGCCTACAGCGAGCGCTCGGGCATGCAGGTGGTGCGCGCCATCGGCGGGCGGGCGCCGTTGCACCTCACCTCGGTGGGCAAGCTCTTCCTGGCCGACGACGACCCGACGCGCGTGCGCGCGTACGCCACCCGCACGGGCCTGGCCGGCAACACGCGCAACAGCTTTACGCAACTGCCCGCGCTGGAGCGCGAGCTCGCACAGTGCCGCCAGGCGGGCGTGGCGCGCGACAACGAGGAACTGGAGATGGGCGTGCGCTGCATGGCCGCCGGCATCTACGACGACCAGCGCAAGCTGGTGGCGGGTTTGTCGATTTCCGCGCCGGCCGATCGCATCGACGAGGGCTGGCTGCCCCGGCTCAAGGCCACGGCGGCCGAGATCTCGGCCGCGCTGGGATATCCGGCCAGCCGCTGAGCGCGGCCCTTGGGGCGTCAGCCCTGAGGACGCACCTTGGAGGCGAGCATCTCGCCCTGGTGCTCCACCCAGCGGCGCACGCGTTCGGCGTCCTGGATGCGGCCCACCCGGCCGCTGGCGTCCAGGAAGACCATGATGAGCTGGCGCCCGGCCACGCTGGCCTGCATGACGAGGCAGCGGCCCGCTTCCGAGATGTAGCCGGTCTTCTGCAGACCGATGTCCCACTCGGGGTTCTTGATCAGGCGGTTGGAGTTGTTGTACTGCAGGGTACGCCGGCCCACGTCCACCTCGTAGCCCGGGGAGGTCGACAGGTCGCGCAGCACGGGGCGCTCGTAGGCCGCGGACACCAGGATGGCCAGGTCGCGGGCGCTGGAGCGGTTCTGGCTCGACAGGCCGGTGGGCTCCACGTAGCGCGTGTCGTGCATGCCCAGTTCCGCCGCCTTGTCGTTCATGCGCTTCACGAAGGCGTCCAGGCCGCCCGGAAAATGCCGACCCAGGGCATTGGCGGCTCGGTTCTCACTCGACATGAGGGCCAGGTGCATGGCCTCGCCGCGGGTGAGCCGCGTGCCCACGGCCAGGCGCGACCGGCTGCCCTTGATGGTGTCGATGTCGTCGCGGGTGATGGTGATGGTCTCGTCCATGTTCTGGCCCGCCTCTACCACGACCAGACCCGTCATGAGCTTGGTGAGCGAAGCGATGGGCAGCACGGCCGAATCGTTTTTGGAGAACAGCACCTCGTTGGTCCGCTGATCGACGACCAGGGCGACGCTGGCGTTCAGGTCGAGCTCATCGTTGATGCCGTGCAGCCCAAGGCTCTGGCCCATCGACAACACGGGCGGCGCGACAGCGCGCACGGTGTGCTTGACGCGCTGGGCACTGGGCTTGGTTGTCGGCGCGGCCTTGACGAGCTTGACCTTGCGGGAATCGACGCTCTGCTTGCGCTTGGCGGTGTTGACCTTCTTGACCGAACGGCTGGCCACCTTCGGCCTGCTGGCCTTCTTCACGGGGGCCTTCGCACTCTTGCTGGTCTTGGCGGACGAACCCGAGGCGGCGTGCGCCGCCCCGCCTTGCCCGAGCACCCCAATCAACGCCAACGCCACCGCGGCAATGAGCGATTTCAGGGGGATCGAACGGAACAACATGACTCAACTCCAGCAAGACGGGACCAGCGCTGGGGCGGAGTATAGGGAGTCACAAAAAAATCAGCAATATCAAAAGCTTGGAAGGTGGTCTTAAGTGATCGGTGGAAAAAAGCACCGTTTGGCGCTCTATTTCCTTCGATCAATAAGGAAGTTCTACAAGTCCTTGAAACCTTTGAACTTTATCCCTGCGCGGCCACCCGATCGGCCTTGCTGTGCAGCTTGTTGAGGGCGCTGAGGTAGGCCTTGGCGGAAGCCACCACGATGTCCGGGTCCGCCCCCACCCCGTTGACCACGCGGCCGCCGTGCTGCAGCCGCACCGTCACCTCACCCTGGCTCTCGGTGGAGCCGCTGGTGATGGCGTTCACCGAATACAGCAACAGCTCGGCACCGCTCTTGACGTGCTGCTCGATGGCCTTGAGCGAAGCATCCACCGGCCCGTTGCCGTCGCTGTCACCCCGCAGTTCCCTGCCTTCCACGGTGAACACCACCGAAGCGTGCGGGCGCTCGCCGGTCTCGCTGCGCTGGGACAGGGACACGAAGCCGTACTGCTCCTTTTCCGTGGTGACGCTCTCGTCGCTCACCAGGGCCAGGATGTCCTCGTCGAAGATCTCGGCCTTGCGATCGGCCAGTTCCTTGAACTTGGCGAAAGCCGTGTTGATCTCCGTCTCGGACTCCATCTCGATGCCGAGTTCCTGCAGGCGCTGCTTGAAGGCGTTGCGGCCGGAGAGCTTGCCCAGCACGATCTTGTTGGCGCTCCAGCCCACGTCCTCGGCGCGCATGATCTCGTAGGTGTCGCGCGCCTTGAGCACGCCGTCCTGATGGATGCCGCTGGCGTGCGCGAAGGCGTTGGCGCCCACCACCGCCTTGTTCGGCTGCACCACGAAGCCCGTCGTCTGGCTCACCATGCGACTGGCCGGCACGATCTGCGTGGTGTCCACCGCCACGTCGAGGCCGAAGTAGTCGCGGCGCGTGCGCACGGCCATGACGATTTCTTCCAGCGAGCAATTGCCCGCGCGTTCGCCCAATCCGTTGATGGTGCACTCCACCTGCCGCGCGCCGCCGATCTTCACGCCCGCGAGCGAGTTGGCCACGGCCATGCCCAGGTCGTTGTGGCAGTGCACGCTCCAGATGGCCTTGTCGGAGTTGGGGATGCGTTCGCGCAGCGTGCGGATGAACTCGCCGTACAGCTCGGGCACCGCGTAGCCCACGGTGTCGGGGATATTGAGCGTGGTCGCACCTTCCTTGATCACCGTCTCCAGCACGCGGCAGAGGAAGTCCACGTCGCTGCGGTAGCCATCCTCCGGGCTGAACTCGATGTCGGCCACGAGGTTGCGCGCGAAGCGCACGGACTGCTTCGCCTGCTCCAGCACCTGCTCGGGCGTCATGCGCAGCTTCTTCTCCATGTGCAGCGCGCTGGTCGCAATGAAGGTGTGGATGCGCGCGCGGTGCGCGCCTTTCAGGGCTTCCGCGGCGCGCGAGATGTCGCGGTCGTTGGCGCGTGCCAGCGAACACACGGTGGAATCCTTGATGTGGTCGGCGATGGCCTTCACGGACTCGAAGTCCCCATTGGAGCTGGCCGCGAACCCGGCCTCGATCACGTCCACTTTCAGGCGCTCGAGCTGGCGCGCGATGCGCAGCTTCTCGTCCTTGGTCATGGAAGCGCCGGGCGATTGCTCGCCGTCGCGCAGGGTGGTGTCGAAGATGATCAGTTGCTCGCTCATGGTGGGGACTCCTTGTTGTGGGCGCGCGCCTCAGGGCGCCACGCGTTCGATCGATTCCTGCGTCTGCCCGGGCGCGACGCGCCGCAGGCCCGACACGATGGCCTTGAACGAGGCGGACACGATGTTGGTGTCGCGCCCCACGCCGAAGACCGTGTGGCGCTCGTCCACGCGCAATTCCATGTAGGCCATGGCCTGCGCCTGGGCACCGGCGCCGATGGCGTGCTCATGGTAGTCGAGCACGCGCACCGATCGGCCGGTGGCCGCGTTCAGCGCATTGACGAAAGCGTCGATGGGGCCGTTGCCCTGTCCCTGCACCGGCACCACCGTGCCCGCCCAGGCGACGTCGGCCGTCACGCGCACGCTGCCGCCGGCCTGCTCGGTGGTGGTGGCGTTGGCGGGCGCCGGGGCGGACAGGCCATACTCGCGCTCGAACAGTTGCCACAGGTCCTTGGCCACGAGTTCCTTGCCTTCCAGATCCATCACGGCCTGCACCGCCTGACTGAACTCGATCTGCAGGCGCCGCGGCAGCTCCAGGCCGTACTCGGTTTCGAGCAGGTAGGCGATGCCGCCCTTGCCCGACTGGCTGTTCACGCGGATCACCGCCTCATAGCTGCGACCCAGGTCTTTGGGGTCGATGGGCAGGTAGGGCATGTTCCAGATGTCACCGTCCTGGCGCGCCGCGAAGGCCTTCTTGATGGCGTCCTGGTGCGAGCCCGAGAACGAGGTGTAGACCAGGTCGCCCACGTAGGGGTGGCGGGGATGCACGGGCAACTGGTTGCAGTGCTCCACGGTGCGGCGGATCTCGTCGATGTCGGAGAAGTCCAGCCCGGGCGACACGCCCTGCGTGTACAGGTTGAGTGCGACGTTGACGATGTCGAGGTTGCCGGTGCGCTCGCCATTGCCGAACAGGCAACCTTCGAGGCGGTCGGCGCCCGCCATGAGCGCGAACTCACCCGCCGCCGTGCCGGTGCCCCTGTCGTTGTGCGGATGCACCGACAGCACGATGGATTCGCGCCGCGCGAGGTGGCGGTGCATCCACTCGATCATGTCGGCGAAGATGTTGGGCGTGCTGTGCTCCACCGTGGACGGCAGGTTGACGATGCACTTGTGCTCGGGGGTGGGCGCCCAGACGGCGGTGACCGCGTCGACCACGCGTTTGGAAAACGCGAGCTCGGTGCCCGAGAACGTCTCGGGCGAGTACTGGAAGGTCCAGCGCGTACCGGGCTGCTCGGCCGCCAGGCGCTCGAAGAGGCGCGCGTTTTCCACGGCCAGTTCCACGATGGCGTCTTCGTCCATGCCCAGCACCACCCGGCGCATGACGGGCGCCGTGGCGTTGTAGAGGTGCACGATGGCGCTGCGCGCGCCGCGCAGCGATTCGAAGGTGCGGCGGATCAGGGGCTCGCGGGCCTGGGTGAGCACCTGGATCGTCACGTCCTCGGGGATCAGGTCTTCGTCGATGAGGCGACGGACGAAATCGAACTCGATCTGCGAGGCCGAGGGAAAGCCCACCTCGATCTCCTTGAAGCCGATCTTCACGAGCTGGTGGAACATGCGCAGCTTGCGCTCCAGGTCCATGGGCTCGATCAGCGCCTGGTTGCCATCACGCAGATCGGTGCTCAGCCAGATGGGGGCCTTTTGGATGACGGCGTCGGGCCAGGTGCGGTCTTTGAGGCCGACGGGCCGGAAGGCGGCGTACTTGCTAGCAGGTTGCTTCAGCATGGTGTGGACTCTCTCGTATCGACAGAACCCGCAGCCCCAAAAACACGAACGGCCCGCTGCGGGTGCAAACGGGCCGTTGGTGTGAGTCGCTCGCGCGCTACCGCATCTGCCCGTCACGGACACCCAGTAGTAGCAGCGAAGCGGCTTGGGAAAACATGCGTGGCAATGTATCACAAAGGGCGCGATAGCCCCTAGCGAGGGACGGCGGGGCGATCAATCGTCGTGCAGGCCGCGCTCGTCGGGCTCGTCGGTCGAAGTGCTGATCACGCTGGTCGGCCGGCCCTTGGACTTGCGCCACAGGTACACGCCATAGCCCGACAGGCCATAAAGCACGAACAGAAAGAACAGCACCGTGGGCGGGTGGATGTTGATCACCGCGATGCCCAGGGCCACCAGCACCAGCGCCGCGAAGGGCACGCTCTTCTTCAGGCTCAGGTCCTTGAAGCTGTAGAACGGCACGTTGGTGACCATGGTGAGACCCGTGTAGAGCGTGATGACGAACATGACCCAACTCACGTCCTGGGGCGCCACGCCGGTTTCCTGCATGAGCCAGATGAAGCCGGCCACCAGGGCCGCCGCCGCTGGCGACGGCAGGCCCTGGAAATAGCGTTTGTCGACCACACCGGTGTTCACGTTGAAGCGCGCCAGGCGCAACGCGGCGCAGGCGCAGTACACGAAGGCCGCGATCCAGCCCCAGCGTCCCAGGTCGCGCAGGGTCCATTCGTAGGCGATGAGCGCGGGCGCCGCCCCGAAGGACACCATGTCGGAGAGCGAGTCCATCTGCTCGCCAAAAGCGCTTTGCGTGTTCGTGAGGCGGGCCACTCGTCCGTCCAGGCTGTCTAGCACCATGGCCACGAAGATGCCGACGGTGGCGAGGTCGTAACGGCCGTTCATGGCCATGACGACCGCGTAGAAGCCGCCGAACAGCGCGGCCAGCGTGATCATGTTGGGCAGGAAGTAGATGCCCTTGGGGCGGCGGCGCACCTCGCCCAGTTGCTCCACCTCGGTCTCGTGTCCGTCGTGCATGGCGTTTTCTTATGGAAATGTCGTCGGCCCGGAAAGTTTTGAAGTGTACGTGGAGGGGCCCAAATGAAAAGGGCCTGGGCCGCGTGCAGCGACCCAGGCCCGGGAGCGGCAATTGCCGCGCCTGGCAAGCCATCAGTTGCGGCTCTGATCCACCAGCTTGTTCTTGGCGATCCAGGGCATCATGGCGCGAAGCTGCGCGCCCACCACCTCGATGCTGTGCTCGGCGGTGTTGCGCCGACGCGCGGTCATGCTCGGGTAGCCCGTGCGGCCTTCCAGGATGAACATCTTGGCGTAGTCGCCGTTCTGGATGCGCTTCAAGGCATTGCGCATGGCCACGCGCGACTGTTCGTTGATCACCTCCGGGCCCGTCACGTACTCGCCGAACTCCGCGTTGTTGGAGATCGAGTAGTTCATGTTGGCGATGCCGCCTTCGTAGATCAGGTCCACGATGAGTTTGAGCTCGTGCAGGCACTCGAAGTAGGCCATCTCGGGCGCGTAGCCGGCTTCCACCAGGGTCTCGTAGCCCATCTTGATGAGCTCGACCGCGCCGCCGCACAGCACCGCCTGCTCGCCGAAGAGGTCGGTCTCGGTCTCTTCCTTGAAGTTGGTCTCGATGATGCCGGCCTTGCCACCGCCGTTGGCCATGGCGTAGCTCAGGGCCAGGTCGCGCGCCTTGCCGCTCTTGTCCTGGTGCACGGCCACCAGGTGGGGCACGCCGCCGCCTTGCGCGTAGGTGCTGCGCACGGTGTGGCCCGGGGCCTTGGGTGCGACCATCCAGACGTCCAGGTCGGCGCGCGGCACCACCTGGTTGTAGTGCACGTTGAAGCCGTGCGCGAAGGCCAGCGAGGCGCCCTGCTTGATGTTCGGTTCGACGTTGTTCTTGTAGACCTCGGCGATCTGCTCGTCGGGCAGCAGGATCATCACCACGTCGGCGGATTTCACCGCCTCGTTGACTTCCAGCACGTTCAGGCCGGCCTTGCCGACCTTGTCCCACGAGGCACCGCCCTTGCGCAGGCCCACCACCACCTTCACGCCGCTGTCGTTGAGGTTCTGCGCGTGCGCGTGGCCCTGGCTGCCGTAGCCGATGATCGCGACCGTCTTGCCCTTGATGAGGGACAGGTCGCAGTCCTTGTCGTAGAAAACTTTCATGCTTGCTCCGTTGGAATGGAAGGTGTGATTCAGACGCGCAGGATTCTCTCGCCGCGGCCGATGCCACTGGCACCGGTGCGCACCGTCTCCAGGATGGCGCCGCGGTCGATGGCTTCCAGGAAGGCGTCGTTCTTGCCCTGGTCGCCAGTGAGTTCGATGGTGTAGCTCTTGTCGGTCACGTCGATGATGCGACCGCGGAAGATGTCGGCCATGCGCTTCATCTCCTCGCGTTCCTTGCCCACCGCGCGCACCTTCACCATCATGAGCTCGCGCTCGGTGTAGGCGCCTTCGGTGAGGTCGACGACCTTGACCACCTCGATGAGGCGGTTCAGGTGCTTGGTGATCTGCTCGATGACGTCGTCCGACCCGGTGGTCTGGATCGTCATGCGCGAGAGGCTCGGGTCCTCGGTCGGCGCGACAGTGAGCGATTCGATGTTGTAGCCACGGGCCGAGAACAGGCCCACCACGCGGGAGAGTGCGCCGGGCTCGTTCTCGAGCAGCACGGCAATGATGTGCTTCATGTGCAGTTTCCTCTTTTCGCCGCCCTCCCCCGTGCACGGTAATGCACGGGCTCGACGGTCAATAGATTCGACCAGGGGATGGGCCGGCCTCGCGGCCGGCCCTCGGGGGATGGATCAGAGGTCTTCCGACCCCAGCAGCATCTCGGTGATGCCCTTGCCGGCCTGGACCATGGGGAACACGTTCTCGGTCGGGTCGGTGCGGAAGTCCATGAAGACCGTGCGGTCCTTGAGCTTGCGTGCCTCGCGCAGCGCGGGCTCGACGTCCTCGGGCCGCTCGATCAGCAAACCCACGTGGCCATAGGCCTCGGCCAGCTTCACGAAGTTGGGCAGCGCATCCATGTAGCTGTGGCTGTAGCGGCCGGAGTATTCGATCTCCTGCCACTGGCGCACCATGCCCAGGTAGCGGTTGTTGAGCGAGACCACCTTGATCGGGGTGTTGTACTGCAGGCAGGTGGACAGTTCCTGGATGCACATCTGCACCGAGCCCTCGCCGGTGATGCAGAACACCTCGGACTCGGGCTTGGCGAGCTTGATGCCCATGGCGTAGGGAATGCCCACGCCCATGGTGCCCAGGCCACCCGAGTTGATCCAGCGGCGCGGCTCGTCGAAGCGGTAGAACTGCGCGGCCCACATCTGGTGCTGGCCGACGTCGGAGGTGATGTAGGTCTCCGTGTCCTTGGTCATGTTCCACAGGGTCTCGATGACCATCTGCGGCTTGATGACGTCCTTGTTGCCACGGTCGTACTTGAGGCAGTCGCGCGAGCGCCAGCCCTCGATCGTCTTCCACCAATCCGCCAGGGCCTTCTCGTCGGCGCGCTGGGGCGTCTCGCGCACCATGTGGATGAGCTCGGTGAGCACGTCCTTCACGTCGCCGACGATGGGCACGTCGACCTTGACCCGTTTGGAGATGCTCGACGGGTCGATGTCGATGTGGATGATCTTGCGTTCGTTCTGCGCGAAGTGCTTGGGGTTGCCGATCACGCGGTCATCGAAGCGCGCGCCCACGGCCAGCAGCACGTCGCAGTTCTGCATGGCGTTGTTGGCTTCGATGGTGCCGTGCATGCCCAGCATGCCGAGGAACTTGCGGTCGGAGGCGGGGTAGGCGCCCAGGCCCATGAGCGTGTTCGTCACCGGGTAGCCGAGCATGTCGACCAGGGTGCGCAGCTCCTGCGTGGCGTTGCCCAGCAGCACACCGCCGCCCGTGTAGATGTAGGGGCGCTTGGCGCCCAGCAGCAACTGCAGCGCCTTGCGGATCTGCCCGCCATGGCCCTTGCGCACGGGGTTGTACGAGCGCATCGGCGCCGCGTCGGGGTAACCCGTCCAGGGGGCCTTGTTGAAGGACACGTCCTTGGGCACGTCGACCACCACCGGACCGGGGCGGCCGGTGCGCGCGATGTGGAAGGCCTTCTTCATCACCTCGGCCATCTGGCGCACGTCCTTCACCAGGAAGTTGTGCTTGACGATGGGACGGGTGATGCCGACCGTGTCGCACTCCTGGAAGGCGTCGAGGCCGATCGCCGGCGTGGGGACCTGCCCGGTGATGATCACCATCGGGATGCTGTCCATGTACGCGGTGGCGATGCCGGTGACCGCGTTGGTGACGCCCGGGCCCGAGGTGACCAGGGCCACGCCCACGTCGCCCGTGGCGCGGGCATAGCCGTCGGCGGCGTGCACGGCGGCCTGCTCGTGGCGCACCAGCACGTGCTGGATGCTCTCCTGCTTGTAGAACGCGTCGTAGATGTGCAGCACGGCGCCGCCCGGGTAGCCCCAGACGTACTTGACGCCTTCGGCCTGCAGGGCCTTGACGAGGATTTCCGCGCCGCGGAGTTCTTGGGGGGGCTCGCCGGCAGTGGATGCGGCGGCCGCCGAGGCCAGTTCGGCCTTGGTGATGTCCATGATCAACCTTTCGAGAATTTCTCTGACGAAAAACCTTGGGTGCCCCTTGGCCCACCCTTGTGGGGCGGCTTCGGGACTTGAGACCAGTGGCCATGAGCGGAACGAATACCCGCCGGACCCTGATCCGTTTGCCTTGTGATGACGGAAGCCGGCGATTATGGCACTGCAGCAAAGCGAGTCGCCGGCTTTTCGTCGGCCTTGACCGGAATGCGACAATCCCGGCCTTCCCGTCCCAGCCGATATGACCTCCGACGCCCCAGCCGCCGCCGGCGCCGCCCGCCCCGATCTCACCGCCCCTTCGCTGCGCCGCCGCATGGCCTGCTGGCTGTACGAAGGCATGCTCATGTTCGGCGTGGTGTTCATTGCCGGCTACCTGTTCTCCGCCCTCACGCAGCAGCGCCACGCGCTGGAGGGCCGCCACGCCCTGCAGGCCTTCCTGTTCGTGGTGTTCGGCATTTACTTCACCTGGTTCTGGCACAAGGGACAGACCCTGGCGCAGAAGACCTGGCACATCCGCGTGGTCGACACCGTGGGCCAGCCGATCGGCCAGGCGCGAGCCCTGGTGCGCTACGTGCTCTCGTGGCTATGGCTGCTGCCGCCGCTGGCGCTGAGCTGGGTATTGGGCGCCCAGGGCAGTGAGACCGCGGTGCTGCTGATCGGCTGGGTGCTGGTCTACGCCCTGCTCTCGCGCCTGCACGCGCAGCGCCAGTTCCTGCACGACGCGCTGGCCGGCACGCGGCTGGTGCACCACGCGCCACCGCCGCAGCCGAAGAAACCGAGGAAGACGCGCCAGCCGTGAACACCCCCGACGTGAACCCGCAGAAGCGCCGGCGCGGCCTCAGCCGTGTGTGGCACGCGCTGTTCTATTCGTTGGCCGGGCTGCGCGCCGGCTGGGGCGAGCCCGCCTTCCGCCAGGAAGCCCTCGCCGCGCTCGTACTGGTACCGCTGGCCTTCTGGGTAGGACGGGGCTGGGTCGAGGTCGCGCTGCTCATCGGGACCGTGGTGCTGGTGATGGTGGTGGAACTGCTCAACACCGGGATCGAGACGGCCATCGACCGCATCGGCCCCGAATGGCACGCGCTGTCCAAGCGCGCCAAGGACATGGGCAGCGCCGCCGTGCTGCTGAGCCTGCTGCTGTGCGGCGGCACCTGGCTCGCGGCGCTGTGGGTGCACGCCAAGGACCTGTTTTGAACGAACCCAGCTTTTCCCTCTGTGTGTATTGCGGCTCGCGGCCGGGTGCGAGCCCCGCGTTCCTGGAAGCCGCCCGGCAGGTGGGCGAGTGGATCGGCCGCCACGGTGGCCAGCTGGTCTACGGCGGCGGCCGCAACGGCCTGATGGGCGTGGTGGCCGACAGCACGCTCAAGGCCGGGGGCCGCGTGGTCGGCATCATTCCCAAGGCGCTGGTGGAAAAGGAGTGGGCCCACAACGGCTGCACCGAGCTGCACGTGGTGGACACCATGCACGAGCGCAAGCGCCTCATGGCCGAACACGCGCACGCCTTCCTGGCCCTGCCCGGCGGCATCGGCACCTTCGAGGAGTTCTTCGAGGTCTGGACCTGGCGCCAACTGGGCTACCACGACAAGCCCGTGGGCCTGCTCAACGTGGGCGGCTACTACGAGGGCCTGATGGCCTTCCTGCGCACCGCCGTGCAGGCGCAGTTCATGGGCGACTGGCAGATGGACCTGATCCGCGTGGACGCCGACGCGCAGCGCTTGCTGCCCGCGCTGGTCGAGGCGGCGGGCACCGCGCCGCAGCCCCGGCTCGACGAGATCTGAGCGCCGTACGACAGGCCCGGGCGACGCGACCGCTCAGACCGCGGTTTCGTCCTCTTCGCCGGTGCGGATGCGCACCACGCGCTCGACCGAGGTGACGAAGATCTTGCCGTCGCCGATCTTGCCGGTGCGCGCGGCGCGCACGATGGCCTCGACGCAGCGGTCCACGTCGTCGTCCTTCACCACGACCTCGACCTTCACCTTGGGCAGGAAGTCGACCACGTACTCGGCGCCGCGGTAAAGCTCGGTGTGGCCCTTTTGCCGGCCGAACCCCTTCACCTCCGTCACCGTCAGGCCGGTCACGCCTTGTTCGGCCAGGGCTTCGCGCACCTCCTCGAGCTTGAACGGCTTGATGACGGCGGTGATCTGTTTCATGAGCGGAACCCTTGTGGATGACGGAACGTGCCGAAAAATGTATCACGCTCACGTCCATCGAGAGGCCTACATGGCCGGGGCTGGCTCACTGGCAGGTGAATGCAATGCCCCAGGAGCCGGGCGTTGCCATGTTGGTGATTGCCTCGTTGCCCACCAGACGGACCTCGATCGCGTCGCCAGCGCCGAAGGCCGCCGCCCGGTCACCGGTGTCGCAGTGGCGCGTGGCGCTGTCGATCACGCAGCTCAAAGCGGTGTCGGTGGTCGCGCCCACCGAGAGGTCCGGCCCTGGCGTGTGCTGCACCGTGAAGGTGTAGACCCCGCTGGCCGAGGGCAGCCCCAAGGTCGCCACGCGCAGGCGCGCCACGGAACACGCGCGCGGCAGCAGCACCGGGTTGCGCGCGCTGGCATTGGGCCCCTGGGGCCAGAGGTAGTACGAGCCATTGCCGAACGTGCTGTTGGACGCGATGTTCCAGTGGAGATCGACGCTGGCGGGGCCGGCCGGGCCAGCAGGCCCCTGAGGACCCGGCGCGCCGTCCTGGCCGTCCTGGCCGTCCGCTCCGGCCGGCCCCGTGAGACCCACGAGAGACAAGCCCACAGCCGGCCAGGCGCCCGCGGTCTTGGGGCCATACAGCACCGACGCGCTGCGATCGAGGTAGTAGTCGCCATCGCGCCCCGTGCCCGCCGACGGCGCGGACGTGCCGGCGAGGATGCGGGCGCCATCGGCGCCATCGGCCCCGTCCAGACCGTCTTGGCCATCCTGCCCGTCCCGGCCGTCCATGCCCGGCGCGCCGCTGATGGACCTGGCCGGCCGCGGCCACCGACCCTGCGCGCGCGGCCCGTAGAGCAGCAGCGTCGACGCATCGAGGTAGAACTGCCCGTCGCTGCCCAGGGAGTCTTCAGGCTCACCCGTGCCGCTGAGGATCACGGCCTGAGCCGGTGTCTCCACCACGCGCTCCACCACCTGGACGTCGTCGCCGCCGCCACACGCCACCAAGACCCCGGCCGTCGCCCCCAGGACCGCCAGCCAACGGACGAGCATTCGCAACCCGGCGCGCATCAGGGCCTCGACGGGTACACACCCACCAGCGCGATGATGTAGTTGAGCCCCAGCGCCGGGTTGCGGATGTTCAAGGGCTGCCCTCCACCCGTGGGCAACACCGTCACCTGACCTTGTACCGGCAAAGGCGCCTGGCCGGCGTTGGCCTCGGCGGCTGGCGCGAAAGCGGGCAAGGTCACCCCCCCGTCACCCACAGGGTTGGCGGGCACGGCGCCGGTGGGATCGGTCAATGAAGCGCCACCGCTGTACGCCACGGGGCGCACACCACCGCTGGAGAAGCTCGCGCCGTGGGTGTGTGCTGGCAGGTTGCTCTGCTGCACCGAGGCCTGCTCCTGGCCCAGGTACTGCCCGCGTTCGACCGGGCTGAGACCCTGGCCCGTACCGGCGCCGATCGCCGCCCGGCCCCGCAGGTCCGGCAAAGCGAACGTGGATACGCCGTCGCCGCCATAGGTGGTGCCGATGAGGGAGTACAGCGCATCGTACTGGTTGAGGGGCAGCAGCCGGCCATCGCACAGCGCCCAACCCTCGGGGGCATAGGAAAACGCGACCAGGCTGATTTCACCGACGAAGGGATCGTACGCAGACAAGAGACTCTCCATGGTGGTTGGGCGGAAGCGGGCCGCAGTCTAGGAAGGCGAGCGATCCTCGCGCCCGCGACGACCCCAGCCATCACACAAACATCAGAGTCGTCCGCCCCCTCCATGGCACATGCCATACTGGCCGCCCTCCGCGCGCGCGCCCTTGCCCACACCGCCCATGAGCCCCCCTTGGCCTCGACACGTGCCCATCGCCGTGAGCGTGCGCGGTGGCCATCCCGAGAACGTGCACCACGGTTCCTTCGCCGTGGTCGACCGCGCGGGTCAGGTGCTTGCGACGGCGGGCGACGTGGACACGCCGGTGTTCACGCGTTCCTCGCTCAAACCCTTCCAGGCCATGCCGCTGATCGCGCGCGCCGCCGAGCGGCTGGCGCTGGACGAGGCCGACATCGCCTTGCTGTGCGCGAGCCACAACGGCGAGCCCGAGCACGTGGCCCGCGCGGCGGCCCTGCTGGCGCGCATCGGTGCGGACGAATCCGCCCTCGCCTGCGGCACGCACGAGCCCTACGTGTTCCGCTTCAACGGCCTGACGCCACCGCCCGGCGAGCGGTACGGCCCCTTGCACCACAACTGCTCGGGCAAGCACGCGGGCATGCTGCTGCTGGCCGACGCGCTCGGCGCGCCGCTGCAGGGCTATCTCGCCCCCGATCACCCGGCGCAGCGCGAGATCGCGCACTGCGTGAGCCACTGGTCCGGCGTGCCCGAGACCTCGCTGGTGCGGGGCATCGACGGCTGCAGCGCTCCGAACTACGCCCTGCCCCTGCGTTCGCTGGCGCACGCCTTTGCACGCCTCACGGACAAGGCACCCGATCCGGTGTACGGCGCCGCACCGCACCGGCTCGCGCGGGCCATGAGCCAGCACCCCCACCTGGTGAGCGGCCGGGGCCGCAACGACCTGCACCTGATGCGCGCGGGCCGTGGCGACTGGGTCAGCAAGGTGGGCGCCGATGGCGTGCAGGCGATGGCCAGTTTCAGCCGCGGCATCGCGATCGCGGCCAAGTGCGGCGACGGCCAGCTGGCACCGCTGATGGTGGCCCTGGTGGCGGCGCTGGAGCAGCTCGGCTGGGCCGACGACGGCATCGACCGCGAGCAACTCGAGCGGCTGCTGCCCCCGCCGATGAAGAACGCGGCCGGCGTCGAAGTGGGCGAACTGCGCCCCGTGCTGCACCTCTCGGCAGCCTGATCGTCCGAGCGAGGCCGCCCACCCCTGTGACACCGCGGAACCGGCTTTGCCGGGCCGCAGGTGTCGCCCCCCTTGGGGGGTCGCGCGCAGCGCGGCGGGGGGTTAAAACGGCTACGCCCTGTACTTGCTCGTGATCGGGTAGCGCCAGTCCTTGCCGAAGCTGCGGTGCGTCACGCGGATGCCCACGGGCGCCTGGCGGCGCTTGTACTCGTTGATGCGGATCAGCCGCACCACCTTCTCGACGTCGGCGCGCGCGAAGCCCTCGGCGATGAGGGTCTCGGGGCTCTGGTCGTTCTCCATGTAGCGCTCGATGATGGCGTCGAGCACGGGGTACTCAGGCAGGCTGTCCTGGTCCTTCTGGTCAGGGCGCAACTCGGCGCTGGGCGGGCGCGTGATGATGCGCTCGGGGATGGGGTTGGCGCCGGTGCCGTAGGGGTCGTGCGCGTTGCGCCAGCGCGCGAGCTTGAAGACCGTGGTCTTGGCCACGTCCTTGATGACCGCGAATCCACCCGCCATGTCGCCGTAGAGCGTGCAGTAGCCCGTGGCCATCTCGCTCTTGTTGCCGGTGGTCAGCACGATGCTGCCGAACTTGTTGGACAGCGCCATCAGCAGCGTGCCGCGAATGCGCGCCTGCAGGTTTTCTTCGGTGGTGTCCTCGGCCCGGCCCTCGAACAGCGGCGCGAGCGAGGCCTTGAAGGCCTCGAACTCGGGCGCGATGGCAATTTCGTCGTAGCGCACGCCCAGCCGCGCGGCCATGTCGCGCGCGTCGATCCAGGAGATGTCGGCCGTGTAGGGCGAAGGCATCATCACCGTGCGCACACGGTCCTTGCCCAGCGCATCGACCGCGATGGCCAGCACCAGCGCCGAATCGATACCACCCGACAGGCCCAGGATGGCGCCCGGGAAGCCGTTCTTGCCGATGTAGTCGCGCACGCCCAGCACCAGCGCGTGCCACAGGTCGGCCTCGGCGCTGTGCTCGCGGTCGATCGACGCTTCGACGCGCCAGCGGTCGCCCGCGCGCTCGAAGCGCGCGTCGAACTCGGCCTCTTCGAAACTGCGCGCACGCCCCACCAGCTCGCCCGCGGCGTCCAGCACGAAGCTGCGGCCTTCGAAGACGATCTCGTCCTGCCCGCCCACCAGGTGCGCGTACACCAGCGGCAAACCGGTGGCGCGCACGCGCTCGCGCATGGTGGCTTCGCGCTCGCCGCCCTTGCCGGCGTGAAAGGGCGAGGCGTTGATCACCGCCAGCAGTTCGGCGCCGGCGGCGCGCGCGTCGGCGGCCGGCGCGTCGAACCAGGCGTCCTCGCAGATGAGCAGGCCCACACGCACCGGGCGGCCGTCGGCGCCGGGCACGTCGAACACGCAGGGCGCGTGGCCAGGCACGAAGTAGCGGCGCTCGTCGAACACCTGGTAGTTGGGCAGTTCGCGCTTGGCGTAAGTGGCGACCACGCGGCCTTCGCACAGCACGCTGGCCGCGTTGTGCAGCGAGGCCACCGCCACGCTGCGCCCACGCGCGCCATTGCCCGTGCGCGCCGGATGACCCACCACGATGTGAAGGCCTTTGAGGTGCTCGGTGGAGGCCGCCACCGACTTGAGGGCATCATCGCAGGCCTCGATGAACGCGGGCCTGAGGTACAGGTCTTCGGCGGCGTAGCCGCAGATCGCGAGTTCGGGCGTGAGCAGCAGCCGCACACCGCGTGCGTGGGCGGCGGTGGCGGCCTCGACGATGCGGCGGGCATTGCCCGCCATGTCGCCCACCACGAAGTCGAGCTGGGCAACCGATACGGAAAACGACATGGGATCTGGTTCGAAAACAGAGGCCGGGCGTGGCTGAAATCGATTATGTCACCCGGGTTCTGAACGACTGGGCCGCGCTGGACCCCGCGCAGTGGGCCGAGCTGCTGGCCCTGGAGGGCGACCCCAGCCCCTTCATGCGCCACGACTACCTGCGGGCCATGAGCGAGACCGGCTGCGCCGCGCCCGACACCGGCTGGGCGCCTCGCATCATCACCCTGTGGCGGGGCGAGCGCCTCGCCGCCGCCTGCGCGGTCTACCTCAAGTCGCATTCCTACGGCGAATACGTCTTCGACTGGGCCTGGGCCAATGCCTACGCGCAGCACGGCCTGCCCTACTACCCCAAGGCCCTGGTGGCCGTGCCCTTCACGCCCGTGCCGGGCGCGCGCCTGCTGGCCCGCGACGACGCGGCCCGCGCCGCGCTGGTGCACACCCTGGTGAGCTGGTGCGAAGACCAGCGCCTGTCGTCCCTGCACCTGCTGTTCGTTCAGCCGCGCGACGTGGCCGCCTGCGCCGAAGCCGGGCTCATGCTGCGCCACACGGTCCAGTTCCATTGGGAGAACAAGAACTGGCCCGACTTCGACGCCTTCCTCGCCAGCCTGCAGCAGGACAAGCGCAAGAAGATCCGCCAGGAGCGCCGCAAGGTGGCCGAGGCCGGCGTGGTGTTCCGACACGCCGAAGGCCGCGCCATCACGAAGGCCGACTGGGACTTCTTCTACCGCTGCTATGAGCGCACCTACCTGGAGCACGGCAACCCGCCCTACCTCAGCCGCGAGTTCTTCGCGCGCCTGGCCCAGACCATGCCCGAGCACTGGCTGCTTTTCGTCGCGGAGCACGGCGGCAAGCCGATCGCCAGCAGCCTGATCGCCATCGACCCCGAACGCCGCGTGGCCTACGGCCGCTACTGGGGCGCGCTGCAACGGGTGGACTGCCTGCACTTCGAGGCCTGTTACTACCAGCCGCTTCAGTGGTGCATCGCCCACGGCTACCAGCGCTTCGAAGGTGGTGCCCAGGGCGAACACAAGATGGCGCGCGCCCTGCTGCCGGTGAAGACGACCAGCGCCCACTGGCTGGCCCACCCCGCCTTTGCCGAGGCGGTGGACCGCTTCCTCGAACGCGAGGGCGAAGGCGTCGCGCAGTACATGGCGCACCTCGCCGCGAGAAACCCGCTCAAGGCCGAGCCATCGTGAACAAACCCTTTCGCTACACTCGACCGCCATGGACGAGCAGGACGCGTTCTTTACCCACAGCATCGTGGGCGCCCCGTTCTCGGTGCTGCTCGGGCGGCGCATGGGCGCGGACAGCCTGAAGGCCCAGGGCCTGCAGTTCGATCCCGACGACGGCGGCACCCGCCTGAGCCCGGCCTGGCAGCCCTGGGCGCTGGAGCGCCTGGGCGAACAGGCGCCGGGCACGCCGCGCCGCCGTCCCAAGCCTCTGCGCCGCTGGCTCGAGCGCCACGCGCTGGCCATCGCCGCGCTGGGCCTGGCCGCTCTGGCGGCGGGCCTGGCCCTCACCGCCCACACCCAAGGCTGGCTGGCCGCACTGATGCAAGGGCTTCCATGGTGAGCAAGACCGCGCAGGACACCCTGACCATCGACCCGGTGGCCATGGACATCGTCAACCGTGTGGCGGCGGGTTGCGACCTGAGCGGCGACCTCAACTTCGAGGGCGGCCTGCTCGTGCAGGGCCAACTCGAAGGCCACATCCGCGTCGATGGCCGCCTCATCATCTGGAGTGGCGCCAGCGTGCGCGGACGCATCCGCGTGATGGGCGACCTCTACCTCTTCGGCCAGCTCGGTTCACCCAACGGCGGCCCGCACGACACCAGCCTGGAGTGCGAGGGCATGGTCTACGTGAGCAAGTCCGGCGTCTCCACCGGCACCCTGTTCGCGCGGCGGCTGCAGATGTACGAAGGGGCCCAACTCAAGGGCCCCTTCCATACCTTGCAGGTCAACGACCGCCTGCCGGTGCTGCGCGACGTGCTGGTGCAGCCACCGGACGCGGCTTGAAGCGATCCGCCGCCGGGCCGCCCCAAGGCGGATCAGCCCCCTCGGGGGGCAGCGACCCGCGAAGCGGCGGAGCGTGGGGGTGCCTGTTTCAGTTTTTCAGCGACTTCTCGTAGTTGGCGATCCCGTCCAGGATCTCCTTGTGCGCGGCGGCCTTGTCCGCCCAGCCCAGCACCTTCACCCACTTGCCCTGCTCCAGGTCCTTGTAGTGCTCGAAGAAGTGCTGGATGGTCTTCAGGCGCATCGGGTTCAGGTCCTCGGGCTTCTGCCACTGGGTGTAGATCGACAGGATCTTGTCCACCGGCACGGCCAGCAGCTTGGCGTCCTCGCCGGCCTCGTCTTCCATGCGCAGCATGCCCAGGGCGCGGCAGGTCACCACCACGCCGGGGTGCAACGGCACGGGGGTGATCACCAGCACGTCCACCGGGTCGCCGTCGCCCGAGATGGTCTTGGGGATGTAGCCGTAGTTGGTGGGGTAGTGCATGGACGTGCTCATGAAGCGGTCCACGAAGATGGCGCCGGTTTCCTTGTCGACCTCGTACTTGATCGGATCGGCGTTCATCGGGATCTCGATGATGACGTTGAACGCTTCGGGAACCTTGCTGCCAGGGGTGACGTTGTCGAGGGACATGGATTGCTCGAGGGGAGTTGAGGGAAACGGGGTGACGGAGCGTCACGGGCTTGACACGCGCGAGGCCTGGGCGCGATGCCCTGCTCCGTATTTACCCTGATTTTACCGACGCCAGCCTGACAGCCCCGATGGCAAACCGGCCGAATCTGGCTACATTGAGGCGGTTGGCCAATCGCCTGCGCCTTGCTGCAACTTCCGCAGCAGAGACGGCAGCGAGGAAGCAACGCAGCGGGGGCATACCCCGGAGGCGTTGCCCCCTCCAAGTCGAACTCATTGGCAGGAGAACTTCATGGTTGGTCAAAGTGCGCTGATCTTCGCGCTCGTCTGTGGCCTGATCGCCGTGGTCTACGGCTTCTGGTCGCGCAGCTGGATCCTCTCGCAGGACGCCGGCAACGCCCGCATGCAGGAAATCGCGGGCGCCATTCAAACCGGCGCCGCCGCCTACCTGGCGCGGCAATACAAGACCATCAGCATGGTGGGCATCGTGCTCGCGGTGCTCATCGGCGTCTTCCTCGACGGTCCCACGGCCATCGGCTTCGTGCTCGGCGCAGTGCTGTCGGGCGCCTGCGGCTTCATCGGCATGAACATCTCGGTGCGCGCCAACGTGCGCACCGCGCAGGCCGCCACCAGGGGCATCGGCCCCGCGCTTGACGTCGCCTTCCGCGGCGGCGCCATCACCGGCATGCTGGTGGTGGGCCTGGGCCTGCTGGGCGTCACGGGCTTCTTCTGGTTCCTGGTGGGCAACGGCCAGTTGAACCCGGCGTCCAACCTGGCCGCCATGCTCAACCCGCTGATCGGCCTGGCCTTCGGCTCCTCGCTCATCTCCATCTTTGCGCGCCTGGGTGGCGGCATCTTCACCAAGGGCGCCGACGTGGGCGCCGATCTGGTGGGCAAGGTGGAGGCCGGCATTCCGGAAGACGATCCGCGCAACCCGGCGGTGATTGCCGACAATGTGGGCGACAACGTGGGCGACTGCGCCGGCATGGCGGCCGACCTGTTCGAGACCTATGCGGTCACGCTCATCGCCACCATGGTGCTGGGCGCGCTGATGGTGGCGGCCGCGCCGCTGCAGGCCGTGCTGTACCCGCTGGTGCTGGGCGGCGTGTCCATCATCGCGTCCATCATCGGCTGCTTCTTCGTCAAGGCCCGGCCCGACATGAAGAACGTGATGCCCGCGCTCTACCGGGGCCTCGCCATCGCTGGCGTGCTCTCGCTCATCGCCTTCTGGTTCGTCACGGCCTGGGTGATGCCCGACAACGCCATCACCCAGACCGGCAGCCAGTTGCGCCTGTTCGGCGCCTGCGTGGTGGGCCTGGTGCTCACCGGCGTGCTGGTGTGGGTGACCGAGTTCTACACGGGCACGCAGTACAGCCCGGTCAAGCACATCGCGCAGGCCTCCACCACCGGCCACGGCACCAACATCATCGCGGGCCTGGGCGTGTCCATGCGTTCCACGGCCTGGCCCGTGCTGTTCGTCTGCGCGGCCATCATCGCGTCGTACATGCTGGCGGGCCTGTACGGCATCGCCGTCGCGGCCACGTCCATGCTGAGCATGGCCGGCATCGTGGTGGCGCTGGACGCCTACGGCCCCATCACCGACAACGCCGGCGGCATCGCCGAGATGGCCGAACTGCCCAGCAGCGTGCGCGACATCACCGACCCGCTGGACGCCGTGGGCAACACCACCAAGGCCGTCACCAAGGGCTACGCCATCGGCTCGGCGGGCCTGGCCGCGCTGGTGCTGTTCGCCGACTACACCCACAAGCTGGAGACCTATGGCGCCAAGGTCAGCTTCGACCTGAGCGACCCGATGGTGATCATCGGCCTGTTCATCGGCGGCATGATCCCCTACCTGTTCGGCGCCATGGCCATGGAGGCCGTGGGCCGCGCGGCCGGCTCGGTGGTGGTGGAGGTGCGCCGCCAGTTCAAGGAGATCGCCGGCATCATGGAAGGCACGGCCAAGCCCGAGTACGGCAAGGCGGTGGACATGCTCACCACGGCCGCCATCAAGGAGATGATCATCCCCAGCCTGCTGCCGGTGATCGTGCCCATCCTGGTCGGCGTGTTCCTCGGGCCCAAGGCCCTGGGTGGCCTGCTGATGGGCACCATCGTCACCGGCCTGTTCGTCGCCATCTCCATGTGCACGGGCGGTGGCGCCTGGGACAACGCCAAGAAGTACATCGAGGACGGCCACCACGGCGGCAAGGGCTCCGAGGCGCACAAGGCCGCCGTCACCGGCGACACCGTGGGCGACCCCTACAAGGACACGGCCGGCCCCGCGGTGAACCCGCTGATCAAGATCATCAACATCGTGGCGCTGCTGATCGTGCCGCTGCTGCCGCTGGCTTGAGCCTCGGTCGGCCCAAACAAAAAGCCCGCTCCGCGGGCTTTTTGTTTTCTGGTGCTGCCGCCGCTACGCGAGCTGAAACAGCAACTCGCGTTCGTGCCTCAGCGCCAGCAGCACCACGCGGTCTTCGCCATGCGCGTAGAGCAGCACGTAGGGCTTGACGACCAGTTCGCGCAGTTGCGGCACGCCGTGCACGCGGGCGAGCGACGCGGCGCGGTCCGCCATGGACCGGCCCTGAGCCGACCGGGCATGGAGGAATCGAGCCGGACGACCCGCCTCGGGGTTCCAGCGCAGGTGCTCGCGTGCCTCTTTCAATCGAACGAGCAGTGCGCCATATCGCTGCTCGACCTGGGTGTCGTCCCGCTGCTGCAGGAACGCCCGAGCCGATTGCACATCGAGCACAAAGGATCGCGCCGCCTGAACGCGCGCATTGACCGGCAACGGCACCTGAGATCAGGCCTTCTTGCGGGAACGCGCGGGGCGCGCGGACAGGGCACGATCGAGTTCCGACTCGTCCATCACGCGGCCAGCCGCCAGATCCTCCAGGCCCTGGAGGGCGCTCTGAACCAGCACCAGTCCTGCATGCTCGGCCTCGAGCGCGTGGTAATAGTCCAGCTTGCGGGCATCGACCAGCGCCACATAGCTGGCGCCATTCTTGGTCAGCAGTTTTTCAGAGCCATGGCCCACAACGTCCTCGGCCAGTTCGGTGAGCCGTGCACGGGCTTCACTGATGGGCACCACATCGATGGAGCGCAAGATCATGACACCATCCTTGAACGAATTCGTTAACGAATAATGTAACGCAGGTCCCCACTAGGCCAGCGCCAGCCGCCGGACGATCTCGCTCGCCGCTGGCGTCAACTCGGTCAGGCGCGCTTGTTCCCCGCGCTCGATGGCGTCGAGCACGAGCTCGGTGATCGCGCCCACCGCGGCCATGGCCATGGGCTCGCTCAGGGCGTGCGGGGCGTCCCGGTCGCGGTTGACGGTGTCGCGCATGAAGCCGGCCAGGGTGCGCATGACCTCGCGCCGCACGGCCGCGCCGGACTCGCCCAGGTGGTGGATCTCCACGAACAGGGTGCGCAGGAGTTGGGGGCCGGCCGCCAGGTGCGCGAAGTACGCGTGCAGGGCCGTTTCCAGTTGGTCCTGCCAGGGCCGCTCGGGCTGCACCGACTCGCGCAGGGTGCGCAGGGCCGAGGCACTGGCTTGCCGGTAGAGCGTGAGGAAGCAGGCGTCCTTGTCGCTGAAGTGCTCGTAGAAGGTGCGCTTGGACACGCCCGCCTCGCGCACCACGTCGGACACGGTGGCGGCGGCCAGGCCCTTCTCGGCGGCAACGACGGCCAGGGCCTGCAGCAGGCGGGTGTGGTGCGGTTCGGTGGCGGCGGCCGTGGCGTCCTGGCGGGGCATCGCGCGATCTTAGGCGCTGGGCGCCATTGGCCGGCGCGCCGCCTTCGCCCGCCCCGTTGTGGCCCTGGTGCCGACGCCTCAGCCCGCGCAGGCCTTGGCGCGCGCGCGTTCCATCACGCGCTCCAGCGCCTCGCGCGTCAGCGGCTTGATGAGGAAGTCCTCGATGAGGGGCAAGGCCTCGGCGGTCTGGCGGTCGTCGCGCCAGGTGGACGAGGTCAGCACGCTCACGAACACCGAACGGTCCTCGCCCACCAGGGCCTCGAGCTGCCGCGCGCAGTCGAAGCCGCTCATGCCGGGCAGGTTGATGTCCAGCAGCACCAGGGTGGGCGCACCGCCTTCGTCCTGGCGCAGGAATTGCATGAAATCCTCGGCCGACTCGAAGGCCCGGATCTCGCCCGTGAAGCCCGTCTTGCGGATGGTGATCTCGTGGAACAGGTTGTCGTTCTCGCTGTCGTCGACGAGCAGGATGCGTTCGGTATTCATGGCGGACGGGCCAGGGGTGGGCCCGGAAAAAGCGTGACCACCCGGCCCTTGTGGAGCCAGGACGGACTGAACGGAACGGAAAACGAAAAAACCCGTGGACGCGCCGCAGGGGCGCGCTCGCGCGGTGTGGACGCCCAGGGGCGGCGATGTGGCGGTAGGCGTTCGCCCGACTCGGGTACCGCACCCAAAGGGTGCAAGCCGGAACGGATGGCCTGGGGCAGGCCAGCGGGAAGGTCCCGCAGGGGTGCGAGAACACGCACCCTGGCGAACGGAGCGCGGAATTTTGCACGCATGTGACGGCGATGACTAGGGTAAACCCTTAGTTCTCTGCCGGGAAACCCGGATTTCCGTCTGTCGGCGCCTGGCCCGGGGCCTGCCTATGATGCGGCGCTGCCCCACCCACGCGCCCCATGAAAGTCGACGTCGCCAAGCTCAAGCTGTTCATCGAGGTGCTCGACGCCGGTTCGATCACCGCCGGCGCCGGGCGCTGCCACCTCTCGGTGGCGGCCGCCAGCAGCCGCCTGCAGGAGCTGGAGTCGGCCCTGGGCGTGCGCCTGTTCGAGCGCCGCGCCTCGGGCGTGCGGCCCACCGACGCCGGCATCGAACTCGCGCGCCACGCGCGCTCGGTGCTGGTGGAGCTGGACCGGCTGCAACGTGAGATGGCCCCCTTCGCGCGGGGCGGGCGCGGGCGCGTGAGCCTGCTGGCCACCACCGCCGCGCTCTCGGGCTACCTGCCCGAGCCGCTGTCGCGCTTCCTCAGCGAACACCCGGAGATGGACGTCGACCTGCAGGAGCGGTGGACCGGCGAGATCGTCGAAGCCCTGCACCGCCGCAAGGCCGACCTGGGCGTGATGTCCAACAGCATGGACACCAGCGGGCTGCACACGGTGCCGCTGGCCGAGGACCAGCTCGTGGTGGTGGGCACGGCGCACCGACTGGCCGCGCTCGGCGAGGCGCCGCGCTTCGACCAGTGCCTGGAGCACCCCATGGTGGGCCTGCCACCGGAAAGCGCGCTCTACACCTACCTGCAGGTCAAGGCCACGGACCTCGGCAAGGTCATCCGCTACCGCGTGAGCCTGCGCACCTTCGAGGGCGTGCTCAAGATGGTGGCGCTGGACATCGGCCTGTCCATCGTCTCCAGCCTGGCCACGCGCGACCTGGTGCGCCAGTACCCGGGCCTGCAATGGCGCCCGCTGCACGATCCCTGGGCCACGCGACGCCTCGTCCTGTGCACGCACCACGCGAGCGACACCGCGCCCGCCCCGGTGAAAGCGCTGATGGGTTTCCTGCGCGAGCAGTCCTCCCTGTCCTGAGCCACGCGGCCTTCGGCTTCTTCGAACACCGCCTCCGCTTCTTTGCGATGGTGGCCCGCGCGTCGCGCCGACAGAATCGCGCCGCATGGAAACGCAGCAACTGGCGGTGGCCGCCGCCGTGTTCGTGGTCGCGGGCCTGGTGAAGGGCGTGACGGGCCTGGGCCTGCCGACCGTGGCGATCGCCGGCCTGTCGATGGTCTTGCCGCTGGCGCAGGCCGCGGCGCTGCTGGTGCTGCC
Organism: Hydrogenophaga sp.; assembly: GCF_035481345.1. Taxonomy (GTDB): domain Bacteria; phylum Pseudomonadota; class Gammaproteobacteria; order Burkholderiales; family Burkholderiaceae_C; genus Hydrogenophaga. The sequence goes on along the minus strand of NZ_DATIGV010000046.1, from coordinate 387 downwards.
CTCGCTGCTCACCAACGTGTGGCAGTACCTGCGCTGCGGCGTGGCGCTGGCCGTGTGGCGCTGCACGCGCGGCCTGAGCCTGGGCATCGTGGCGGGCGCCTGGCTGTCGCCCTTGCCCGACGTGGCGTCCGCCGGCCCTTGGGCGCAAGCGCTCACTGGTGGCCTGCTCGCCCTCTATGGCCTGGCCGGACTGCTCGGCCTGCGCCTGCCGCAGCCCGGCCAGCACGACGTGTGGATCGGCCCCGTCATGGGCCTGGCCACGGGCGCGCTCACGGTGGCCAGCGGCGTGTTCGTCATGCCCAGCGTGCCCTACCTGCAATCGCTGAATCTGAACAAGGAAACGCTGATCGGCGCGCTGGGCCTGACCTTCACTGTCTGCACCGTGTG
>NZ_DATIGV010000045.1:0-19967 GCF_035481345.1 Hydrogenophaga sp. | reverse complement strand
CGCTCGCGCCGCGCCAGGCCGCGAGCCACCCCGGCGGCCACGGCGGCCGTGCCCAGCAGCGCCAGGTCCACGCCTGCCACGGGCCAGTACTGGAACAGCGTCTTGCCCAGGTGGTCGCCCGTGGTGGCCCAGTTCAGCAGCACGGCCAGCGGGCACAGGGCGGCGATGGCCCAGCACTGCTCGCGCCAAGCCGGCGACAGGCGCGCCTGCGCCACCGGCGCGCTGCGCCAGAAAGCGTGCGCCGTGGCCAGCAGCCAGGTGAGCCAGAAGGCGAGGCGCTCCCACCAGCCCTTGTCGGCCAGTTCGGTGGGCAGCACGCGGTTGGCGATCAGGATGGCGGCGGTGGCGATCAGCGTGCCGGTGATGGTGCTGACGGCCAGGGCATCGACGATGCGGCTGCCCGCCACGCCCTGCTGCGCGTGCTGGCGCTTGCGCTTCTCGACGAAGAACAGGAAGCCCGTGGCGATGCAGATGCTGCCGAGCAGGCCGCCGAAGACGTAGAGCCAGCGCAGCAGCCAGTGCTCGAAGTGCTGCAGGTGCAGGCCCGTCAGGAACTCCTCGATGCCGTGCGCCACGGTGGGCGCCGGCTCCTCGCGCAGCACCTCGCCGGTGCTGCCCTTGAAGTGCACGGCCTGGCCCACCAGGGCCACGCGGTCGCTGCCGGCGCGGTAGATGCTCACGTAGCTGTTGGCGTCGCCCACGTGGTGCACCTGCAGGAAGCCCACCTGGCCGGGCATGCCGCGCGCGTCCCAGCGGCGCTGGGCCTCCTCCACCATCGCGTCCACCGAGGCCAGGGGCGCGGCCACGCCCGCGCGCTCGTGCGGCAGGCCGGTGGCGGCGGCCTCGGCCACCTCATGGGCCTGCGCCAGCGGGCGCAGCATGGTGTCGGACACCGGCAGGTAGTAGAAGGCCGCGAAGATGACCAGGCCCGTGAAAGCGAAGAAGAAGTGGAAGGGCAGGGCCACCACGCCCGTGAGGTTGTGCAGGTCCAGCAGGCTGCGGCGCGGGTTCTTGCGCGGGCGGAAGGTGAACAGCTCGGCGAACACCTTGCGGTGCATCACCAGGCCCGTGACCAGCATCGCCAGCATGGTCAGCGCGGCCAGCGCCACGATCCAGAAGCCGATGAGCTTCCAGTTCAGGTGCAGGCTGTAGTGCATGGGGTAGAAGAACTCGCTGCCGATCTTCTGCTGACCCTCGGGCAACTGCGCGCCGTTGCGCGGGTCGATGGTGGTGTCGCCGTGGATGTGGTTGTGGCCTTGCGGGTCCTTGGGCTGCGGCACGCGAAAGCCCACGCCCATCATCAGCACCGGGTCGCGGTGCGTGGTGTAGGCCCAGAACTCGTCGGCCGGCAGTTCCAGGCGCGGCGTCATCGGGCCCTGGGCCGTGTCGTGCAACAGCGGCATGTTGGCCGCGTAGTCCACCTCGTCGGGTTCGACGCGCTGAAGGATCGGCAGCAGCACCCGGTCGAACGAGGGCATGGGCTGCGGTTCGAAGCGCGATTCGGGGATGGCCCAGCGGTCGAACTCGCGGTCGAACACCGAGAGCGAGCCGAAGAAGAACACGACCACGAGCACGAAGCCCAGCACGAGGCCGAACCAGGTGTGCAGCCAGGTCATGGAGAGGCGGAAGTTCGACAGCATGGGTCGGCCCTCAGATCAGTTGTTGTTGCAGCAGCCAGGCCGCCCCGGTCATGCCCGCGCCGCCGCCGCCCAGCACGCCCCACACGCGCGCCAGGCTGCGCGCCGCGAAGGCCCAGATGAAGACGGCGAGGAACACCAGGAAGGCCAGCAGCATCAGCACGGTGTGGGCCTCGTGGTAGTCCACCCCGAGCGCCACCAGGCCGGTGATGCCCAGCGTGGTGACGCCCCAGGTGAAGGCGTAGCCGCCGAGCAGGCTGGCCGCGATGCGGCCGATCACGTGGGCCGTCGAGGGCGCGGTGGTGGCGTTCATGGTGGGGCTTTCGTTGGGGGCGTCGTGGGCGCTGTCGGTCACCAGCGGTAGTCGGCGGTGAGGATCACCTTGCGCCGGCTGCCGAACCAGCAGTCGCCGCGCGCCAGGCAGACGGCGATGTAGTCCTCGTCGGCCAGGTTGTTCACGTTGAGCGCGAAGCGCCAGGGGCCGGTCTCCCAGGCGGCCATGGCGTCGAACAGCGTCACCGAGGGCACGAAGACGTTGCCCGTGCCGTCACCGACGCGACCGACGTAGCGCGCGCCCGCGCCCAATGAAAGGCCTGGCACGCCGAGGTCACGGAAGTCGCGCACGGCCCAGAACGAGGCCATGTGCTTGGGGATGCCTTCGAGCTGCTGCGTGGGATCGAGCTCGCCGCCGAAGGCCGTGGCGCTGGCACGCGCGTTGGTGTAGGTGTAGCTGGCGAGGTACTGCCAGGCGCCCGCGCGGGCCTGGCCTTCCAGCTCCACGCCCTTCACGCGCGAGTTGCCGATCTGCTTGCTGAAGCCGAGGTTGTCGGGGTCGTCGCCCAGGCGGTTCTTTTCCTTGAGCGAGTACACGGCGGCGGTGGCCTGCATCGGCAGCGTCTGCGACTGCCACTTCACGCCCACCTCGACCTGCTCGCCGCGCTTGGGCTTGAAGACCTGGCCAAAGGCGTCGGTGCCGGCGGTCGGGTTGAAGGATTCCGAGTAGCTCGCGTACGGCGAGACGCCCGGTGCCACCTCGTAGACCACGCCCAGGTTGACGCTGGTGGCCGAGTCGCGCTCGGTCTCGCCACCGACCGCGGTGTTGCGCACCTTGTCGTGGCGCACGCCGGCGCGCACGCTCAGGCCGTTGTCGAACTTCATCTGGTCCTGCAGCAGCCAGCCCTGGCGGCGCACGCGCGTTTCGACCGGCGCCGCGTTGCCCAGCGAGGGGCGCGCGAACGTGCCGTAGACCGGGTTGTAGACGTTGAGCGGCGTGCCGTCGCCCGAGGCCGAGGTCCGGCTGGTGTCCATGGTCGTCGCGTCCATGCCGAACACCACTTTGTGCGTCACGCCGCCCAGTTGCCAGTCGCGCTTGAGCAGCACCTCGCCGGTGGTCAGGCGCAGGCCATCGTCGTAGATGTACCAGGGGCGGTTCATGTACTGGCCGTTGGCATCGGCGCCGCCCGCGGCATTGCGAAAGCCGTCCCACCAGGCCACGTACATCGACTCCATCAACCCGTCCACGCGGTCATGACGCAGTTGATGGCTCAGGCGCCACTGGTCACCCAGGCCGACGTCGATGGCGTAGCCCACGCGCTTGCGGGTGCCGCCGTAGGTGTCCCAGTCGGGCTCGCCGGCGAACAGGTCGCGCGGGATCGGGCCGTTGGGCGTGGGGTACAGCGTGCCGGCCAGCGGCAGGAAGGCGTTGGTGTTCTGGCTGAAGTCCTTCTGGTACTCGGCGTAGACGGTGAAGCTGTCCTGCGCATTGGGCTTGAAGGTGAGCGAGGGCGCCACGAAGGTCCGGTCGTCCTGCGCGAAGCGGATCTGCGTCTTGCTGTCCTTCTCCACCGCGACGAGGCGGTAGAGCAGGGTGCCCTCGGCGTTGAGCGGGCCGGTGAGGTCCGCGTGCACCTCGCGCAGGGAGTCGTTGCCGACGCGGATGCCGACCTCGCGCCGGGGCGCGTCCAGCGGGCGCTTGGGCACCAGGTTCACCACGCCGCCCGGGTCGTTCTGGCCCGCGATGATGGACGAGGGACCGCGCAGCACCTCGATGCGCTCGAAGTTGTAGGGCTCGGTGCGCACCACGCCGTAGTAGCCGGTGAGCGGCTCGCGCAGGCCGTTGTAGAGCAGCGTGGATTCTTCGCTGCCGCGCAGCGAGAACCAGTCGCCGCGGTTGTCGATGCCGTAGAGCTCGTTGCGCACGCCGGCCGCGTAGCGCAGCGCTTCCTGCAGGTTGGGCGAGCCCTGGTCGCGGATCTGGTCGGCGGTGATCACGGTCACCGACTGCGGCGTCTCCTGCAGCGGCGTGTCGGTCTTGGTGGCGGTGGCGCTGCGCGTGGCGGCGTAGCCGCGCACCGGGCCGGTGGCGCTTTCCTGTTCCTTGGGCGCCGTCACGTTGACGGTGCCCAGGGTGGGCGCGGTCTCGGGCGTGGATTGCGCGCGGGCCGGCGCGGTGGCCGACAGGACGAGGGTGGTGACGGCGGTGGCCAGCAGCGTGCGCTGTGCGCCGCGGGCGGCCAGGGACGGACGGGTTCGGGTGTTGGGCATGGTTTCAGGGCGCTGCTTGCGCCCTGCACCACGCTGGCGTCAACAGCCACTCCGTTGGGGGTGTCGAATCGGAATGGCTGGCTGGCGGGCACGCGGCCCGGTGGCTGGCTATGGACTTGCCTTCGCAGGCAAGCGCCGGATTGTATGAGAATTATTCGTATTCATAAGAATCGCTTACACGCGATTGCATCCGTTCGGACGGCTTGCATCGGTCATACAGATGGGCGACTGTGAGGGCCTTCCCGGGGGTGCCGATGAACGGTCCGATGCTCTAATTTCTTCATGTTGAAGAAAGCGTGGTTCCGTTTCGGCCTCAGTCGCGCCCTGGGTGAGCTGGGCATTCCGTCGAACACGGTGCCCTCGCCCCTGCGCCACGCGGTGATCGATCTGGGCCTGAGCGAGGGCTTCAACCCGCGCGAGGCGGCGCTCATCATCTATTTCCGTACCCCCGCCATGCGCCTGCTGGAGGCGCAGCGGGCGCAGACCACCATTGCGGCCTGGCAGACCAGCCAGTTGGTGCGCCAGGGCTATTTCGGCCGCGCGGTGCGCCAGGACTTCCCGCTGCCCGAGGGCTCGGGCGTGCGCGAAAGCCTGTTCCAGGATTCCTGAGCGCCGTCCCGCGTCAATTGCCCAGGGCGGGCTGCGGCGCGGCCGAGGCCGGCAGGCCGAACACGCGGTCGAAGCCCAGGTTGAACACGTAGGTGTAGACGAGGAAGAACACGATCAGGCCCAGGTCCAGCACGAAGGCCTGCCACAGCGACACGCCCAGCCACCAGGCGAACAGCGGCACCAGCATCACCACCAGGCCGGCCTCGAAACCCAGGGCATGGGCCACGCGGCGCGCCACGCCGCGGCCCTTGACCGCCTGGCGGGCCTCCCAGCGCTCGAACAGGGTGTTGTAGACGAGGTTCCAGACCACCGCGATGGCCGAGGCGCCGACGGCGGCCACGCTGGCGTGGCCCAGGCCGCTGTCGGACAGCAGGGCCAGGCCGGCGCTGGACGCGGCGATGGCGATCAGCTCGTAGAGCGTGACGTAGACGATTTTTCGTTGAATGCCTTGCATGGCGCTGCCCCTTGAACGCGGCCCCCGCGGCGGACGGGCGGGGGCGATGGCGGCACTTTATGCGGTGTTTTTTGATGAAAAAAGTCAGATACTTTCAGATAATCTGACAAATAGAGGCGCCATGGCCTTCAACAGCGACAACCTGCGCACCTTCCTGGCGGTGCTCGACACGGGCTCCTTCTCGGCCGCCGCGCGCCAGCTCGGGCGCGTGCCCTCGGCGGTGAGCATGGCCATCGCCCAACTGGAGGCCGAGCTGGACCTGGTGCTGTTCGACCGCAGCGCCCGCGAGCCCCGGCCCACCGACGTGGCGCGCGCCCTGGAGCCGCAGGCGCGGCAGATCGCCGGCCAGTTGCGCCGCCTGGGCGCGCACGCCCAGGCCCTGCATCAGGGGCTGGAACGCCAGCTCACCATCGCCATCGCGCCCGAATTGCTGTCCGCGCCCTGGAGCCGGCCGCTGGCCGTGCTGGCCGAGGAATTCCCGGCGCTGCTGGTGGAGGTGCTGTCGGCGCCGCAAGCCGATGCGCTGCGCATGCTGCACGCGGGCGAGGCGCAACTGGCCCTGGTGTTCGAGCGCCCGGGCAGCGACGAGCGCGAAGGCTTCCAGGAACTGGGCACCGAGCTGTTCGTGGCGGTGATCGCGGCCGACCACCCCGAGGCGCTCGCGCGCCAGGGCGCGCTGCAGCTCAACGACCTGATCGGGATCCGCCAGATCGCCGTGGCCAGCCGCGACCCGAGCGGGCGCGACCCGCGCATGCTGCTGTCGCGCCACCTCTGGCGCACCGACAGCCACCTGGCCACGCTGAGCCTGGTGCAGGCCGGCCTGGGTTGGGCCTATTTGCCGCGCCGGCTGATCGAGCCGCTGGTGGCCTCGGGCGAGCTCACCGAGATCCGCTTCGGCAACATCAGCAACCAGTTGCGGCTGTGGGTGGACGTGGTGTGGAACGCGGAGCGGCCGCTGGGACTGGGGGCGCAGCGGTTCATCGCGCTGATGCAACTGGCCACGCGCGAGGGCGCGGAGCTGGGCTGAGCGCGCTCAAGTACGGCGGGCGCCGTCCGATACGAAGGGCAAGCGATTCAGCAAGCAGGAGCCCCCGTGGACGTTTCCCCCGCCGCCATGGTCCAGGCCGTCGTGGCCAACCAGCAGGCCGACGTGGCCCAGAAGGTGCAGCTCGCCATGCTGCGCAAGTCCATGGACATGGAAGGCAGCGCCGCGCTGGCGCTGCTGCAGGGGGTCACCGGCGCGCTGCCGCTGGCCGATTCGGGCAGCGTGGGCACGCAGGTGAACGTGCTGGTGTAGGTCGTCAGGCCTTGGCCACGCGCCGCTCGCCGAGCGCGCCCGCCACCTCGGCCACCGTCTCGCGCAGCCAGGTGTGCCCGGCGTCGTGGTCGTGGCGGCTGTGCCAGACGGCGCGCGTGGTGGCCAGGCTGGCCGGGTAGGGCAAGGGGCGCATCACCAGGCCCGCGTCGCCGCGCGTGAGGGCGCGCGCCAGCGAGGCCGGCACGATGGACAGCATGTCGCTGTCGCGCAGCAGCGCCGGGATGGCAAGCGAATGCGGCACGGTTACCCGCACGCGCGGCTGCACGCCCTGCGCGTCCAGCGCCTCGCGCAGCGCGCCACGGTCGAACATCTCCGACTGGCGCGCCAGTCCGCGCTCCAGGATGAAACCGTCCACCGCGCCTTCCTCCTGCCCGCCCACCGAGATCGTGACCAGCGGATGACGCGAGAAAGCCGCCAGCGTGAGCTTGCCGCGCGCCGCCGGGTGGTCCTTGCGCATCAGGACCGCCTCACCCTGCGACATCAGCGTGCGGGTGCTCATGCGCGGCGGCACCTGCGAGAAGATGCCGATCGCCAGGTCGATGCGCCCCAGGTCGATCTGTTCGGCCAGGTCCAGCCGCGTGGATGGGCGGATGACCAGGTCCACCCCCGGCGCGGCGCGCTGCAGCTTGCGCGCCAGCGGCGCCACCAGCACGGCGGTGACGTGGTCGTTGGCCGCGATGACGAACTGGCGCTGCGAGCTTCGCGGCGAGAACGGTCCCACGTCCAGCGTGGCCTCGATGCGGCGCAGCGCGTCGCGCAGCGCGGGCGCCATGCGCAGCGCGCCACCGGTGGGTTGCATGCCGCGCCCAGTGCGAACGAACAGCTCGTCGCCCACCACCTCGCGCAGCCGCGCCAATGCATGGCTCACGGCCGACTGGCTCAGGTGCAGGCGCCGGCCCGCGAGCACCAGGTTGCGCTCCTCGAAGACCGCGTCGAAGACCTTCAGCAGATTGAGGTCCACCTTGCCGATGCTCATGGCCACCCACTCCGATATGAATGCTGTGCAACGAACCATTGCACAAAGAGCAGTTCCCTGCAATCCACGATCGTCGCAGCATTCGGGTCAACGGACATCCGTCGCCGTTGAAAGCCGAGGACCCCATGAACACACTCTCCCGCCGCTCCTTTGCGCAACTGTTGGCGGCCCTGCCGGCCGCTGGCGCGCCCTGGCCCTTGCTGGCCAATGCCCCGGGCAAGTTGCTCGTGGGCTATCCCGCCGGCGGCACGCTGGACACCACGGCGCGCCACCTCGCTGACGCCTGGCGGCGCGATGGCCGCACCTACATCGTGGACAACCGCGCCGGCGCGGCCGGGCGCATCGCCAACGGCCAGCTCAAGCGCGAAGCCGCCGACGGCAACACCTTGCTGTGCACGCACACCTCCGCGCTCACCATCTACCCGCACGTCTACACGAAGCTTCAGTACGACGCCGATGCCGACTTCGTGCCCGTGTCCTCGGTGGTCACGGCGGGCTGCGCCTTCGCGGTCAGCGGCAACGTGCCCGCCAGCGTGAAGACCTTGCCCGAATACGTGGCCTGGGTGCGCCAGACGCCCAACGCCGCCCTCTATGCCTCGCCCGCCGCGGGTTCGGTGGCGCACTTCCTGGGCTACCAGCTGTCGGAAGCGGGTGGCCTGAAGCTGGAGCACATCGCCTACCGCGGCTCGGCCCCTGCCATGCAGGACCTGCTGGGCGGGCAGATCCCCGCGTACTTCGGTTTCGTGGCGGACTTCCTTCCTTATCTGCAACAGGGCAAGGTCCGCATCCTGGGCGTGACGAGCGAGCAGCGCTCACGCTTCCTGCCCAACGTGCCGACCTTCGGTGAGCAAGGTTTCGGCCAGATCCGCGGTGCGGAAACCTACGGCGTCTTTGCGCCACCCGGCACGCCGGCGGACACCGTCAACGCACTGCACGCCGCCATCGACAAGGCCAGCCGCGACGCCGCGCTGCGCGCCGGCTACGAGAAGGTGGGCCTGGAGGTGCGAACGCGCGCGCCGAAGGATTTCGCGGCCATGATCCGCCAGGAACGCGAGACCTGGGCGCCGGTGGTGCGCGCCTCGGGCTTTCGCATGGAGGAGTGAGCCATGTCCGCAGACACCGTCATTCGCGAACGCGATGAACTCATCGAACGCTGCCTGCCCTTTCTGTCCGAAGTGAAGGACATGACGGCGGGCACCGAGGTCGAGCGCTGGCTCAATGAGCAGCGTGGCCCGGGCAGTGAGCTCTACGACAACCTGGCGCGCCTGATCAAGCGGGGCGTGCAAGACGGCTGGGCCGCCAACGTCGAGATCGACGGACCCATCTACCGCCGCAGCCGCCTGCTGGAGCCCTCCGAGCGCACGCATCACTTCAGCATCACTGCCGTGTACATGGACAGCCGCGGCAACACGCAGGGCAACCCCGAGGGCAGCTACCGCGGCCAATACCACGCGCATCCCTACGGCGAGTTCAACATGGTGATCCCCGTGACACCGGGGGCCGCGCTCGCGGGCCCCAACGGCTGGTGTGAGGCCGGCTGGACCGCGCCGCCGCCCGGCAGCCACCACTACCCCGAGGCCAAAGGCGGCGCCGTGATCGCGCTGTTCTTCCTGCCGGCCGGGCGCATCGCTTACCACCCCCCGCCGGCCGAGGGCGCGCGATGAGCACGTCGACGTTCGACACCGCCGCCTGCCTGGACGGGCTGCTGCGTTCGCGCGGCTCGGTGCGCGCCTTCCGCGACGAAGCCGTGCCACGCGAGACGGTGCTGGAGATCCTGCGTGTGGCCGCTCGCGCGCCGAGCAACTCCAACACCCAGCCCTGGCAGGTGTACGCGCTCGCGGGCGAAGCGATCCACCGTCTGGAGGCCGCGATCACCGCGGTGTTCGACAGCGGCCAACTGCCGCCGCCGCACCACTTCCCGGTGCCTTTGCCAGACGAATACGGCGCGCGCCAGGCCGACTTCGCCGTGCGCTACTACGAGGCCCTGGGCATCGACCGCACGGACGCCGCCGCGCGCGCCCGCCAGACGCGGCGCAACTTCGGCTTCTTCGGCGCGCCGGTGGGCCTCATCCTCAGCATCGACGCCTGCCTGAAGCCGCACAGCTGGCTGGACCTGGGCCTGTACCTGCAGAGCGTGATGCTGGCCGCGCGCTCGCGCGGACTGGACACCTGCCCGCAGGTGAGCTTCGCGCCGTACCACGCGGTCATCGCGCCGGTGCTGGGCATGCCGCAGGGGCAGGTGACGGTGTGCGGCGTGTCGCTGGGCTACCGCGACGAGCGCGCGGCGGTGAATGGGTTCGAGATACCGCGACGGGACGTGAACGAGTTTGTGCGCACGATGGGTTTTTGAGGAAAGCCCCATTTCGTGGCGTCAAGGCCCCCATGTGGGGCCTAGCACCGTCGCTCAGCCGCGCCGCGGCTCGTCCGCCTCCCAGCCCCCGCCCAGCGCCCGGATCAGCCGCACCGTCGCCTGCTGCCGCGCCGCCTCCACCCGCTGCGCCTGCCGCCGGTTGAGCAGCTCATTGCGGCGCGCGTCCAGCAGCTCGAGCTGGCTCACCAGGCCGTTGCGGTAGCGGGTTTCCGAGATCGCGCTGGCGCGCTGCGCGGCGTTGACCGCGCGGCCTTGCGCCTGCGATTGCTCGCGCAGCAGGTGCAGGGCCGAGAGCTGGTCTTCCACTTCGCGCAAGGCGTTGAGCACCTGGCCGCGGTACTGCGCCGCCACCGCGTCGAACTCGGCCTGCGCGTTCTGCACGCCGGCCTCGCGCCGGCCGCCGTCGAACAGCGGCAGCGAGAGCAGCGCCCCCACACCCCAGGAGCGCGCGGACCACTGGAAGAGGTCGCCCAGTTCGGGCGAAGCGAAGCCCGCCGCGCCGGTGAGCGAGATCCGCGGGAACCAGGCGGCCTGGGCCACGCCCACGCGGGCCTGAGCGGCCAGCAGCGAGGACTGGGCCGCGGCCACGTCCGGCCGGCGCGCGAGCACGGTGGCCGGCACACCGGCCGGGATCACCGGCAGCGCGCGCGCCGTGGTGGTGGCCGCCAGCGCGAAGCCTGAGGCGGGTTCGCCCAGCAGCACGGCGAGCGCGTGCTCCAGCTCGGCGCGCGTGCGGTCCAGCGCGATGACCTCGGCCTCGGTGGCGGCCTGCTCGGTCTGGATGCGGATGACGTCCAGCTCGGCCACGTCGCCGGCTTCGAAGCGGCGCTGCGTCAGGCGCAGGGTGTCGGCGTAGGCGGTGGCGGTGTCCTGCATCAGCGCGCGTTCGGTGTCGGTGGCGCGCAGGGCCAGGTAGGTCTGCGCCACCTCGGCCTGCACCAGCAGGCGCGTGCTTTGCAGCAGGGCCTCGCGCGCTTGCGCGTCGAGCGAGGCGGCGTCCTGCGCGCGGGAGAGGCGACCGAACAGGTCCACTTCGTACGAGAGGTTCAGGCCGGCCTGCAGCAGCGTGGCCGGCGTGGGGCCGTTCGCGGTGTCGGCGCCCGCGCCGCGGTTGGCCGAGGCACCCGCGCCGATCTGGGGCGCGCGGTCGGCCTGCGCGCCGCGCAGCAGCGCGCGCGCCTGGGCCAGGCGCGCGGCGGCCTGCTGGATGTCGGTGTTGCCGGCGCCCGCGCGCTCGATCAGTTCGTCGAGCACCGGGTCGTTGAAGGCCTTCCACCAGGTGCCGCGGCTCTGGGCCTCGGCGGGCTGGGCGATGGTCCATTGCGTGTTCCCGCGCTGTTCCTTGAACTGCGGCGGCGTGTCCACGCCCGGGGGCAAGGTCGGCAAGGCGGTGGCGCAGCCCGCCAGCACCAGGGCGGCGGCCAGGGGCAGCAAGCGGTTGAATGCTTTCATGGTGGGTTCCTTCAATGCGTCAGCGGGGCCGCGGGCAGGGGGCGCACGTCGGCGCCGCCGCTGGCAAAGCCCTCGAAGTGCGGGGTTTCGCCGTGCTGGCGCAGCGGGCGGTTGCCCGTCAGTTGCCGCAGCAGCACGTAGAACACCGGCGTGAGGAAGAGGCCGAAGGCGGTCACGCCGATCATTCCCGCGAACACCGCCACGCCCATGGCCGAGCGCATCTCGGCGCCCGCGCCGGTGGCCAGCACCAGGGGCAGCACGCCCATGACGAAGGCCAGCGAGGTCATCAGGATGGGGCGCAGGCGCAGGCGGCTGGCTTCGATGGCGGCCTGGATCGGCGTGCGGCCCGCGAACTCCAGCTCGCGTGCGAACTCCACGATCAGGATCGCGTTCTTCGCCGACAGCCCCACCAGCACGATCAGCCCGATCTGCGTGAACACGTTGTTGTCACCGCCGTCGAGCCACACCCCCGTCATGGCCGCGAGCAGGCCCATGGGCACGATGAGGATGATGGACAGCGGCAGCGTGAGGCTCTCGTACTGAGCGGCCAGCACCAGGAACACCAGCAGGATGGCCAGCGGGAAGACCCACAGCGCGGAGTTGCCCGCGAGGATTTCCTGGTAGGTGAGCTCGGTCCACTCGAAGCCGATGCCCGCGGGCAGGGTCTCGGCGGCGATGCGCTCGATCGCGGCCTGCGCCTGGCCGGAGGAGAAGCCCGGCGCGGGCCCGCCGTTGATGTCGGCGGCGAGGTAGCCGTTGTAGCGCATGGCACGCTCGGGGCCGAAGGTGGAATCGACCTTGAGCAGAGCGGACAGCGGGATCATCTCGCCGCTGGTGGAGCGCACCTTGAGCAGGCCGATGTCCTCGGCGCGGGCGCGGTAGGGCGCATCGGCCTGTGCCCGCACGCTGTAGGTGCGGCCGAACTGGTTGAAGTCGTTCACGTACAGGCTGCCGAGGTAGATCTGCATGGTGTCGAAGATCTCCGTCACGGGCACGCCGAGCTGGCGCGCCTTGGTGCGGTCGATGTCGGCGTAGAGCTGCGGCACGTTGACCTGCCAGCTCGTGAACATGCCGGCCAGCTCGGGCGTCTGGTAGGCCTTGGCCATGAAGGCCTTCACCGCCGCGTCCATGGCCTCGTAGCCCAGCGAGGCCTTGTCCTCCAACTGCAGCTTGAAGCCGCCCGTGGTGCCCAGGCCCGCCACCGGCGGCGGCGGGAACATCACCACGAAGGCGTCCTGGATCGCGCCATAGGCCTGGTTGAGCTGGCCCGCCACGGCGGCGCCGCTCTGGTCGGCGTTCTTGCGCTCGGCGAAGGGCTTGAGCGTGGCGAACACGATGCCCGCGTTGGAGCTGTTGGTGAAGCCGTTGATGGACAGGCCCGGGAAGGCGATGGCGTCTTCCACGTTGGGGTTCTGTTTGGTGATCTCGCCCATGCGCTGGATCACCTCGTCGGTGCGGTCCAGCGTGGCACCGTCGGGCAACTGCGCGAAGCCGATGAGGTACTGCTTGTCCTGCGCGGGCACGAAGCCGCTGGGCACGGCCTTGAACAGGCCGACCGTGAGGGCCGCGAGCGCGAGGTAGAGGGCCATCATCAGCGCCTTGCGGCCGACCACGCGGCGCACACCGCCGCTGTAGGCCTCGGACCCGCGGTGGAAGACGCGGTTGAAGGCGCGGAAGAAGCCGCCGAACACGCGGTCCATGCCGCGCGTGAGCGCGTCCTTCGGTTCGTGATGGCCCTTGAGCAGCAGGGCCGCGAGCGCGGGCGAGAGCGTGAGCGAGTTGATCGCCGAGATCACCGTGCTGATGGCGATGGTCACCGCGAACTGCTTGTAGAACTGGCCGGTGAGGCCGCTGATGAAGGCCAGCGGAACGAACACGGCCACCAGCACCAGGGCAATGGCGATGATGGGGCCCGAGACCTCGCGCATGGCGCGGTAGGTGGCCTCGCGCGGTGTCAGGCCCGCTTCGATGTTGCGCTCGACGTTCTCCACCACCACGATGGCGTCATCCACCACGATGCCGATGGCCAGCACCAGGCCGAACAGCGACAGCGCGTTGATGGAGAAGCCCAGCAGGTGCAGCACCGCGAAGGTGCCCACCACCGACACCGGCACCGCCAGCAGCGGGATGATGGAGGCGCGCCAGGTCTGCAGGAACAGGATCACCACCAGCACCACGAGCGCGATGGCTTCCAGCAGCGTGGTGATCACCGAGTCGATGGAGGCGCGCACGAACTGCGTGGGGTCGTAGGCGATGCGGTACTCCACGCCCTCGGGCATGTGCTGCTGCAGCTCGGCCATGGTGGCGCGCACCTGGGCCGAGATCTCCAGCGCGTTGGAGCCCGGGGCCTGGAACACGCCCATGCCCACGGCGGGCTGGTTGTTCAGCAGCGAGCGCAGCGAGTAGTCGGCCGCGCCCATCTCCAGGCGGGCCACGTCGCGCAGGCGCGTCACGGCGCCGTCGGTGCCGCTCTTGATGATGATGTCGCCGAACTCTTCCTCGGTCTGCAGGCGGCCCTGGGCGTTGACGGAAAGCTGCAGGTCCACGCCGGGCAGGCCGGGCGAGGCGCCCACCACGCCGGCGGCGGCCTGCACGTTCTGGCCGCGGATGGCGGCCACCACGTCACCGGCGGAGAGGCCGCGCTGCGCGACCTTCTGCGGGTCCAGCCAGACGCGCATGGCGTAGTCGCCGCCGCCGAAGATCTGCACCTGGCCCACGCCTTCGATGCGCGCGAGGCGGTCCTTCACGTTCAGCACCGCGTAGTTGCGCAGGTAGTTGATGTCGTAGCGGTCGTTGGGCGACACCAGGTGCACGACCATGGTGATGTCGGGCGAGCTCTTGACCGTGGTCACGCCCAGGCGGCGCACCTCCTCGGGCAGGCGCGGCTCGGCCTGCGAGACGCGGTTCTGCACGAGCTGCTGCGCCTTGTCCGGGTCGGTGCCGAGCTTGAAGGTGACGGTGAGCGTCATCACGCCGTCGGTGGTGGCCTGGCTGCCCATGTAGAGCATGCCTTCTACGCCGTTGATGGATTCCTCCAGCGGCGTGGCGACGGTCTCGGCGATGACCTTGGGGTTGGCGCCCGGGTACTGGGCGCGCACCACCACGGAGGGCGGCACCACCTCGGGGTACTCGGAGATGGGCAGGCCGCGCAGGGCGACCAGGCCGGCGATCAGGATCAGCAGCGAGAGCACGCCCGCGAAGATCGGCCGGTCGATGAAGAACTTGGAGAGGTTCATGTTGTTCTCTTCACTCGAACGCGCTCAGGGCTTGTTGGCCGCGAGCGTCTGCGCATCGCCGCTGGCGCGCGCCGTTTTCATTTCAACCGGCTGCGGCTGCACCACGGCGCCGGGGCGCACGCGTTGCAGGCCGTTGACGACGATGCGCTCGCCGGGCTTGAGGCCATCGGTCACGCGGCGCAGGCCATCGACCGGCGCGCCGAGCTTCACCTCGCGGTACTCGGCCTTGTTGTCCTCGCCCACCACCATCACGAACTTCTTGTCCTGGTCGGTGCCGATGGCGCGTTCGCTGACCAGCAACTGGCGGTCGCTGCGCGGCTGGGCCATGCGGATGCGCGCGAACTGGCCGGGCATGAGGGCGCCGTCCTTGTTGTCGAAGACGGCGCGCACGCGCACCGTGCCGCTGCGCGCGTCGACCTGGTTGTCGATGAGCTGCAGTCGGCCGGTGAAGGGCGTGTCCTCGCTGCCGGCCGTGCCCATCTGGACGGCGATGCGCTCGATGGCCTGGCGCGCGCTGGCGCCGCCCTGGTTCAGGCCCTGCAGCGCGCGCGCCACGGTCTGCTCATCGGCGTCGAAGCTGGCGTAGATGGGGTTCACCGACACCAGCGTGGTGAGCACCGGCGCGCCGGGGCCGGCCGCGACGAGGTTGCCCACCGTCACGTCGACCTTGCCGATGCGCCCGGCCACCGGCGCGCGCACCTGGGTGTAGCCCAGGCTCAGGCGCGCGGTCTGCACCTGCGCCTGCGCGGCCAGCAGGTTGGCCTCGGCCTCGCGCAGGGCGTTCTGGCGGTCGTCGAGTTCGCGCTGGGCGATGGCCTTGTCTTCCCACAGGCGCTGCGAGCGCGCGAACTCGCCCTTGGCATGGCTCAGGCGGGCCTGCGCCGCGCTGGCCTGGGCCTCGGCGCGCGCCACCTCGGCCGCGTAGGGCGCGGGGTCGATGGTGACGAGCAGGTCGCCCTTGTTCACGAGCGCGCCTTCGCGGAAGTGCGTGGCCAGCACGGCACCGGCCACGCGTGAGCGGATGTCCACGCGCTCCACCGCTTCCAGGCGGCCGGAGAACTCGTCCCAGGTGGTGGCGTCGCTTTCGGCGACGGTGGCCACCGACACCGGCATGGGCGGCGGCGCGGCGTCGGCCGGTGCGCTGGCCTGCGCCGTCATCGCCTGCTGGGCGATCACGAACACGGCGGCCGAGAGGGCGGCCAGGGCGGCGGTGGGCAGCCAGATGCGGCCGAGGGCGGAGGGCTTGACGGTCGAACGGGGCATGGTGTGATCCTTTTTGAGGGCGAGCGGGACCGCCCCCGGCGTGTGGCCGGGGTTGGCGTTTCAGGGAAGGGGAAAGGGGGGCGGGTCGTCCGTCAGGACGGTGGGGGCGCGGCGGCCAGATTGGCCTGGAAGAAGGCGCGCAGGTGTTCCCGCGCCTCGTTGGCGCAGGGGCATTCACCGGTCAGCGGTTCGGCCAGCGAGTCGGGCCAGCCCGTGCCGGCCCCCAGCACGCGGGACTGCACCGCGATGCCGGCACCGCGCAGGCGCTCGGCATACGCCAGGGCCTCGTCGCGCATGGGGTCGTCGGCGCCGGTGAGCACCAGCGCGGGCGGCAGGCCCGCCAGGCGCTGGGCCAGGCCGGGCACGGCATAGGGGTGCTCGGCGTCCATGGGGCCGCGCAGGTACTGCTTCCAGCCGTCGGCGTACTTGCATTCCACGCAGTCGCCCAGGCTCTCGCGCAGCGAGGCCGTGGCATTGCACGGGTCCAGCATGGGCGCGACGAGGATCTGCCCCGCCAGCGGCGGGTGCGCGCGGTCGCGCGCCATCAGTGCCATGGCGGCCGCGAGGTTGCCGCCGGCTTCCTCACCGGCCACGTACAGCGGCGCGTCCTTGCCGGCCAGGCGCGAGCGCTGCGTGTACAGCCACTCCAGTGTGGCGTAGCCGGCCTCCAGCGCCTCGGGGAAACGGTGCTCGGGCGCCAGCGGATACGCCAGCGAGGCCACCACCGCGCCCGAGCCGCTCAGCAGCTCGGCCAGGCAGGCGCCGCTGTCCAGGTCGCCCGAGACGAAGGCGCCGCCGTGGAAGTGCAGCACCAGCGGCAGCGCGCCGCCGCGCGGTTTGCGGCCCAGCACGCGCAGGGTCAGCGCGGCTTGGCCCGGCACCGACAGGGTCTGCACCGGCAGGGGGGAGGTGGCGGTTGATGGCATGCGAGTGACTATAGGCACATCACGTGTGCGGAAAAAGCGGGGCGGCAGCGCCAGTCTGTTTCCAGCGCGTGAACAATCGCAGCGCAACAATCGCCGCACAAGACATAAAAGGAGTCGAGGGAATGGACCAGTTGCAATCGATACGCGTCTTCGCGCGCGTGGTGGAGGCGGGCACCTTCACCAAGGCGGCCGAATCGCTGGACCTGCCCAAGGGCACGGTGACCAAGCTGGTGCAGCACCTGGAGTCGCGCCTGAAGGTCAAGCTGCTCAACCGCACGACGCGGCGCGTGACGGTGACGCCCGACGGCGCCGCCTATTACGAGCGCACCGCGCGCCTGCTCAACGACCTGGACGACGTCGAGGCCAGCATGACCAATGCCCAGGCCAAGCCCAGCGGGCGGCTGCGCGTGGACGTGGGCACCTCGGTGGCGCAGTACATCATCATTCCCGCCCTGGCGGATTTCTACCGCCGCTACCCCGACATCCAGCTCGACCTGGGCGTGACCGACCGCCCGGTGGACCTGATCACCGACAACGTGGACTGCGTGATCCGTGGCGGCGAGCTGCAGGAGCAGTCGCTGGTGGCGCGGCGCATCGCCAACCTGCCGCTGGTGACGGTGGCCTCGCCGGCCTACCTGAAGGCGCACGGCACGCCCACGCACCCCGAGCAACTGGAGACCGATCACACCATGATCAATTACTTCTCCACGCGCACCGGGCGCATGTACCCGAACGAATTCCACAAGGACGGGCAGAAGCTGGAGATCTCGGGCCGCTACAAGCTGTCGGTGAACGAGAGCAACGCCATGACGGCCGCCCTGCTGGCCGGCCTGGGCGTGGCGCAGACGGGCAGCTTCGTGGCCGTGCCGCTGATCGAGCGCGGTGAGCTGGTGCAGGTGCTGGCCGAGTGGGCCTGCGAGACGATCCCGGTCTACGTGGTGTACCCGCCCAACCGGCACCTGAGCGCCAAGGTGCGGGCCTTTGTGGAGTGGGCGGCGGAGCTGTTTGCCAAGCAGCCGCACATGGGGCGGTGAGGGGCGGGCGGCGCGGCTGACAGCCCGCTGTGCAGCTGAGAGAAATCTCGCACTGAAACTTGCAATAATGGGAGCTTGTTGGTATAAAATTCTTATACATCAATGAGTTGCGACGATGTGTTTTTTGATTTCAATCTCGCAAAATCCCATCAATGATTTCGCAGGTCATCCCTCAGTACGACTCGCCGCACCAGTTCGAGCCACTGCTGCCTTCCGCGAAGGCCATGGCCCCGCTACTCGAACGCGCCGCGGACCTGACCAGTGCCTGCGCCTCCCTGGGCGTGGCTGTGGGTCAAGGCCCCTGGGTCGAACTGCGCGGGCTGCTGCGCCGGATGAACTCGTTCTATACGAACCTCATCGAGGGCGAGCACACGAGGCCTTCCGACATCGACCGAGCGCTGTTGCTGGATTTTTCGAACGACAAGGAGATCGCCCGCAAGCAACGGCTGGCGCTGGCGCACATCGGTGTCGAAGAGGCGTTCGAAGCCCAACTCGATGAGCGTGAGCGCGAGGCCGGCCAGCAGGATGCCTGGCTCTATCAGGCCGACACCCTCTGCGGCATTCATGGTGCGCTGTTCAAGGATTTGCCTGCCGAGGACCTGCGTCTCAAGGACGATTCCCTGATGGAACCTGGCCGGCTTCGGACGCGCCAGGTGTCTGTCGGTCGGCACGAGGGGCCTTTGCATTCGGCCGTGCCCGCCTTCTTGGCGCGTTGGTCAGCGGTGTACGCCAGTGCCCGGCGTGGC
This sequence comes from Hydrogenophaga sp., assembly GCF_035481345.1. Classification (GTDB taxonomy): domain Bacteria; phylum Pseudomonadota; class Gammaproteobacteria; order Burkholderiales; family Burkholderiaceae_C; genus Hydrogenophaga. Next base: position 1,401 of record NZ_DATIGV010000045.1, on the reverse strand, counting down.
GAATCCACCCTCGTTGCGATCGCGGCTGCGCATCACCGCCTGGCCTGGATCCACCCCTTCCTGGATGGGAACGGCCGGGTAAGCCGCTTGCACACGCACCTGTGCCTGTACGCCACCGGCCTGACCAAGGGCTTGTGGTCACCCTTGCGTGGTTTTGCCCGATCACAGGACCGGTACCGCGCCCTGCTGGCCGCGGCCGACGAACACCGCCATGGCGACCTTGATGGGCGCGGCAATCTCTCTCAGGCGGCGCTCGTCGACTGGATGGCGTACGTGCTCGATACCTGCGTTGACCAGGCCCGTTTCATGGCCGAGCAGCTCGATGTGCGCCACATGAAGGACCGGTTGGCCGCCTGCTTGCACTACGAGGACGCCGTGGTGGGCAGTGGCGTCAAGCCGCAGGCGCTGCTGCCGCTGCATCACTTGTTCGCGACCAACGAGCCACTCGCCCGCGCCGATTTCAAGGCCATGAGCACCCTGGGCGATCGGCAGGCGACGCAGCTGATTTCAGACATGCTCAGAGAGGGTTTCCTGAAGACCGCGTCCCCCTATGGGCCCCTGAGCTTCGGAATTCCCAACCGGGCGCTGCGCTTCTACTTTCCTGCGCTGTGGCCGGAAGCGGAACAGGATGAAGCGGCGATGGCGGGGGCGGATGCTCGCTCGCCAATGAAGTCGAACCGGCGCACAAAGCGGCGGTAGGCTGCACTCTCGCCGAGACGGCGCTAGATTCCAATGGCGCGAATGCGTTCAGCGACCTGATATCGCTCGTAGGTCCATCCGAACTGTGAGGCATGAGCGACTGGCACCACCAGTGCAGGCTTACCCGTCGTGCGAAGCAAAGCGGAGCATGCTGCAAATACCACTTCGTTGCTTTGCCTTGGCCAGGAACTCGGCGTGGTTGTGGCGAACGGGTCGCTGCTTGGGTTTCGATGCCATGCGGCACGTTAGCAGAGTTGCTAAAACGCCAGAAGGCGACTCTCAAGGCCTCACACCACGCTGCGGTGCCTGTCGATGCAGGTCTTCAGCACCTCGTCGTGCTCCCGCTGCCACCAGTTGCCGGTGGAGAAGATCTCCACCTCGCTGAAGCCGGCGAAGCCCTGGGCTTCCACCCAGCCGCGGATGCGCGGGATGTCGATCACGCCGTCGCCCATCATCCCGCGGTCGTTGAGCAGGTCGGTGGTGGGCGTGAGCCAGTCGCACACGTGAAAGGCCAGCAAGCGCTCGCGGCCCGCGCGTTGGATCTGCGCCTGCAGCTTCGGGTCCCACCACACGTGGTACACGTCCACCGCCACGCCCAGCGCGCCGCTTGTCGACGGGTCCAGCGCGTCGCACACGTCCAGCGCCTGTTCCATCGTGTTGATGCAGGCGCGGTCGGCCGCGTACATGGGGTGCAGCGGCTCG
>NZ_DATIGV010000044.1:0-19081 GCF_035481345.1 Hydrogenophaga sp. | reverse complement strand
GTTCAGAAGCGCCGCCCGTACATCAGGCCCACGCCCTGCAGCTTGATGTCGTCCTTGTCGTAGTAGTTCATCCAGTTGGCCTGCAGGTACGACACCGGGCTCAGGTTGACGTTGATGCCCACACCATAGGCGCCGCTGGTGCCGGTGTCGTCCACGTCGATGCCACCGGCGGACAGTTCCAGCTTGGTGCGCACCACGCCCGCGCGGGCGAACAGCTCGACACGCTCACCCAGCGGCAGCGTCGGCTTCAGGAAAAGGCCAACCATGTGCGGGATCTTGGCGTCGACGCCCGTGTTCGCGCCGTTCAGCTTGATCTCGTCCTTCATCACGTTGCCGGCCACCTGGCCTTCGATGGCCAGGAACGGCCACAACTGATAGCCCAGCGTGCCGGTGAGCAGACCGGGCTTGGCCTCGGCGCTCAAGGGACCATCCTCGGCCTCGATCTTCAGTTGCGACAAGCCGATCTCGCCGTACAGCCTGGGGTCGGTCGTGGACTGGACCCGCTGTTGGGCGGAGGCGGCGGTGGCCACCCCCATGGCGAGCAGGGAGGCGAGCATGGTTGTGCTGAGGTTCGTCATGTGCGGTCCTTTCGGTTGAAACCCTCCGGGATGGCTCGGCAAATGCCGTTCCCGGTCCCGGGGGACCTGTGCACATGGCGCAAGAAAAGTGTGAAGCGCGCCGATAAGCCGGATTCTGTGCGTCCCGGTTGCCCGGGCCGTGACCGCCATTCTTCTGGGCCGGGGGTCGCCCACCCGGCTCGATGCCACCTACCCGCCAGCTCCGCGGGACCACATCAACGCTGGCCTATTTGGTGTTGCTGCGCGTAGAGATTGCCCGTTTCACCCGAACTGAATCGGCTCGTCTCTGTTGCTCTGATCCTCACCTTAGGGTCTTGCGACTTGTCGGTGGAGAGGTGTTACCTCCTACGCTGCCCTGTGCAGTCCGGACGTTCCTCCAGCACACCCTTTCGGGTCTCGTGCCAGCGGCGGTCTGGCGCGCTTCACGGGCGCGATTATCCCGCGTCCGCGCGGGCTGTTCAGATCAGCCTTTCGATGCGCCGGTGCCGCCACACGAAGCGGTAGAACGCCGTCTGCAGCAGCAGCATGGCGACGTAGGCGACCGGGAAGGCGATCCAGATGCCCGCCAGGCCGAAGCGCGCGTCCAGCAGCCAGGCCGCGGGCAACTGCACGCCCAGGATGCAGAAGATGGAGATGGCCATGGGCACCATCACCACGCCGCTGGCGCGCATGAGCCCGCCCACGATGGCCTGGAAGCCGAAGATGAGGATGCTCCACAGCATGATGTGCAGCAGGTGCTCGGCCTGCAGGCGCACCTCGGCCTGCGTGAGGAACAGGCCCAGCAGGTGGTGCGACAGCGCGTAGCCCAGCAGCACCAGCGCGCCCGTGAGCGCCAGGTTGAGCCAGAGGCCGGTGCGCAGGATGGCGCCGAGCCGGTCGACCCGCCCCGCGCCGATGGACTGCGCGGCCAGGATCGACGTGGTGATGGCGATCGACAGTGCCGGAAACTGCACGTAGTTCACCACCTGCGTGACCGCGCCGTACGCCGCCGTGGCCTGCGAGCCGTGGCCGTTGACCAGCGCCAGGATGATGAGTTCCGACACCGAGATCACCACCATCTGCACGCCCGTGGGTAGGCCGATGCGCATGACCTTGCCGAGGATGGCGCGGTCCAGCCGCAGCGCGGCGCGCAGCTCGGCGTCGAACGCCATCACGCTGCCCCGGCGCGCCAGGCGCCAGCACAGGAAGGCCAGCGCCAGCGCATACGACACCAGGCCCGCGTAGGCCGCGCTCTGGATGCCCAGCGGCGGCAAGCCCAGCCAGCCCTTGATGAGCGCCGGCGTGAGCGCCAGGCCGATCGCGGTGGACAGCAGCAGCGCCATCAGCGGCGACACCGTGTCGCTCACGCCGCGCAGCAGTTGCGTGAACAGGATGAACACCAGCAGCAGCGGCATGATCAGCAGCATCACGCGGGCGTAGGCCACGGCGTCGTCCAGCACGTCCAGCGGCGTGCCCAGGGCCTGCATGGCCGGGCGCGCGAACACCACGCCGAGCACCGCCGCACCGATGCCGATGAGCGCGCCCAGCATGAGCGCCGTGCCCGCAATGGCCTTGACCTTGTGCGGCTCGCGCGCGCCCCAGGCCTGGCCGATGAGCACCGACGCGCCCGCCCCCAGGCCGATCACCAGCGAGATGAAGAAGAACACGATGGGGAACATGCCCGACACCGCCGCCAGTGCGTGCGTGCCCAGCATCTGCCCGATGAAGATGCCGTTGAGCGTGCCGGACAGCCCCTGCAGGATGTTGGACAGCACCATGGGCACGAGGAAGACGAGATAGACCCGCCAGAGCGGGCCTTGGGTGGAAGGTGGCATGGAGGGCAATCAGTTGTTGTTGTCGTTCGGGTGGGGGGTCGTGAAGGCGTCGCGCGCGAGCCAGCGGGCGTGCGCCTGCACGTCGGGCGGCCAGGGGGCCGTGTGGCGGGAGAAGGCCTCGGCGTCATGGGCAAACAGGGCGCGCGAGGCCTCCTCGAAACCGGGCAAGCCGCCCGCGATCGCGCTCATGAAGCGGTAGGCGCGCTCGGTGGCCTCGCGTTGCGCGTCGCGCCCGGCGTTCGCGCGGCGCGCCTCGTCCACCAGCCGGCGCAGCGCGGCCGAGGCGCCGCCGGGCTGACGGGCCAGCCAATCCCAGTGGCGCGGCAGCAGGGTCACCTCGCGCGCCACCACGCCCAGGCGGGGACGCCCCACCTGCGGGGCGGCGGCGGCGCGCGGGCCGGGTGCCGGCGTGGGCAAGGGGTAGTCGACCTGCGCACCGCTGGTGTCATCGAACACCAGCAGGCCACCGGCCGACAGGTCCATGGCGTCGAGCGCGCGGGCGACCTCGTCGTAGGCACCGAAAGCCACACGGCGGGCGCCCAGGAAGGCGGTGCATCGGGAAGGAGATTCTGCAGACACGCGGCGCATTATGCCCGGGTTATTTTATTTTGCCCGGGTAATTAAACCAACCGCCGACGGATGGCAGTAAGATTCTTACTTCATTGGAGTCTTACCATGAAAATCACCAGCAAGGGCCAGGTAACCATTCCCCAAGCGGTGCGCGAGCGGGCGCGCCTGCTGCCGCACAGTGAGGTGGACTTCGAGGTCCTGCCCAACGGCGACGTGCTGATGCGCGCCGTCAAGTCCGCCACCTCCCCCGTGCGCCGCGCCTTCGAACGCGCGCGCGGCAGCGCCAACGCCACCGGCTTCAAGAACATGGACACGGACGCCTTCGTGCAATGGCTGCGGGGCCCCCTGCCATGAGCGGCGCGAGCGGTCGCGTGGCCGAACCGGATCCGCGCTACCTGCGCGAGAGCGGCCTGTCGGGCACGCTGGTGGACACCTGCGTGCTGATCGACGTGTTCGCCGATGACCCGAACTGGGTCGACTGGTCCCTCGACCAGCTCGAGCGCTGCGCCGACACCGGCCCGCTGTTGATCAATCCGATCATCCTGGCCGAGCTCAGCCCGCGCTTCGAGACAGCGGCCGATCTCGAGGCCACACTCGCCGGCCTGCCCCTGCAGCGTGCGCAACTGCCATGGGACGCGGCTTTTCTGGCCGGCCAGGCCTTCAAGCTCTACCGCCGGGAAAAGGGCGAGCGCAGCGCGCCTCTGCCGGATTTCTACATCGGCGCCCACGCCTGGCTGCAGGGCCTGCAACTGCTCACGCGCGACGCCAACCGATTCCGTCGGCATTTCCCCCGGCTGCCCCTGATCACGCCCTGAGCGCGCTGCGGCGACAATCCCGGCTTCCTGGTCCGCTTGATCGCCACAAGCCCCACGACCCATGATCCGCATCGCTGAACTCAAACTCACCCTGGCCGAGCTGCCGGCCGAAGAGCGCCGCGCCGCCGACGCCCCCGCCGAAACCGAGGCCGACCGCGCGCCCCCACCGCACCCGGTGGACGCCCTCACCCGCCAGGCCACGCAGGTGCTGGGCATCGAACCCGCCGACATCGCCACGCTGCAGGTCTTCAAGCGCAGCTTCGACGCCCGCAAGGCCGAGCTGCTGGCGGTCTACATCGTGGACGTGGAGCTGGCCGACCCCGCCGTCGAAGCCGAACTGCTGGCGCGACACGCGAAGCACCCCCACGTGCGGCCCACGCCCGACATGTCGTGGACAGCGCCCGGCCACGCGCCCGACGGATTTCCCCACACCCCGGACGAACGCCCCGTGGTGGTCGGCTTCGGCCCCTGCGGCCTGTTCGCCGCGCTCGCGCTCGCGCAAATGGGCTTCCAACCCATCGTGCTGGAGCGTGGCAAGCCGGTGCGTGAACGCACGCGGGACACCTGGGGCCTGTGGCGCCGCCGCGCGCTCAACCCGCAGAGCAACGTGCAGTTCGGTGAAGGCGGTGCCGGGCTGTTCTCCGACGGCAAGCTCTACAGCCAGATCAAGGACCCGCGCTTCCTCGGCCGCAAGGTCATGCGCGAATTCGTCGAGGCCGGCGCGCCCGAGGAAATCCTCACCACCGCGCACCCGCACATCGGCACCTTCAAGCTGGTGAAGGTGGTGGAGGCCATGCGCAAGAAGATCCTCGCGCTGGGCGGCGAGATCCGCTTCCAGCACCAGCTCACCGGGCTGATCACCGAGGGCGAGGGCACCGAACGCCGCGTGTGCGCCCTGCGCGTGCACCGGCTCGACACGGGCGAGGCGATCGAGCTGCCGGCCCGGCGCCTGGTGCTGGCCCTGGGCCACAGCTCGCGCGACACCTTCGCCTGGCTGTGGGACCTGGGTGTGGCCATGGAGGCCAAGCCCTTCTCGGTCGGTTTTCGCATCGAGCACCCGCAAAGCCTGATCGACCGCGCCCGCTGGGGCCGCCACGCCGGGCACCCGCTGCTGGGCGCGGCCGACTACAAGCTCGTGCACCATGCGAAGAACGGCCGCGCCGTCTACAGCTTTTGCATGTGCCCGGGCGGCACGGTGGTGGCCGCCACGTCCGAGCCCGGGCGCGTGGTCACCAACGGCATGAGCCAGTACTCGCGCGCGGAGCGCAACGCCAACTCGGGCCTGGTCGTGGGCATCGAACCCGCCGACTACCCGCAGACCTTTCCGCAGGACGCGCCGCTGTGGACCGCCGCCTTCGGCGAGGCCGACGGAGCGCGCTACGCCGCCCAGGCCCAGGCCCTGCGCGCCCAGGGCCGGCACCACCCGCTGGCCGGCGTGGTGCTGCAGCGCCAACTGGAAAGCCGCGCCTACGAGCTCGGTGGACGCGACTACAGCGCACCGGGCCAGCGCGTGGGCGATTTCCTGGCCGCGCGGCCCAGCACCGCGCTTGGCGAGGTCGAGCCCTCTTACAAACCCGGCATCCACCTCACCGACCTGACCCCTTCCCTGCCGGCCTACGCCATCGAAGCCATCCGCGAGGCCCTGCCCGTCTTCGGCCGCCAGATCCGCGGTTACGACCTGCCAGACGCCCTGCTCACCGGGGTGGAAACGCGCACGTCCTCCCCGCTGCGCCTCGATCGTGACCAAGCCTTCCAGAGCCCCAACACGCGCGGCCTGTACCCGGCCGGCGAAGGCGCGGGCTACGCCGGCGGCATCCTGTCGGCCGGCGTGGACGGCCTGAAAGTGGCCGAGGCACTGGCCCGCGAACTGCTGGGCCAGCCGCCCGTCGGCGGCTTTACAAAAAGTGACAAGGCCGGCACGCCGGCTTGACGCAGCGGAGGCAGCATGCAGTCTCCCCATTCCTCCATCAGGAGCCTTCCGTGAACACCCTCCGAACGCTTGTCTGGCTTCCCCTGGCGGCAGCAGCGGCCGCCGCCACCGGCACGGCCCACGCCCAGGAAGAGCAAGGCCGCGTCATCAGCAGCACACCCATCATCCAGCAGGTGGCCGTGCCGCAACAGGTCTGCACCGATGAGCAGGTCACCTACCCGGGCCGCAAGTCGGGCGCGGGCGCGGTGATGGGCGCCATCGCGGGCGGCGCGGCGGGCAATGCCATCGGCGACGGCAGCGGCCGTGCCGCGGCCACCGTCATCGGCCTCATCGGCGGCGCCATGCTGGGCAACCGCATCGAAGGCGCCAGCCCGCCGCAGACCGAGATCGTCCGCAACTGCGGCACGCAGACCTTCTACGAGCCGCGCACCGTCGCGTACGACGTGGTGTACGAATACGCCGGCCGCCAGTACCGCACGCAGATGGCGCAGGACCCCGGCCGCTACGTGCGCCTGAACGTCATGCCCGTGGACGCCATGCCCCCGCCGCCCGCCGTGTACCCCTCGCGCCCGCAAGTGCGCTACGAAACGCCGGCGCCGCAAGTCATCTACGGCAACGGCTACCCCTCCGGCTACTCGACCATCTCCACCGAGGTCGTGATCATCGGCGGCCAGCGTTACCACCGCCCCCCGGGCTGGCGCGGCCACCCCGGCCCCGGCTACTACCCCGGCCACAGCCACCCGCACTACGACCGCAACCGCTGAGCCCCGCCCGACGGGCAAAAGAAAAGGCCACCCTCGGGTGGCCTTTCTGCTGGGCGATCGCGGCGCGATCGCTCAGTGGGTCTCGTTCAGCTCGCCTGCAGCGCGGCGATGCGCTCTTCGATCGGCGGGTGGGTGCTGAACAGCTTGCCCAGGCCGCCCGTGATGCCCAGGGCCTGCATGGTCTTGGGCAGTTCGCCCGGCGTGAGGCCGCCCAGGCGGGCCAGCGCGTTGATCATGGGCTGCTTGCGGCCCATCAGTTGCGCGGCGCCCGCGTCGGCGCGGAACTCGCGCTGGCGGCTGAACCAGGCCACGATGATGGCGGCCAGGAAGCCCAGCACGATGTCCATCACGATGGTGGTGACCATGTAGCCGATGCCGGGGCCCGAGTTGCTGTCGCTGCCGCGGCGCAGGAAGCTGTCCACCGCGTAGCCGATGACGCGCGACAGGAACACCACGAAGGTGTTCATCACGCCCTGGATCAGCGTCATGGTGACCATGTCGCCATTGGCCACGTGCGCGACCTCGTGGCCGATCACGGCCTCGACCTCTTCGCGCGTCATGTTCTGCAGCAGGCCGGTGGACACGGCCACCAGCGCGCTGTTCTTGAAGGCGCCGGTGGCAAACGCATTGGGCGCGCCTTCGAAGATGGCGACCTCGGGCATGCCGATGCCGGCCTCGTCGGCGAATTTCTGCACGGTCTGCACGATCCAGGCCTCGTCGGCCGTCTGCGGCTGGTTGATCACGCGCGCGCCCGTGCTGAACTTGGCCATGGGCTTGCTCATCAGCAGCGAGATGATCGCGCCGCCGAAACCGATGACGAGGGAGAAGCCAGCCAGCGCCGTCATGTTCAGGCCGTTGGCCGTGAGGAAACGGTCCACGCCGAGGATTCGCGTGGTGATCAACAACACCGCCATCACGGCGAAGTTGGTCAGAACGAACAGCAGGATGCGTTTCATGTGAACTCCGTTAGGCGCCGGCTGGTGGGTGCCGGCTGCGCCAGATGACCCTGATTCGGGCCTTCAGGTTCCCCGCCGCCGTGGAAGGGCAGCGGATGATACCGGCAGCACAAGTGGGGTTGATGGCGTCGGATTCAAGCGGCGCGACCCTCGCGCGGCGGGCGGAACACTGTCGCATCGGCGTAGAACGCCGGGTCGGCGTTGGCGCCCCACCAGCCGGGCACGCCCAGCACCGGCAAGGGCGTGAACGGTTTGGCGCGCAGACGCGGGGCGTCGAGCTGCTCGGCCAGCCAGGCGTCCCAGGCCGCGAGTTCATCGCCCAGCGATTCCGGCACGGGCACTGCGAACACGTGCGCGGTGATGGACTTGTAGGGTTGCGCCAATTTCTCCAGCAGGGCATGGCCGAACGGCACCAGCCGCGCGTCCGCCCACGCGTGGCGCCACTCGACGAACAGGGCTGACCAGTCGCGCGCGAGCAAGGCGCGCCACAGCGGCTCGGGCGCGCGCAGCAGCGCCGCGTTTTCGTCGAACAGGGTGATGGCGTCGCGCAAGGGCCCGCGCACCGCGCCGACGCCGTCGGCCGCGATGGCCTGGGACTGCAGGCGGTTGAGTTGGCGCTTGCTGGCGGGAAAGCGGTGCCAGATCAGGCCGTTGAACAGGTCGTGCGTGTTCTCGCGCGTGGGCACGCGGCCCGTGTCGGCGATGAAGGCTTCGTAGGCCACGCCTTCGGGCAAGTCCGATTGCGCCACCGCGATCAGGGGCCCGGCGGCGTGGCGGTTCAGGGCGTCGGGCAGCGGCACACCTTGCGCCAGGGCGGCCTGCACCGCCCGGCCCGCCTCGGCCACGGGGCCGAACCACGGGGCCGACCAGTCGATGGACATGTTCAGGCCGTCAAGCGCCAGCGCAGCGCCTCGCCCCCGCGCAGCGGCTTGAGCTGGGCTTCACCAAAGGCGTAGGACTCGGGCGTCGTCCAGGTCTCGCGCTTGAGCGTGACCGTGCCGGCATTGCGCGGCAGGCCGTAGAAATCGGGGCCGTGGAAACTGGCGAAGCCTTCGAGCTTGTCGAGCGCGCCAGCGGCCTCGAAGGCTTCGGCGTAGAGCTCCATGGCCGCGTGCGCCGTGTAGCAGCCCGCGCATCCCACGGCGTGCTCCTTGAGGTGCGCGGGGTGCGGGGCGCTGTCGGTACCGAGGAAGAAGCGGTCGCTGCCGCTGGTGGCGGCTTGCACCAGCGCCACGCGGTGGGTTTCGCGCTTGAGCACCGGCAGGCAGTAGTAGTGCGGGCGGATGCCGCCCAGGAAGATGGCGTTGCGGTTGTAGAGCAGGTGGTGTGCGGTGATGGTGGCCGCGGTGTGCGCGCCTGCACCGGCCACGTACTGCGCGGCTTCCTGGGTGGTGATGTGCTCCATCACGATCTTGAGTTCGGGGAAGTCGCGCCGCAGCGGGATCAGCACCTGGTCGATGAACACGGCCTCGCGGTCGAACAGGTCGATGTCGGCCGAGGTGACCTCGCCGTGCACCAGCAGCTTCAGGCCCTCACGCTGCATGGCCTCCAGCGTCTGGTAGGTCTTGCGGATGTCGGTCACGCCCGCGTCGCTGTTGGTGGTGGCACCGGCCGGGTACAGCTTGACGGCGACGACGCCGGCCGCCTTCGCGCGCGCGATTTCCTCGGGCGGCAGCTTGTCGGTGAGGTAGAGCGTCATCAGCGGCTCGAAGGCCACACCCGGCGGCACGGCCGCCAGGATGCGCTCGCGGTAGGCCTGCGCCTGCGCCGCCGTGGTCACCGGCGGCTTGAGGTTGGGCATGATGACCGCGCGACCGAACTGCGCGGCGGTGTGGGGCACCACGGCCTGCAGGGCGGCGCCATCGCGCACGTGCAGGTGCCAGTCGTCGGGACGGGTGAGGGTGAGGGAGTCGGGGGTGGCGGCACTCATGGTGCGGCGATTGTCGCAGCCGCCGCCACAGGCCCGCTCAAGGCACCTGGTCGGTGGGGAACTTCCAGAAGTCGCGCAGCAGGTAGCTGATCGGCAGGTTCAGCGGCACGTTGTTGGGCGGAATCGCCTGCTCGAACCACTGCTGGTAGATGCCGTGGATCTCGCGACTGAAGATGAGGCGACGCATCTCGTCGTCCACGATCTTCTTGAAGCCCGCATCGCCCTTGGGCAGCATGATGGCCAGCGGCTCCGTCGTCATGAAGCGGCCCACCACCTTCAACGCCGCCGGATCGGGCCGCATGGACGCCAGGCCATACAGCAGCACGTCGTCCATCACGAAGGCGTCGGCCTCGCCACGTTCGACCATCTGAATGGCCTTCTCGTGGTCCTCGGTTTCGACGATTTCCATGCGCAGCCCGCGCTCGGCCTTGATGCGGCGCACCGCGCCCAGCGGCGTGGTGTTGCGGGTGACGGCCACGCGCTTGATCTCGGGCTGGTCGATGCGCTCGATGCCGCTGCCGGCCTTGACGAGCATGCGCGCACCGGTGATGAAGTGGGGAATGGTGAAGGCCACCTTTTCGCGCCGCGCGGCGTTGTTGGTGGTGGAGCCGCATTCGAGGTGGGCCTTGACGGTCTCGATGGCGTCGATGCGGTTGGCCGGGGTCACCTGCAGGAAATCGATCTGAAGACCGGGCAAGCCGAGTTTGGCCTGCACGGCCGCGGCCAGGCGGCGGCAGACGTCCACCGCGTAGCCGATGGGCCGCTTGTCGGGCCCGACGTATGAGAACGGCACCGAGGACTCGCGGTGGGCAATCACGATGCGGCCCTGCCCTCGGATCTGGTCGATCACCGGGCCGGCGTCAGCGGCCAGGGCGGGGGCGGCCGACGACAGGAAAGCCAGCGCGGCAAGGGCCGCGCGCAGGAAGACAGGAAGTGCGGGGAGTGAGGGCTGGGGCATGGCGAGCGTCCGGACGGTTGTCGTGCATCCACGGTGGGACGGGACGATACGTCGCGCTTCGCCGGCGACCGCTACCGCGAATGCGGTATTTCTTTGCACGGCCGCACCAACGGAATCGGGGTACCGATCGGCGGCGGGCGCAGCTCAGGCGAGCAGGTCGCTCAGTCGATTCCAGAAGCCGATGGCGGCGCGCTTGCCCTTGCTGGTGTCCATGGGACGCGTGCGGTACAGGCGGATGTCCAGCGTGAGGGTCAAGCCGTCGGCGGCCGGCACCAGGCGCCGCGAGGCGACCTCGTTGCGCACGGCGCTGGCGGGCAGGAAGGCGATGCCGTGGCCTTCGATGGCCATGGCCTTCAGGCCCTCGGCCATGTCCGTTTCGTAGACGCGCTCCAACTGGGCGGCCAGCGGCGTGTCCTTGAGCAGGTGTTCGACCGCGCGGCCCAGGTAGGCCCCCGGGGCGTAGCCCAGGAAGGGCTGGGCCTGCCCGCTGGACGAGGGCAGCGCGTACAGCGGACCGCCCTGCGCGTTGGGCCGGCTGTAGGGCGCCAGCACCTCGGTGCCCAGGGGCAGCATCTCGTAGCGCGAGGTGTCCAGCTGGATGGGGTGCGCCGCGTGGTGGTAGGCGATCAGCAGGTCACAACTGCCTTCCACCAGGCGCATCACGGCGTCGTGCACGTTGAGCGCGATCAGCCGGCTCTTCACAGGGCCGACCGTCTCGCGCAGGCCCGAGAGCCATTGCGGGAAGAAGGTGAAGGCCAGGGTGTGCGGCACGGCGAATTCGATGACGTCCTGCGCCGCCGCCGTGTGCGCGCGCAGCATGGCGCGCGTGGTGTTGAGCGTTTGCAGCAGGTCCAGCGCCTGTTCGTAGAGCGTCTGCCCCGCCGGTGTGAGCCGCGTGGGATACGACGAGCGATCGACGAGGTCCGTGCCGGCCCAGGCCTCCAGCGACTGGATGCGGCGCGAGAAGGCCGGCTGGGTGACGTGCCGCAACTGCGCCGATCGGCTGAAGCTGCGGGTCTCGGCAAGGCTGACGAAATCTTCCAGCCACTTGGTTTCCATGGCGCGCGATTATGGTGTGGTGAAGGGACGAAACCCGCTGGGGTTTTCGCGATCGGGGCTCAATCGTTGCCGGCTTGCTGCAGTGTCCACATGCGGGCGTAGGCGCCGCCTCGCGCCACCAGATCGGCGTGCCGCCCGCGTTCGACCACGCGGCCGTTGTCCAGCACCAGGATTTCGTGGGCATCCACCACGGTGGACAGGCGGTGGGCAATGACGAGCGCGGTTTTGTGCTTCGATACCTGGCGCAGTTCCGCCTGGATCGCCCGCTCGTTGGCCGAGTCGAGCGCGCTGGTCGCCTCATCGAAGATGAGGATCGGCGGGTTCTTGAGCAGCGTGCGCGCGATGGCCACGCGCTGCTTTTCGCCGCCCGAGAGCTTGAGCCCGCGCTCGCCGACCATGGTGCGCCAGCCCTGCGGCAAGCGCTCGATGAAGCCACGGATGTGCGCGGCCTCGGCCGCCGCCACCGCCGCGTCGTGCCCGGCCTCGGGCCGGCCGTAGAGGATGTTGTATTCGATGGTGTCGTTGAACAGCACCGTGTCCTGCGGGACGATGCCGATGGCCTCGCGCACGCTCGACTGCGTGACCTCGGCGATGTCCTGGCCGTCGATGGTGATGCGGCCGAAGCCGGCGCCGGGCCGCCCCAAGCCGGCTTCAGCCCCCTCGGGGGGCAGAGAGCCACGCGCAGTGGGCGAACGTGGGGGCTCACGATTCGTGACGTCGTAGAAACGGTAGAGCAGGCGCGCGAGCGTGCTCTTGCCCGAACCCGACGGCCCCACCACGGCCACCGTCTTGCCGGCCGGGATCTCGAAGCTCACGCCGTGCAGGATCTCGCGCGCAGGCTCGTACGCGAAGTGCACGTTCTCGAAGCGCACCGCGGGCGGGCCATCGAGCGCCAGGCGCGGCGCACCGGGCGCATCGGCCACCTCGCGCTCCTTCTCGAGCAGCGAGAACATCTTCTCCAGGTCCGTCAGGCTTTGCTTGATCTCGCGGTACAGCACCCCCAGGAAGCCCAGCGGGATGTAGAGCTGGATCATGAAGGCGTTGATCATCACCAGGTCGCCCAGCGTGAGTTCGCCCGCCACCACGCCGTTCGTGGCGCGCCACAGCATCAGCACCAGCGCCACCGCGATGACCAGTTGCTGCCCCGTGTTGAGCAGGGACAGCGTGCGCTGGCTCACGAGCCGCGCCTTGCGCAGCTTCTGCAAGGCCTCGTCGTAGCGCGTGGCCTCGTACAGCTCGTTGTTGAAGTACTTGACCGTTTCGTAGTTCAGAAGCGAATCGATGGCCCGCGTCTGGCCGACCGACTCGAGCTCGTTCATGCGGCGGCGAAACTGCGTGCGCCACTCCGTCACCACCACCGTGAAGCCCACGTACAGCACCAGCGCGGCCAGCGTGATCCACACATAGCCCATGTCGAACTGCGTGCCCAGCAGCGTGAGCACCATGGCCACCTCGATCAGCGTGGGCACGATGCTGTAGAGCGAGTACGAGATGAGCGACTGCACGCCGCGCGTGCCGCGCTCGATGTCGCGTGTCATGCCGCCGGTCTGGCGCTCCAGGTGAAAGCGCAGGCTCAGGCTGTGCAGGTGGCCAAAGACCTGCAGCGCGATGTGGCGCGTGGCGCCCTCGGTGGCCTTGGCGAAGACCAGTTCGCGCAATTCGGTGAACAGGCTGGTGCACAGGCGCAGGCCGCCGTAGGCCAGCAGCAGGCCCAGCGGCACCACCAGCAGCGCCTGGGCGCTGCCGGCGGGAATGCTCATGGCATCCACCAGTTGCTTGAGCAGCACCGGCACGCCCACGTTGGCGGCCTTGGCTCCCACCATGAAAGCCAGGGCGGCGATCACGCGCCACTTGTATTGCCACAGGTAGGGCAGCAGCCGCTGAAGGGTGGTCCAGTCGGAGCGGCGCTCGGGCGCGGCCGAGGCGGCAGGGGGGGAGGAAGGCAAGGCCACGTGGCCTTGGGAGGGGTTGTCGCGGCGCATGCAAGACAATCGTGGGAGTCAGCCGGAGATTGTGCCCATGCCCACCGATTCAAGTACCGCCCACGCGCCATTGCCCTCGTTGCCCTCGGACCACCGCGAACTGGTGCTCAAGGTGATCCCCATGCCCGCAGATTGCAACGCCAACGGCGACATCTTCGGCGGCTGGGTCATGGCCCAGGTCGACCTGGCCGGCGCCGTGCTGCCGGCGCGCTTCGTCCGGGGGCGCATGGCCACGGTGGCCGTGAACCAGTTCATCTTCAAGCAGCCGGTGCGCGTGGGCGACATCCTGAGCTTTTACTCGCAGGTCACGCGCATAGGCCGCACGTCCATCACCGTGATGGTGGAGGTGTTTGCCGAACGCATCTCTTCGCAGGGCCAGTACCTGAAGGTGACGGAGGCGAACCTGACCTACGTGGCAATCGATCTGGAGGGCCGGCCGCGGCCCATCCCGGAGGAAGCCAGGGCAGCTTGGCGAACGCCGGCGTGAGTCCGCCGGCGGGCGCTCAACCGCCCCAGCGCCGCACCCGCCCGGTGTCGACGTGCACGAACTGCTCGCGCGGGTAGTAGCCCACGCCGCCAACCTTCAGCGACAGCGCCGCGTCGCGCAAGTCGGCCAGCGGCACGCCGGGCAGGCGCACGTCGATGGCACGCCCGTCCATGTGCAGGCTGCGGGTGGCCACGCCGCCGCCGCGCGTGGCCTTCAAGTGGGCGTTCGTGACGGGTGATCGATAACCCGAGATGACTTGGTAGGGCCGATCGGTGGACAGCACCCGGCGCAGGGCGTGCAGCAGGTCGTGCAGGCCGGGATCGATGTGTCCCACGTCTCCCGAGTAGTGGTCGCGCAGGAAATGGTCCAGCCGGCCCAGGGCGTCGGGCAGGTAATCGGTGCCGCGCGCATAGACCAGATCGATCTGCTCGCGCGTGTGCAGGTGGTCGAAAGCCAGTGCGCGTTGCGGCGCGGCCCACACGTGCCGGGGCAGCGCGAGCAGTGGCGCGGCGGCCACGGCGCCCAGGCCTTGTCGCAGGAAACGGCGGCGGGACGCGGGAAGTGGTGTTCGGGCGTTCATCGGGAAACGGTTCGGTTGGAGCGGGGGCGGGCGTCGAGCGCGGCCTGCAGCCGGGCGTCGTGACGATACACGTCGGCGAAGAAGTGCGGGCGCCCCTGCTTGACCAGCACGGTGCTGTAGGCGATGAGCACCGGCAGCGGATCGCGCAAGGCCACGTGGGTGGACGTGCCGGCCGCCATCTGCGCGCGGATGCGGGGCTCGTCCCATCCGGGCATGCCGTCCATGACAAAGCGCGCGAGCGCCACGGGGTCCTCGACACGGATGCATCCGTGGCTGAAGTCCCGCCGCTCGCGCGCGAACAGGCCGACGGACGGCGTGTGGTGCAGGTAGATGTTGTCGCTGTTGGGAAAAACGAACTTGATGTCGCCCAGCGCGTTGGCCGGGCCAGGCCGTTGGCGGATGCGCAGCCGCCCCGCCAGCACCGCGTCGAGCTTGGCCGGCGTGAGCGCCGTGTCCACCGATCCGTCGCCGCCGACGAATTCGAACCCCTGGCGCGCCCAGTGCCCCGGGTCGCGGCGCAGGCGCGGCACCGTTTCCTGGCGCGCGATCGAGGGAGGCACGTTCCAGTACGGGCTGAATTCGATGCTGCGCAGGCGCTCGTCGAAGAGGGGCGTCGCGTGGTCCAGGGCCTTGCCGACGATCACGCGCATGCTCAGGCGCACCTCGATGCGGCCATCGACCACCTCATAGGCGCGCAGCACGTACTCGGGGATATTGACGACGATCATGCGCGGCCCCTGCATCAGCGGCGTCCAGCGCAACCGCTCCATGGTGAGCGCCACCTGGCGGGCCCGGGCCTCGGGCGGCACGTCCAGCGCCGCGTGCGTGCCGGCACCCAGCACACCATCGGCCGCCAGGCCGTGGCGCGACTGAAACGCCCGCAGAGCCGCCAGCAGCTCGCCGTCGAGGCGCTCGCCCACCGGCGCCCCGGGCGCCAGATCGCCCAGCAGAAACAGGCGCTGTGCCAGCAGCGGCAAGCCGGTCCACGCCGCACCCGGCTCGAGCTTGGGCGCGCGCGCGCCGGGCGGCCGCGGCAAGGGTGGCAGGCCCTGCGCCCAGGCGGCGTGGCCGGCGATCGCACGCAAATCCAAGAGCACTTTTTGCAACTGACGGTAGATGGGCAGGGGCGGCAGGGACGCCTGCACCGCCGTGTCGAGGCGACCCTGGGCGAGCGCCGCCGCCAGGGCCTGCGCCGGATCGAACCGCCGCGCCGGCACGCTGAAGCGCTGGTGCAGGGCGCGCGGATCCACACGGCCGAACGCCAGCTCATGCAGGTAGCGGCGCATGGCGGCACCCAGATCGGCGGCGAATGACGGGCCGGCGGGCTCGTTCGGATGGGCAAAGGCCGCCGGAAGGCGCCGCGTGAGGGCGTCGACGCCATAGTCGGCCGGGTCGAGTCCATTCGCTGCTGCGTCCGCCAGCAAGCTGAGGGCCTGCCGCGCCAGCGCTTCACTCCAGACCGGGCCGCCATCGGGCTCGGCCAGCAGCGAGGCCCCCGCCAGGCGGGACCACCAGGGCAGGGAACCCAGCGCCAGCAGCCAGTGCCGCCGGCGCCACCAGCGGGAAGCAGCGCGCATGGCGGCATTCTCCCTTCCCGGCACCCCAGGGCTGCGTGGATCCCCTTGGCACGGCTGGCAGGGAGCGGACGGCGGGCGTAGCATGCGCCGCACGGGCGCCCGGGCGCGCCCGCCGTGGGGGCGAGCATGGCCGACGTCTTTGTGAGCTACGCCAGCGAGGACCGCGAGCGCGCCAGCGCGCTGGCCCAGGCGCTGGCCGCGCGCGGCTGGTCGGTCTGGTGGGACCGCCAGCTCGTGCCCGGACACAGCTTCGACGACGCCATCGAGCGCGAGCTGGTGGGCGCGCGCAGTGTGGTGGCGCTGTGGTCGGCCCACTCGGTGCGGTCCGAGTGGGTGAAGAACGAGGCCGCGCTGGCGGCCGAGCGCGGCACTCGTGCTCGTGGGGCTGTACGCGCTGTGGCCGTCGCGCGGTTCCGCGCCAGCGCCCGAGCCCATGGCCGCCGCCCCCACCCCGGCCGATGCCAGCGCCGCGCCCGTGACCGACCCGTATGCCGCTGCGCCGGCACCCCCACCCCGTTCGCCGGCCCCACCCGCGCCCGCCCCCCAGCCGGTGGCCGAGCTGGCGCCGCTGGTGGCTGGGCGCTATCACGGCGACGTGATCGCCGACGCCAAGGGCCCCTCGCGCACCGGCTTGTGGGTCACCGTCACCGCCACGGGCCCGGACACCGTGCGCGTGAGCGCCGACCACCCGCGCATCGGCCACGTGGACGTGCGCCTCTCGCGCAATGGCAACACCATCTACAACGCCGACGGCGACACGCCCTTCCTCGTGGACCTGGACCGCCAACCACCCAGCCTGATCTTCGACCCCCGCAGCGAACTCGCCTACCGGGGCACGCGCCAGCCTTGAGCGGCGCCCTCAGAAGCGGCCGTGCCGCCCCTCGCCCGCGGCGAAGCGCTGCGCGCCCTCCAGCGCGTCCGGGATGCGCGCCTTGCCGCGCCCCCATTCCTGCTGCAGCGCGTCGCCCAGCGGCAGGTCCCACTGGGCGTAGGCGCTCTCCCGGTCGGCCCGCATCGTGGCCTGCGGAAAGCCCGCGAGCTGGCGGGCCAGCGCGATGGCCGCCTCGCGCGCCTGGCCATGCGGCACCACACGGTTGGCCAGGCCCATGCGCAAGGCCTCATCGGCCTTCACCTGGCGCCCGGTCAGGATGAGGTCCATCGCGTGCCCCATGCCGATGAGACGCGGCAGGCGCACCGTGCCACCGTCGATCAGGGGTACGCCGAAGCGTCGGCAGTAGACGCCGAAGTAGGCGTCTTCCTCCATCACCCGCAGGTCGCACCACAGGGCGAGCTCCATGCCGCCGGCCACGGCCGCACCGCTCACGGCGGCGATCACCGGCTTGGACAGGCGCAGCCGCGAAGGGCCCATGGGACCGATCGCGCGAGCGTCGCCGCTGTCGAAATCCAGGTCGGCCAGCGCGCCGCCCTCGCCCGCCTGGGCGGCGCGGGCGCCGAATTGCAGGTCCCAGCCGGCGCAGAAGTGGCCATTGGCGCCGTGAAAGACCGCCACCTTCGCCGCCGGGTCGTCCTCGAAGGCGAGAAAGGCCGCGTGCAGTTCGCGCGCGGTGGCGCTGTCCACGGCGTTGCGCACCTCGGGGCGGTCCAGGGTGATGACGCGGACGTCGTCGAGCGATTCGGCGTGGATCGTCATGGCGTTCCCCACCAGCCCACGCGCGGCTGTTGCAGCACGGCATCGAGCTCCGCCGCGTCCACCTCGATCTCCAGCCGCAGCAAGGCGGCGGCCATGGCCTTGCCCAGGTTGTCCAGGCGCAGGTTGCGCGCGCCCCCGCCCTGCAGCGCGCCTTTGAGCACGAATTTCATCGCCAGGATGTTGGGCAGCGCCCAGGCGTCCACCTCGCCCGGCAGCCAGGGCGCGAAGTGTTCGCGCACGCGCGCGGCCGTGACCTCGCGCGCCAGGAGGGCGTAGCCCGCCGCGTTCCAGGCGAACAGGCCGAAGTCCACCCAGTCGGCCTTGTCGCCGCTGCGCGCGTGGGCGATGCGGGCGAGCGGTATGCACAACTTGCTCACGCCTCCTCTCCCAGCAGTTCGATCTGCACACCCGCCTCCACCTCGTCCCGCGCCACCAGCGTCGGCCAGATGCCCAGCAACTCGCTCACGTTGTGCAGCCCCGTGAAGCCGCAGGTGTAGGCCGGGCCGCTCAGCCCCATCCACGGGAACAGGCGCCCGAAGCCCTCGGCCGCGGCCTTCTCGTTCGTGCGCAGCACCAGCCGCGTCCACAGTTCGTTGAGCTGGTTGAGCGCGTCCACCGCCGGCAGCGGCGCCAGCGGCCCGTGCGCGGAATTGAGCCCCGGGTACTCCACGTACAACTCCTCGTGCGGCACGCGCCGCTCCTTCAGCAGGGTGCGGATGGTTGCCTGCGCCTGCTGCGACTTGTCCCAGGCGTCGGGCCAGGAGAAGCCCCAGGTCACCTCGGCCTTGTAACCGTCGCGAAAACCCGCCACCACCTTCAGCCGCTCGCCCGGCGCCCGGCCGCGCGCGCCCGTGAGGCGCACGCGGTCGTGTCCTTCGTCCTCCAGTCGGATGCCGCTCATGTCCAGCACCACGTCGGGGCTGTGGTACGCGTGCGGGTCGTGCACCTCGTACAGCAATTGCTGGCGCACGGTGTCGAAGTTGACGCGCCCGCCGGTGCCCGGGGCCTTGGTGATGAGCGCGCTGCCATCGGAGCCGACCTCGGCAATGGGGTAGCCGATGTGCGCCAGATCGGGAATCGTCTGCCAGTGCCCCTGCGCGCCGAAGTTGCCGCCGCTGCCCTGACCCGAGCACTCCAGCAGGTGCCCCACGGCGAGGCCTTGCGCCAGGCGGTCGAGCTCCGCCCCTTCCAGCGCCCCTTCGATGCTCCAGCCGTGCGCGTGCGCGATCGGCCCCAGGAACAGGGCCGCGTCCGCCACGCGGCCGGTGATGACGATCTGCGCGCCCTCGTCCAGCGCCTGCACGATGGGGTCCGCGCCCAGGTAGGCGTTGGCGAACACCAGCCGCTCGCGCACCGCCTCCAGCGACGCGCCCGTGAACAGGTGGGAGAACGCACCACCTGACGCGCCAGCCAGTCGCGGCAGCACGTCG
>NZ_DATIGV010000043.1:0-21957 GCF_035481345.1 Hydrogenophaga sp. | reverse complement strand
GCGTGAAGACGTAGACGGCGCCGTTGCTCGCGCCGCTGTTGTCCAGCGGGTCGGTGCTGGTGCTGTCCTCGATTGGGGCGCCGATCGCCAGGGTCTGGCCATCGGCCGAGAGGGCCACGCTGGCGCCGAAATGGTCACCCTGGTCGGTCACGGACGCCTTGAGGTAGGCCTGCTGCTGCCAGGTCGCGCCGCTGCGCGCGAAGACGTAGACGGCGCCGTTGCTCGCGCCGCTGTTGTCCAGCGGGTCGGTGCTGGTGCTGTTCTCGTTCGGGGCGCCGACGACCAAGGTCTGACCGTCGGCCGAGAGGGCCAGGCTGGTGCCGAAGTGGTCGCCTTGGCCGGTGTTGGAGGCCTTCACGTACTCGACGGACGTCGCCACCTGACCCGCCAGTTGCAAGGCCATCGAGTCCGCGCAGCCCGCGGGGTTGCAGGCTTGCAGGAGGTAGCGGGCATTGAGGCGGGTGGGCAGCAAGACCCCGTGGTCATGCTGCGTCGTGTCGGCCGCCAGCGTGGCCACCCGGGTGTAGCCCGATACACCGTCCGGGTCTTCCAGCAAGCGGTATTCCGTTTCGCCCGGCCCGTCGGTCCAGCTGAAGCGCAATGTATTGGAGTCCACGAGCGTGAACGTCGGTGTCGCAGGGGCGGGGGGCGCCTCCAGGGGCGGGATGTGTATCAATGGGGTCGAGGGAGCACTGGCAGACCCCCCTCCGCAGGCGGCGAGCAGGCACGCAAAAGCCGGCAGCCATGCACGGATCGCGGGGCGGCGAACGACAGACAGGTGCTTCATGGCGGTGTTGCGAGGAGAAGAGACACAGCGCGCATTGGAGGCGATACCCCCTGGGGGAATCCATACCCCTTGCGCAGTAATTCGATGGGATATCGGCGACGGATGAGGAGCAGCCGCTCTTGTGCTCGAGCGGGAACGTATGGATGCGGCCCCCAACCTGATCACCATCGAAGGCCACGAGGGCGCTCCGTTGCCGCCGCTGCCGGTGAAGACATGGACCGCGTCGCCTCACAGGACGTCGATGCTTCATGACGGCAAGCCCGTGCGCGGCGTGGCCAGCAACTTCATGTGCGACCTGAAGGTGGGCGACAAGGTCGATGTGATCGGGCCGTCTGGCGCGAGCTTCCTCATGCCCAACCACCCGAAGAGTCACATCGTGATGATCTGCACCGGCACCGGCTCGGCACCGATGCGCGCCATGACGGCCTCGGCGCGAGGGGCGCCTGCACTTGGAAACGTACTGAGCCGGGGCGGCCACCTGGGCCTTGAGGCGTCAGTACAGGTACACGGCGCCGACGTCGGTGCCGGCGGTGTTGTTCTGATCGCCGCCCACCCCGCTGCTGGCGTTGCTCGTGGAGGGGCAACCCACGGCCAGCGTCAGGCCCTGATCACCCACGCCGTCGATGCGGCCCGACAGGGCCAGGGTGGCGCCAAACTCTTGCACGCCGCCGCTGTCGGTGTTGGATGACTTGACGTAGGCCTGCTGCCGCCAGCCGGCGGCGGTGTGCCGGAAGAAATAGGCCGCGCCGCTGCCGCGGGCGTTGTCATTGCCCTGTTCACCCTGGAGGCCGCGCGCGTCGCTGTCTTCGCCCACGGCCCCCACCACCAGTGCGTTGCCGTCGGCCGACAATGCCACGCTGTAACCGAAGAGATCATTCGTCCCGGTATTGGATGCCTTGATGTAGCTGGTTTGGCGCCACTGCGTGCCCTGGCGGATGAAGACATAGACGGCACCGCTGAGTTCGGCCGCGGTGTTGTCCTGATCCCCATCGACGCCGGTGGCCTCGCTGCCCTCGCGGTGGCTGCCCACGGCCATGACCTGACCGTCGGCCGACAGTGCGATGGCGCCACCGAACCAAGCGCCTGTCTGGGCGTTGTTGGACGCCTTCACGTAGGCCTGCTGGCCCCAGGCGCCCTGGCTGCGGCTGAACACGTACACCGCGCCGCTGCCGTCGGCTGCGTTGTCGCTCGGGTCGCCCCCGACACCCGTGGCGGCGCTGTCCTCGCCGACAGCCCCCACGGCCAGGGTCTGGCCGTCGGCCGAGAGCGCGATCGTGCGGCCGAAGTTGTCGAAGGCATCGGGATGGGAGGCCTTGACGTAGGCCTGCTGTGTCCAGGCGCCGCCCGCGCGGGCAAAGACATAAGCCGCGCCGCTGCCCCGCAGGTTGTCGTTGTCGGGGCCGTTGATGGTGTTGGCGTCGCCCGCTTCGTTGGGGGCGCCCACGGCGAGGTCGTTGCCATCGGCCGACAGCGCGACCCGCTCGCCGAACCGGTCACCCGGGTCCGGGTGCAAGGCATTCACATCCTGCTGCAGACCCCAGTGCTCGCC
Organism: Hydrogenophaga sp.; assembly: GCF_035481345.1. Classification (GTDB taxonomy): domain Bacteria; phylum Pseudomonadota; class Gammaproteobacteria; order Burkholderiales; family Burkholderiaceae_C; genus Hydrogenophaga. The sequence continues at coordinate 19,621 of NZ_DATIGV010000043.1, read as the reverse complement.
CGTGCGGGTGAAGACATGGACGGTACCGCCGGCTGGCAAGGGGGGCGCGCCCGAAGAGGGGTTGCCCTCGCCCGGCGCGCCGACCGCCAGGGTGTCGCCCTCGGCCGACAAGGCCAGGCTGATGCCGAAGCGGTCGCCCGGCTGCGGGGCGCTGCTCTGCAGCAGGGCCTGCTGTTGCCAGGTGGTGCCCTGGCGGACGAAGACATAGACCGAGCCGATGTTGCCGTTGAACCCGCCGTAGCCGGGCGCCCCCACGGCCAGGTACCGGCCGTTCGCGGCCAGCGCCAGGCTTTCGCCGAACCGGTCGCCGTCGGCCGGGTCCGAGGCCTTGACGTAGCCGATGGCCGGGGCGAGGTTGCCGCTCGCGCCCACTGTCGCCGCGTCCACGCAGTCCAGGTCCTTGCACACCTGCAGCCGGTAGCGCGCGTTCACGCGCTCGGGCAGGAACACCGGGTGGTCGTACTGCGTGGTGTCGGCCGGCAGCTCGGCGATGGACGCGTAGCCCGATGCGCCGTCGGGGTCCTCGAGCAGGCGGTAGCCGGTCTCGCCGGCCGCGTCGTCCCAGGCGAAGCGGAACGATTTGATGGCGGTGGGCGTGAGGGTGAAGGCCGGCGGGGCGCCAGCGGTGGTGGTGGCGGGCACGTGCACGCTGGTGCTCGTGGGGGCGGCGCCGGAGCCCCCGCCACAGGCGGCGAGGGCGCTGGCGGCCAGGAGCAGGGACGAGCGGGTGGTGCGGGTGAGGGCGGATGGCACGGGGGACGGGCGGCGATTGACGATGGCCGCGATTGGATAGCCGACCACCACCCGCCATCCATACGACCTAGGCAGTAGTTCTGCTCACATCAAAGAAGCGAAAGCTTTCGCCGCCGGGACGCCAAGCCCTGACACGCGCCGGGATATCTCCCCGGGGGTATGCGGCGGATGACGTAAAGTCGTCGTTCCGTATGCAAGACGCCCATATGCCCTCCGCGCCCACCCGGCAACGGCCCGTGATCGAGGTCGATGTCGTGATGCGGCGCGAGCCCGTGCAGGGGCCGATGGCGCGCTGGCAGGCCTGGCGCTGGGTGCTGGCCGACGTCATGCTGCACGCCGCGCCCGACGAAGCCGCGCTGCTGACGCCCGATGAAGCCCACGAACCCCAGGCGGTCGAACCGATCGATGCCGGTGCCGTGGCCGAAGGCAGCCGGCACTGGCTGCACCCGCGCTTTCGCGTCGAGCTCTTTCGCGACGACGCCGAGGGCTACCTGCTCAACCTGCAGAGTCCCGACCCCTGCTTCTGGGTGATGTGGCGCGCCGACGACGACCGCCTGATCGAAGGCGAGCCCGCGGCGGTGCCTCAGGTCGTCACGCTGAGCTACCACGACGCGGGCCGCTGGCTGGACGCGCAGGAGCGCGTGGACCAGGTGCCCGCGCCGCCCGAGGTGATCGACTGGGTGCGCGCCTTCGTCGATGCGAGCTACGTACCCGAGCCCAAGAAGCGCAAGCGGCCCGAGAGCTTTCGCCCGCTGACCGACCGCTTCGGCCAACCGGTGCGTGTGAGCACGGACAAGCGGCGCGGCGGTTCCGAGGAGGGGCGCTGAGATGGCCAGCGAAGACGACGGCTTCTTCTCGCGCTGGTCGCGCCGCAAGCAGGCGGTGCGCGAAGGCCAGGCACTGCCGGCGCAGCCGCTGCCCCCCGCGAAGGCCGAGGGCCCTCTCCAGCCGACCGGGGCCGCGGCCACGGTCGCCACGCCATCTCCGGCGCCCGGCGAAGGCGCGGCGCCCGCGGACCGCGAGGCCTCGCCCCCACCCACGCTGGACGACGTGGCCTCGCTCACGCCCGAGGCCGACTTCAGCCGCTTCGTCGCGAGCGACGTCTCCAGCGAGGTGCGTAACGCCGCGGTGAAGAAGCTCTTCGCCGATCCGCGCTTCAACGTGATGGACGGGCTGGACGTCTACATCGACGACTACAGCCAGCCCAGCCCCCTGTCCAAGGCCGACATGGCCAAGATGGTGGGCGCGCGTTTCCTCAAGCTGGTGGACGATCCGGACGAAGACCAGGTGTCCGCGCCGCCCACCGAGCCTTCCACACCGAGCGGCGGACCCACCGCCGCCGCCCCCGGCGACACCGTCGCCGACACGCCCCCCACCCACGATGACCACGCTGATCTGCAACTGCAACCAGACCATGTCCCTGGACGCGAAAGCCCTGGGCACGGCGCTGGATGAAGACCTGACGACGCACACCACGCTGTGCCGGCGCGACGCGGCCGCCTTCCAGCGCGCCAGCCGCAGCGGCGACGAACTGGTGGTGGCCTGCACGCAGGAAAGCCGCCTGTTCACCGAGCTCTCTCAGCAGACCGAGGGCGCGGTGCCGCTGGACGTGCGGCCCATCCGCTTCGTGAACATCCGTGAGACCGGTGGCTGGGGCCGCGAGGCGAAGGCCGCCACGCCCAAGATGGCCGCGCTGCTGGCCGCCGCGCGCCTGCCCGATCCCGAGCCCGTGCCCACGGTCACCTACCGCAGCGAGGGCCGCCTGCTCGTCATCGGCCCGCTGGATCAGGCTGAGCGTTTGGCTGAGCGCGTGGCCGACGTGCTGAACGTGACCGTGTTCGCGCAAGGCGGGCGGGGCCAGCAGGCGCGCTCCTGGCCCGTATTGGGCGGACGGCTCGGTGCCATCCAGGGCTGGCTCGGCGCCTTCGACGTCGAGTGGTCGAGCGCCAACCCGATCGACCTGGACCTGTGCACGCGCTGCAACGCCTGCGTGGCCGCGTGCCCTGAAGGCGCCATCGGGCTGGACTACCAGATCGACCTCGACCAGTGCCGCGACCACCGCGCTTGCGTGAAGGCCTGCGAGGCCGTGGGCGCGATCAACTTCCAGCGCGAGCCCGCCACGCACCGCGAGCGCTTCGACCTCGTGCTCGACCTGCGCGAGGCGCCCGCCTTCTCGCAGCACGCGCACCCGCAGGGCTACTTCCACCTGCCCGGCGGGCTGACTGGCGACAAAGGCCTGGCGACCGTGATCCGCCTGCGCGACATGGTGGGCGAATTCGAGAAGCCGAAGTTCTTCACCTACAACCACAAGATCTGCGCGCACGGCCGCAACGAGACCGTGGGCTGCGACGCCTGCATCGAGGTCTGCTCGGCGCTGGCGATCCGCAGCGAGGTGCAACGCCAGCAGATCGTTGTAAACCCGAACCTGTGCGTGGGCTGCGGCGCCTGCACCACCGTGTGTCCCACGGGGGCGCTGGGCTACGCCTACCCGCGCGCCAGCGAGCTGGGCAACAAGCTGCGCACGGTCCTGTCCACCTACGCCAAGGCCGGCGGGCAGGATGCCGCACTGCTGCTGCACAGCCAGACCGCCGGCAGCCAGCTGATCGAGGCCCTTGGCCGCGAAGCCATGCTGCGCCCCAAGGCCGTCAAGGGCGTGCCCGCGCGCGTGATCCCGCTGCCGCTGTGGCACACCGCATCCGTGGGCCTGGACCTGTGGCTCAGCGCTTTCGCGTACGGCGCCTCGCAGGTCTGGGTGCTGATGACGGACGAAGAGGCGCCGCAGTACCGCGAGGCGCTGCGCGAGCAGATGGCGGTGGCGCAGGCCATCGTCAGCGGCCTGGGCTACGCGGGCACGCACTTTCGCCTGGTCGAGGCGCGAGACGTGGCCACGCTGGACGTGCAGCTCGCCTCGCCGCCCGCGCAGGGCGTGGCGCGCCGCGCCAGCTACGCCGTGCAGCGCGAGAAGCGCGCCACCATGGAGCTCGCGCTCGATCACCTGCTGCAGGACAGCGCCACGCATCCGCGCACGGTCGAAGCCGTGGCGCTGCCCGCGGCCTCGCTGTTTGGCGCGGTGAACGTGAACCAGGACGCCTGCACCCTGTGCCTGAGCTGCGTGAGCGCCTGCCCGGCCAACGCCTTGCTGGACAACGCCGAGCGCCCGCAACTGCGCTTCGTCGAGAAGAACTGCGTGCAGTGCGGGCTGTGCGCCACCACCTGCCCCGAAGACGCCATCACCTTGCAGCCGCGCCTGCTGCTCACCGAGCAGCGCCGCCAGCCGCGCGTGCTCAACGAGGCCAAGCCCTACGCCTGCGTGCGCTGCGGCAAGCCCTTTGGCACGCTCAAGGGCGTGGAACTGATGCTGGGCAAGCTGGCCGGCCATTCCATGTTCCAGGGCGAGGCGCTGGAACGCCTGAAGATGTGCGGCGACTGCCGCGTGGTGGACATCTACACCAACCCGAACGAAACGCGCATCACCGATCACTGAGACCAGTCACCGCACACGCCATGATGGAACGCATCCCCGTCTCCTCCACGCTCGACGAAGAAACCGCGCGCGCCGAGGTCTATGGCCTGCTGGCCGCCCTGTACTACGCGCCACCCGCGCCCGAACTGCTGAGCCAGTTGCGCGTGGCCGCGACAGAGGCCCCGGCGGCGGGTGGCTTTCTGGAAGAGCCCTGGCGCCAGGTGGTGGCCGCCGCGCGCGAGCGCAGCGACGCGCAGATCGCCGACGAATACGACGCCCTGTTTGGCGGCGTGGGCAAGCCCGACATCCACCTGTTCGGCTCGCACTACCTCAGCGGTTTCCTCAACGAGAAGCCGCTCGCGCAGTTGCGAACGGACCTGGCCGCCCTGGGCCTCGCGCGCGAGGAGGGCATGGCCGAGACCGAGGACCACGTGGCCTACGTGTTCGAGGTCATGCGGTACCTGATCGCGGGCGACGACGTGGCCGTGGCCAACCTCACGCGCCAGCGCGAGTTCTTCGCGAAGCACGTGCAGAACTGGGTGCCGCAGCTCGGTGAGACCATCGCGGCGCACCCCAAGGCGCGCTTCTACGCGGCGATCGCGGGGTTCACGCAGGCCTTCATCGGTGTCGAGGCGCAGGGCTTCGACATGCTGGCCTGATCACGGATTGAAGGAGTGGGCATGGCAGGCAAGGGGTACTGGATCGGTCGCGTCGACGTGAACGACCTGGAGCAATACAAACGCTACGTCGAGGCCAACGCGGCGCCGTTTCGCGAGTACGGGGCGAAGTTCCTGGTGCGCGGCGGGCGCTTCGAGTGCGTGGAGGGCGACAGCCGATCGCGCAACGTCGTCATCGAATTCCCCTCGTACGAACAGGCCATGGCCTGCTACCGCTCGCCGGGCTACCAGGCCGCCATCGAGCTGCGCGCGGCGGTGTCGGTGATCGACCTGATCATCATCGAGGGCTACGACGGGCAGTAGCCCTGAGCGCCGCGGCGCCTGCGCGCCGCCGGTCCCGGCGCGCGCTCAGCCTGGGCTGGGCCGTCCGTCGTTCGTGGGCCTCGCTTCGGGTGCGCGCGGCTCGGTGAACAGGTGCACGGTGAACACGGCGCCGCCGGTGCCGTCGCCGCGGTTGGCTGCGGTGATGTGTCCGCCGTAGCGCTCCACCAGGCCCTGGCTGATCCACAGGCCCAGGCCGTTGCCGTCGTTGCGGGTGGTGAAGAAAGGGCGGAACAGACGCTCGCGCGTGGCCTCGCTCAGGCCGGGGCCGCTGTCGATGACCTGGAGCTCGGCGCCGCCGTCCACGTCGCGCGTGCGCAGGTGCAGGTTGCCGCCTTCGGGCATGGCCTGGATGGCGTTGATCAGCAGGTTGATGATGACCTGCTGCAGTTCCTGCCGGTTGATGCCCACCGCGTGCGCAGCGCCGCGCTCGCGCGTCACGCGGATGGCGGTCTGCGACAGCAGGTGGCCCACCAGCACCAGGCAGTCGTCCACCGTGCGCTCCAGTGACAGTGCCTCGACGTAGCCCGCGTACTCGGTGGGCCGCGCGTACTGCAGCAGTTGGGTGACGATGATGCGCATGCGCTCGACCTGCTGGTCGAGCAGGCGCAGCTCGCCCTTCACCGGGTCGGTCGCGCTGCCCAGGGTGTCGCGGATGAGGTCCAGGTTGCCCTGCATCACCGCGATGGGGTTGTTGATCTCGTGCGCGATGCTGGCCGTGAGCTGGCCGATGGCGGCGAGCTTCTCGCTCTTGACGAGCTGTTCCTGGGCGAGCTGCAGCGACTCGTTGCTCGCCTGCAGCTCGCGCGTGCGCTCGGCCACTTTGCGGTCGAGCTCTTCGGCCCAGCGCTGCAGCGCGCGCGTCTTCTCGTCGATGGTGTCGAGCAATTGGTCGAGGTGGCCGGCCAGCGCACCGAGTTCGTCGCGCGCGGGCAGCGGCCCCACGCGCGCGCCGTCCTGGCCCTGCTCCACGCGCTGCATGGTCAGGTTCATCTGCTGCACCGGCTGGAAGATGCTGCGCGCCCAGCGCAGCGAGAACCAGGCCGAGGCCGCCATCACCCCACCGAAGATGAGGCCGATGAGCGCGAGCATGGCGTAGCGCACGAAGCGAAACGGCGCCTCGGTGAAGCCCACGTAGAGCATGCCGATGCGCCCGCCGCGCGCGTCGGCGACCGGCTGGTACGCCGAGACGTACCAGTCGTTCACCACGAAGGCCAGGTCCAGCCAGGTGAGGCCCTCGCCGAGCACGGTGTCGCGCACCGCCTGCGACACGCGCGTGCCGATGGCGCGGCGGTCCTGGAAGAGGCGCACGTTGGTGGTGATGCGCACGTCGTCCAGGAACAGGGTGGCCGTGCCCTGGCTGTTGAAGGGCAGCGAGCCCGCCGGGTAGACGATGCGGTTGATGTGGTCGATGAAGTCGAGGTTCTGGTTCAGCAGCAGGCCGCCGCTGAGCAGGCCCAGCAAGCGGCCGTGCGCGTCGGTCACGGGCAGGGTGGCCTGCGCCACCATGGCGCGCTCTTCGGCGCTGCGCTGCGTGGGCGTGGCGTTTCGCGTGGGCACCAGCGCGATGTCCAGCCGCGACACCAGGTGGGGCGCCAGCGCCTGCAGCGCAGGGCGTTCGAGCACCAGCAGGCTGGCCTTGGCGCGGTCGCGCAGGGTCTGCGTGGATTCGGTGAGCGCGCGCGGCTGCGCCTGCATGCCGGCGCGCCGGTCCTCCAAGCTGAGACCGGAGGGCGCGCCGCGCGCGATCGGCTGGCCGCCGGGACCGTAGAGCACGAGGAAGTCGAGCCCCAGGCGTTCGCGTTCGGCGGCCAGATACGCGGAGAGCCGCTCACGTGCTTCGGGTGTGCCGGGGCGCAGCCCGTCGGCCAGCGCGCGCGAATCGGCCACGCCCTGCGTGCCCGAACCGATCTCGGTGAGCACTTGGTCGAAGTAGCCCTGCGCCACCGCCAGATCGCTGCGCACCTTGGTGATCAGCAAGCGGTCATAGGCCTGGTTGCTCCACACCGCCAGCGCCAGCACCAGCAAGGGGAACGCCACCAGCAGGGGCAGCAGCGCCATGGCGAGCAGCTTGTTGCGCACCGAGGTGGCCAGCCACCGCGGTGTGCGCCAGGGCATTCGCCCGTTCAGGCCGCACCCCATTCAGCGACACGCCGCTCCAGCGTGCGGCGCGACACGCCCAGCAGTTGCGCGGCGCGCGTCTTGTCGCCGTGCACCGAATCGAGCACGGACAGGATGTGCATCTTCTCCAGCGTGTGCAGGTCGGTGGGCTTGTCGTTCACCGGCGCCTGCGGCGTACCCGGGTACAGCGCCGACACGTTCAGGCTGCCCAGGATGAGCGATCGTTCGATGAGGTTGCGCAGTTCGCGCACGTTGCCGGGCCAGTCGTACTGCTGCAGGAAATCCATCTCCTGCTCGCTGATGCGCAGCGGCGCGACGCCCAGCGTGGGCGAGAGCTGCGCCATGAAGTGCGCCACCAGCGCGGGGATGTCGGTCTTGTGTTCGCGCAGCGGCGGCAGCGCGAGTTCGACCACCTGCAGGCGGAAATAGAGGTCCTTGCGAAAGCGCCCGGCCTCGACCTCGGCGCTGAGCCGGCGGTTGGTGGCGGCCACGATGCGCAGGTTGACGGGCACGAGCTGTTCGCTGCCCACGGGGCGGATGCGCAGGTCTTCGATGGCGCGCAGCAGCATGGCCTGGATGGGCAGCGGCAGTTCGGCGATCTCGTCGAGGAACAGCGTGCCGCCCTGTGCGTAGTGGAACAGGCCGTCGCGCGTGCGCGTGGCCCCGGGGAAGGCGCCCTTGGCGTGGCCGAAGAGCTCGCTGGCGATGAGTTCGGGCGAGACGGCCGCGCAGTTCACCGGCACGAACGGCCCGCCCGCGCGAGCGCCCATCGCGTGCAGCTCCCGCGCCACGAGCTCCTTGCCGGTCCCCGACTCGCCCTGCAGCAGCACGGTGCTGTCCACGCTGGCCACGCGCTGGAGCGAGCCGCGCAGCGCGGATAGGGAGGGCGAGTCGCCCACCAGCGCGGTGCGTTGCGCGGCGACCGGGCCCATGGCGCGGCGCAGCACGAAGTTCTCGCGCCGCAGCCGCGCGCGCTCATAGCACTGCTTGATGGCGTTGAGGATCTGCGGCACCCGAAAGGGCTTGAGGATGAAGTCCGAAGCCCCCGCGCGCAGTGCCTCGATGGCGGTGTCCAGGTCGGCGAAGGCGGTGATCAGGATCACCTCACCGGTGTAACCCTGCTCGCGCAGTTCCTTGAGCCATTCGACACCGCTCTTGCCGGGCAGGGAGATGTCGAGCACCACCAGGTCCACGTGGTGGCCCCGCAACCACTCGGCGCCTTCCTCGGCGCTGGTCGCGCTCATGACGAAGTGACAGCGCGGCGCCAGCGTCTTGACGAGGAAGTTGAGCATGCCCTGTTCGTCGTCCACCACGAGGATGGACCAATGGGGCCAGCCGTCCAGGCTGCGTTCGGGGCTCGTCGGTGTGTTGATGGTCTCCACCGTCGGATTCTATGGAGGAGCCCGATGGATTCACTCGGGCATTGGCGCCGGCGCGTCACGGCACAAGGGCGCGCGGTCGCGACAAGTTGTCGCAACCCGCCGGACAGGATGGCGCGGCGCACCGGCCATGCGGACCAAAGTATTGCGGGTTTGCCCGGGCCTGGTACTGCCAGCGCGCTCATTTTGTTGGAGCATTGAGAGGGGTTCTCATTGCCATCGATTGGCATGCTTCTGGCTTTTGCGAGGCGGCCTCGTGCCAGCGCCGATCGGCGCCCGCGTCACGCGCCGACACCCCTGTCAACATTCACATGCACTCGCTTGCATACCCCTGGGGGTGGAAGTAGATTCGCCCTTATGCAAGGAGCCCACACGTGGTGTGTGCGGGCCCTGCGTACCTGGAGACATGCATGAATGAGTCTTCCCGCCCCGGCTCCGCCGAGGGTCGCTCGCGCCTGAACCGGCGCACGCTGTTCGCGGGTGCCGGCACCGTGGGCGCCGTGGCCGCGGTGGCCACCGTGATGCCCGGCGTCCGGTCCCCCGAGACCGCCGCCGCCGAGCCCAAGCCCGCGCCCGAACGTGGCGGCGGCTACACGTTGAGCGAGCACGTCAAGCACTACTACCGCACGACGCGCATCTGACGCGGCGCGCACGACAAGCCAACCCCACGAACGTCCCGCACGCCGCGCCCGATGACACCGCGCGGCGCCCCAGGAGACACACCATGTTGCTGACCAAGAAATCCCCTTCCACCGGTGGCCGCGGCGCGCCGGCGCACGCCACCTTCGTGAACGCGCTGCAACGCGGCCTGTCGTCCGCGCTGCCCACCATGGACCGCCGCGCCTTCCTGCGCCGCTCGGGCCTGGGCGTGGGCGTCGGCCTGGCGGCCGGCCAGCTCGCGCTGGTGAAGAAGGCCAAGGCGGCCTCGGGCGGCTCCATCGACGGCACGGGCAAGATCGAGGTGCGCCGCACGGTGTGCACGCACTGCTCGGTGGGCTGCGCCACCGACGCCATCGTCGAGAACGGCGTGTGGGTGCGCCAGGAGCCGGTGTTCGACTCGCCCATCAACCTGGGCGCGCACTGCGCCAAGGGCGCTTCGCTGCGCGAACACGGCCACGGCGAGTACCGCCTGCGCTACCCGATGAAGCTGGTCAACGGCAAGTACCAGCGCATCACCTGGGACGAGGCCTACGACGGCATCGTGAAGAAGATGAAGGCGCTGCGCGAGGCCAGCGGGCCCGACTCGGTGTACTTCGTGGGCTCGTCCAAGCACAGCAACGAGCAGTCCTACCTGCTGCGCAAGTTCGTGAGCTTCTGGGGCACGAACAACTGCGACCACCAGGCGCGCATCTGCCACTCCACCACGGTGGCCGGCGTCGCGAACACCTGGGGCTATGGCGCGATGACCAACTCGTACAACGACATGCAGAACAGCAAGTGCGCGTTGTACATCGGCTCCAACGCCGCCGAGGCGCACCCGGTCTCCATGCTGCACATGCTGCATTCCAAGGAGAACGGCTGCAAGATGATCGTGGTCGACCCGCGCTTCACGCGCACGGCGGCCAAGGCCGACGAGTACGTGCGCATCCGCTCGGGCACCGACATCCCCTTCCTCTTCGGCCTGCTGTACCACGTCTTCAAGAATGGCTGGGAAGACAAGAAGTACATCAACGACCGCGTGTACGGCATGGAGGCCGTCAAGGCCGACGTGATGGCCAAGTGGACGCCGGACAAGGTGGAAGAGGCCTGCGGCGTCAAGGAAGCGCAGATGTTCAAGGTGGCCAAGATGATGGCGGAGGCCAAGCCGGCCACCATCGTCTGGTGCATGGGACAGACGCAGCACACCATCGGCAACGCCATGGTGCGTGCGTCCTGCATCCTGCAGCTGGCCCTGGGCAACGTGGGCAAGAGCGGCGGCGGCACCAACATCTTCCGCGGCCACGACAACGTGCAGGGCGCCACCGACGTGGGCCCCAACCCCGACTCGCTGCCCGGCTACTACGGCGTGGCCGCCGGCTCGTGGAAGCACTTCGCCAACGTCTGGGGCGTGGACTACGACTGGATCAAGTCGCAGTACGCCGAGGGCACGATGGAAAAGCCCGGCATCACGGTGTCGCGCTGGATCGACGGCGTGCTCGAGAAGAACGAGCTCATCGACCAGGGGCCGAACATCCGCGGCATGTTCTTCTGGGGCCATGCGCCGAACTCGCAGACGCGCGGCCTGGAGATGAAGAAGGCCATGGACGCGCTGGACCTGCTGGTGGTGATCGATCCCTACCCCTCGGCCACGGCCTCGATGGCGGCCATGCCGAGCGACAAGATCAATCCCGAGCGCGAGGTCTACCTGCTGCCCGCGGCCACGCAGTTCGAGACCAGCGGCTCCTGCACCGCGTCGAACCGCTCGCTGCAGTGGCGCGAAAAGGTGATCGACCCGCTGTGGGAGAGCCGCAGCGACCACATGATCATGCATGAGTTCGCGCAGAAGCTCGGCTTCGCCGAGCAGCTCAGCAAGAACTACAAGATGCAGAAGATCAAGGGCCGCGACGAGCCCTTGCCCGAGGACATCCTGCGCGAGATCAACAGGTCGGTCTGGACCATCGGCTACACCGGCCAGAGCCCGGAGCGCCTGAAGGCCCACATGCGCAACATGGGCGCCTTCGACGTGAAGACGCTCAAGTGCAAGGGCAAGGTGGTCGACAAGGAAACCGGTTACGACATGTCGGGCGACTACTTCGGCCTGCCGTGGCCTTGTTATGGCACGCCCGAGATCAAGCACCCGGGCTCGCCCAACCTGTACGACACCTCCAAACACGTCATGGAAGGCGGTGGCAACTTCCGCGCCAACTTCGGCGTGGAGCGCGAAGGTGTCAGCCTGCTGGCCGAGGACGGGTCGCATTCCGTGGGCGCCGAAATCACCACCGGCTACCCCGAGTTCGACCACGTGTTGCTCAAGAAGCTGGGCTGGTGGGACGACCTCAGCGCCGAGGAGAAGCAAAAGGCCGAGGGCAAGAACTGGAAGACCGATCCCACGGGCGCCATCATCCGCGTGGCCATGAAGCACGGCTGCCACCCCTTCGGCAACGCCAAGGCGCGCGCGGTGGTGTGGAACTTCCCCGACGCCATCCCGCAGCACCGCGAGCCCATCTATGGCACGCGCCCCGACCTCATCGCCAAGTACCCCAGCCACGACGACCAGAAGAACCGCTGGCGCCTGCCCATCCTCTACAAGTCGCTGCAGGCGAAGAACGTCGAGGACAAGATGCATGAGAAATTCCCGCTCATCATGACCTCGGGCCGCCTGGTCGAGTACGAGGGTGGTGGCGAGGAGACCCGCTCCAACCCCTGGCTGGCCGAGCTGCAGCAGAACATGTTCGTGGAGATCAACCCGGCCGCGGCCACGCAGCGCGGCGTGCGCCAGGGCGAGCAGGTCTGGGTGACGACGCCGACCGGCGCGCGCATCAAGGTGATGGCGCTGGTGACCGAGCGCGTGGGCCCCGACACGGTCTGGCTGCCGTTCCACTTCTCGGGCCACTGGCAGGGCACCGACATGAAGCCCTACTACCCCGATGGCGCTTTCCCGGTGGTGCGGGGTGAAGCCGTCAACACGGCCACCACCTATGGCTACGACATCGTGACCATGATGCAAGAGACCAAGACCACGATCTGCAACGTAGAGAAGGCGTGAGGAGAAGACCATGGCACGAATGAAATTCATCTGTGACGCCGAGCGCTGCATCGAGTGCAACGGCTGCGTCACCGCCTGCAAGAACGAGCACGAGGTGCCCTGGGGCGTGAACCGCCGCCGCGTGATCACCCTCAACGACGGCGTGCCCGGTGAGAAGTCGATCTCGGTGGCCTGCATGCACTGCAGCGACGCGCCCTGCATGGCGGTGTGCCCGGTGAACTGCTTCTACCGCACCGACGAGGGCGTGGTGCTGCACGACAAGGACGTCTGCATCGGCTGCGGCTACTGCTCCTACGCCTGCCCCTTCGGCGCGCCGCAGTTCCCCTCGCAGGGCACCTTCGGCGTGCGCGGCAAGATGGACAAGTGCACCTTCTGCGCCGGTGGCCCCGAGGCCCACGGCAGCCAGAGCGAGTTCGAGAAGTACGGCCGCAACCGCCTGGCCGAGGGCAAGCTGCCGGCCTGCGCCGAGATGTGCTCCACCAAGGCCCTGCTCGCTGGCGACGGCGACACCGTGGCCGACATCTTCCGCACCCGCGTGATCACGCGCGGCAAGGGCGCTGAAGTGTGGGGCTGGGGCACCGCTTATGGCACCGCCGAAGGGAAGAAGTCGTGATGAAACGCCTGAGCCTCAGCGCCCTCGTGGCGGCGGCCCTGCTGGGCCTTGCAGCCTGCGGCGAGAAGCCGCAGGAAATGAACGCCAACGGCGTCAAACAGGACAACGCCGCGTTCAGCGGCGTGGGCCAGAGCCAGTACGTGCAGGCGGGCTGGACGGCTGGCGACAAGGGCAGCTGGGAGCAACAGCTCAAGGCCCGCGCGCAGTACGGTCAGAACGACTACACGCGCGTCGGCGCACAGCCCAAGTGAGGGCGACGGCCATGCACACGCAAATCACCCCGCGCTGGCGTGCCTGGCTGGCGGCGCTGCTGCTGGGCATGGGCGCGGCCACGGCCTTGGCCCAGGCGCCCAAGCCGGTGCCCGACGATCCCGCGCCCTCGTCCCAGCCGGCGGCACCGGCCGCTCAGGGCGGCATCAAGAGCCAGAACATCTTCGAGATCCGCCCCGACGCCGACACCGCGCCCGGGTACCGCGACCAGACCAACGCCGAGCGCCGTCAGGTGCAGCCCGGCAACAACGCGCCCGTGTGGCGCGACGTGAGCAAGGGCGTCACCGGCCAGACCATGCTGCCGTACCCCGAGTACGGCAACCTGATCCAGGGCTTCGTGCAGTACCCAGGCTCCAGGCTGACCACGGCGGGCGAGGCGTGGCGCCAGGTGCGCAACAACTGGATCATTCCCTACGGTGGCTCGCTGCTGCTGATCGTGCTGGTGGCGATCGCGCTGTTCTTCTTCACCAAAGGATCGATCAAGCTGCACGGCGCCGAGACTGGTCGCAAGATCGAACGCTTCACTTACTTCGAGCGCGCCGCGCACTGGGTGAACGCGATCGCTTTCGTCGCGCTGGCGGTGTCCGGCATCGTGATGGCCTTCGGCAAATTCTTCCTGCTGCCGGTGATGGGCGCCACGCTGTTCGGCTGGCTCACCTACGCGCTGAAGAACCTGCACAACTTCGTCGGCCCGCTGTTCGCGGTGTCGCTGGTGGTGGTGATCTTCACCTTCATCAAGGACAACCTGCCGGCCAAGGGAGACATCAACTGGCTGCTCAAGGGCGGGGGCCTGCTCAGTGGCAAGGAAGTGCCCTCGCACCGCTTCAATGCGGGCGAGAAGGTGGTGTTCTGGGCCGGCGTGTTCTTCTTCGGTCTGATCGTGGTGGGCTCCGGCCTGTTCCTGGACAAGCTGCTGCCCGCAGTGGAGTTCACGCGCGCCAACATGCAGGTGGCCCACATGATCCACGCCACGGCCGCTGCCTTGATGATGGCGCTCTTCCTGGGCCACATCTACCTGGGCACCATCGGCATGAAGGGCGCCTACAAGGCCATGAAGACGGGCTATGTCGACGAGACCTGGGCCAAGGAGCACCACGAGCTCTGGTACGACGACATCAAGGCCGGCAAGATCCCCGCGCAGCGCACGGCGAACCCGCCCGAGGGCGCGCCCGGCCAGCCGGCGAAAGCCTGAACGTTTGCAGGAGACTGACCGCATGAGCATTCGCCCCATCGCACTCGCCGCCGGCCTGCTGGTCGCCAGCGCACTTGCCCAGGCCAAGCTGCCCGCGCCGCCGCCGCCCACGCCCGAGGCGGCCGCCAAGGCCGACGAGGCCAAGGCAAGAACCGCCCACAACACCAAGGTCGAGGCCTACAAGCTGTGCAAGGCCATGGACAAGGCCGCGGCCAACTACTTCAAGACCACCGGCACCGGCAAGCAGCCCTCGGCAGGGGCGCCCGCCTGTACCGACCCCGGCCCCTTCGCCTACACGCCGCCCAGGCCGCTGGAAGCGTCGGGCGCGCATTCTCCGCCCGAGACGGCCACCAAGCCGCCGAGCAGCCAGACCCCGTCGGCATCGCCCACGCCCAAGAAGCCCTGAGAGGGTCTGAGCAGGGCCGCGTTGCCGCGGCCCCCACCCGATGCCCCTGCGCGGGGCGACGCCAAAGGCCGCACCTTCCGGTGCCGGCCTTTTTCTTTAGTAGTCTTGCTCCCATGCGCCTGCCCCAACTGACCGAGGCCCGTGCCCCGCTGACCGAGGCCGTCGACGCCGTCGACGAGTTCGGCCAGCGCCGCGCCATCCACATCCCCGCCGAGCGCGACCTCACCCTCTACGTCGACAAGCGCGAACTGGTCACGCTGATGACCCTGGGCGCGCGGCCCGAGTGGCTGGTGCTGGGCTACCTGCTCAACCAGCGGCTCATCGCCTCGGTGCAGGACATCGAGTCCATCACCGTCGATTGGGAGGTGAACGCCGCGAGCGTGAAGACACGCCACGGCATCGAGCGCATCGAGGAGCGCACGGCCAAGCGCGTGGTGACCACCGGCTGCGGCCAGGGCAGCGTGTTCGGCGGCCTCATGGACGACCTCGATCGCATCGTGCTGCCCGACGGCGTGCTGCGCCAGTCGCAGGTCTATGCCATCGTGGACGCGATCCGCGTGAAGGAGAGCACCTACAAGTCGGCTGGCTCGGTGCACGCCTGCGCGCTGTTCCGCGGCACCGAACTCGCGCTGTTCGTGGAAGACGTGGGCCGCCACAACGCGGTGGACACGATCGCGGGCTGGCTCGCGCTGCAGGCGAACGCCCCGCGCGACACGGGCGACATGCTCGACAAGGTCTTCTACACCACCGGCCGCCTGACCAGCGAGATGGTCATCAAGAGCGCGCAAATGGGCGTGGCGGCGGTGATCTCGCGCAGCGGCATCACGCAGATGGGGCTGCAGGTGGCGCGGCGCGTGGGCCTGTGCGCGGTGGGGCGCGCCACCAACAAGCACTTCCTGTGCTACGCCAACCCCGAGCGGCTGATGTACGACGCGATGCCGGCGGCGGCGCCGCAGGCCGCGCGGGCCTGAGCGGATCGATCTGGCCGCCGGTGTAGCGGCGCGGTGATCCGCTGGTTGGAACCCGTGTGCAATGCGCGGGCGCACGCATTAACACAGCCGAGGGACCGCATGCGGTGGCCTGTACCCACCTGGACGATGCACTTATCGTCGGCCGCTGGCTCGGTTGTTGACCCCGGCATTTGGTGCACAGGAAGGCGACGCGACACGCACCATCGCAGACAACGGTAGAAGCGGCGCCCACTTCCTGCTACAAGATCGCCACGTCCGGTGACCGAGCCGTCAACCGCGACCGACAGGGAGGAGGACTCATGAAGAAGAGGCACGTTGCCATGGAATGGCGTGTCTGCGCCCCAAGCCAGCCGCAGGTCTGGCGCGACGCGAACCAAAGCGGCATCAGCCAGGCCGGTGAACTCAGCGCGCTCGATGCGCTGGGCATCACGCGCATCGGGCTCAACGGCTCCAGCACCGGCCCGCAGGCGGGGCAAACCATCAACAACAACCGCGTCGTAATCAGTGTTCTATCAAATAGTGGAGGTGTAAATTGAGTTCACAGAATGATTTGACTTACGTCCGCCAAGTTTTCGTTGGGACAGTAGATGGGATGTACGCCATTCTGGCGTCGCTCGCTTATTTTCTTGCTGGATTGGCGCTGAGTCATGGATTGGTGGCCCGCCCTCCAGTGGTCAGCGGCAATCTCGACATTGCAGGGCTATTGGCGATGTCTATTTTGCTCATGCTTGTACATCTCTGGCATAGATCTGGGATCGCTCTTGAGAAGAAATTGCATCTGCCATCAATTGCCGGCGTTTCTGCGTTTGCCATTCTTGTGCCCCTTATCCGTATGGGAGTGTTCTGATCATGTCTAATTCTGGGCTTGTATCAATCTTCAAGACCCTTGATAGCATCAAATCCGCAATCGAATTGGGAGATTCTACTGATTTGGCGGCGGATGTTGCAAAGCTGGTTGCTCAAGTAGCTGCAACTACCGCAGTCTCGACTGCGGTGTTCACGTATGGCGCTCTTCAAGGCTTTGGCCATTCCTTGGCTCTTTGGCGGCTAGGGTGCATAGTTTCCGGAAACGAGAAGGACATTGCTCAATCTGCAGCTTAGATCAACAGCTTGAACTGGAGCTTTTATGACAAATGGAAAGCGATACTTGATTGCGGCGCTCTTCTCGACGCAGATCTTGCCTTCGACGCAGGCTGGCCCCTTCACGTTTCCAGAGCAGGCGGATCAACTTGCTAGGGAGGCAATTGGGATATTTATCGACGAAGGGGTTTGTAAGGACGTAAGTGAGTGTGTTCGAAAGGAGCTCGTGTATCGCGGCGGGACTGACGAGCATAGGTCTGTGCAAATATACAAAATTCACACAATAAAGCCGCAAGCCATCAATCGGGTTGTGCAAGTTGTGATCAATGCATACTATGCAAATGACAAGCGCGTCACTGTGGAGTTACAGGGCTATCAGGAATCAAGGGAGGAAAGGGTTCGTATATTTTCTGGGGCAAAGCCTGTGGTTCATGTGATTTTGAAGGAGGAAAGGTAATGTACAAAGTCGAAATACGCTCAGGTGTGCTTACGGACAATGCTCGAATTCATACATGGATCAATATTGAGTATCCAGACGGAACCATCATGGCGAGAGGCTTTTATCCAGCCGAGGAAGGCCTCGGAGGGCTAAATGGGCCAGGAGAGGTTCGAGATGACTTGGTTACACAGCACAACGCCAGTAGCGGTGTTTTTCTAATTGGTCAAGAAGAGTTTGATCGATTGGTGGGTTACATCGACCGAACTACTGCACATCCGCCTCCATATTCCCTAGCTTTTGGCTCTCATTGCACGGTGTGGGCGCTAACGGCATTGGCGGAGGCAGGGGTCATTCCTCATGAGTTGTCGCCTGGAATGGAGCCGAACAACATCTGGACTGATTTTGTTCAAACGTTGGTATGGAATCCTATCTGGCAGTACGTCGGGTTCAACCTTTGGGACAACGTAAGTCCGGTGGTCAACACCGGCTTCAACTCCGCCCGAGCAGTAGTTCTGCAACGCGACCCCCTGGTCCTGGACCTCGATGGCGACGGTCTCGAACTGAGCGCCGCCTCCGCCAACACACTCTTCGACCACAACGCCGACGGCATCAAGACCGGCACCGGCTGGGCTCGCCCCGACGACGGCTTCCTCGTGCGCGACCTCAATGGCAACGGCAGCATCGACTCCGGGCGCGAGCTCTTCGGCGTGGACACCGTCAAGAGCAACGGCCAGCTCGCCACCCAGGGCTTCGATGCCCTGGCCGACCTGGACTCCAACGGCGACGGCCAGATCACCAGCGCGGATGCCGCCTGGGGCCAACTGCAGGTCTGGCGCGATGCGAACCAGGACGGCATCAGCCAGGCCGATGAGCTCAGCGCGCTTGATGCGCTGGGCATCACGCGCATCGGGCTCAACGGCTCCAGCACCGGCCCGCAGGCCGGGCAGACCATCAACAACAACCGCGTGGCGCTGAGCACCACGTTCACGCGCAATGGGGTCAACCGCACGGTGGGCGCGATCGATCTGCAGGCCAACGGTTTCTTCTCGCAGATCCCGCCGGAGGTGGTGGACCACAACGGTGATGGGGGCAACCCGGTGGTGATCAGCGAAGGCGCGCTCGCGCTGCCGCAGATGAACGGCTCGGGGATGGTGAGGAACCTGAGGGCGGCGATGAGCCTGGCGGGCACGCAGGCTGATGAGCTGGAGGCGGTGGTGGCGGCGTTCTCGGCGGCCACGACGCGGGATGCGCAGCGGGCCCTACTGGACGACCTGATCACGCAGTGGGCGCAGACGTCGAGCTACTGGAGCAGCCTGGAGGAGTACTTGGGAGGCTCGGTCACGCTGAGCCCGCCCTCGGGCATGACGGCGCAGCAGTACCGCAACCTGATCGGTGTGCTGGAGGCGTTCAATGGCAGCCGGTTCTATGCGCCGGTGGGCAGCGCGATGCCGGTGGGGCAGTCGGGCACAACGGTCAATGGGGTGACGAGCTACAGCGTCGGGCCAGTGCCGCAGCAGGTGGCGTTCCTGCAGCAGGCGTATGAGGCGCTGAAGGAAAGCGTGTACGGCGCGCTGGTGATGCAGACGCGCTTGAAGCCGTATCTGGATGCGGTGGAGCTGACGATTGGCGAGGCCGGTCTCGAGTTCGATACGTCGGGCATCGAAGCGCTGGTGCTTCAGGCCGCGCAGACGGACGCGCTCAATGCCATCAAGGACCTGACGGACCTGCGGCGCTAT
The DNA here is from genome assembly GCF_035481345.1 of Hydrogenophaga sp. Taxonomy (GTDB): domain Bacteria; phylum Pseudomonadota; class Gammaproteobacteria; order Burkholderiales; family Burkholderiaceae_C; genus Hydrogenophaga. The sequence goes on along the minus strand of NZ_DATIGV010000043.1, from coordinate 515 downwards.
GGCAGCGAAGCGCTGCTAGGGGTGGGCTGGGCGTTTGAAGACACCATGGCAGCGGTGCTGACCTCGGTGGAGATCACGCCGGACGTGACGGCCTTGTTGACCGCGGAGAAGCTGGCCTGGATGGGCAGCGAGGCCACGTCGTTCACTGCATCGGCCGCGCAAGCCGGCTTCACGGTGATCGGCAACGCGCTGGACAACAGCATCACGGGTAACAGCGCTGGGTCCGAGTACCTCTACGGTGGCCAAGGCAACGACACGCTGACGGCGGTCGGGCACTGGGATGTGCTCGATGGTGGCGCGGGTGATGACGTGCTCAAGCTGAGCAGTGGCACGGAGCAGTCCACCACCTACATCGGCGGTGCGGGCAATGACAGCATCACCGGCAGCTACTACAACGACACCTACGTGTTCAACCGGGGCGACGGGGCCGATGTCATCACCGACAACGGGCCGCACAGCGGGAGCAGCCAGTACCTGGACAAGCTCAGCTTCGGCACCGGCATTGCGGCGAGCGA